>RFTU01000035.1 GCA_009923315.1 Betaproteobacteria bacterium
CGTCGGTGCGCACCGACGACCTGGGCGCTGTTCCGCTGAAGGCCCTGATGGCCCGCAACCCCCAGGTGGACTGGGCTGCGTTGACGGATGTGATCTACGGGTGCGCCAACCAGGCCGGCGAGGACAACCGCAACGTGGCCCGCATGAGTGCCTTGCTCGCCGGGTTGCCCATCGAGGTGCCGGGCAGCACAGTCAACCGCCTGTGCGGTTCGGGCTTGGACGCGCTGGGCACGGCCGCACGCGCCATCCGCGCCGGTGAGGCGGGCCTGATGGTGGCCGGTGGCGTGGAAAGCATGAGCCGAGCGCCATTCGTGATGCCCAAGGCCGAAGGTGCCTTCTCGCGCGCCAATGCGGTGTACGACACGACCATCGGCTGGCGGTTCATCAACAAGCGGATGAAGGAGCAGTACGGCGTGGACTCCATGCCCGAGACCGCTGAGAACGTTGCGGTCGATTTCAAGATCGAGCGCGACGCGCAGGACCGTATGGCCTTGGCCAGTCAACTCAAGGCCGTGGCGGCGCAACAGTCGGGCTTCTTTGATGCCGAGATCACGCCGGTGACGATCCCGCAGAAGAAGGGTGAGGCCGTGGTGGTGAGCAAGGACGAGCACCCACGCGAAACCTCGCTGGAGGCCCTGGCCAAGCTCAAGGGTGTGGTGCGCCCCGATGGCTCCGTGACGGCGGGCAATGCGTCTGGCGTCAACGATGGTTCGTGCGCCCTGTTGTTGGCCAGCGAAGCCGCCGCGTTGCGGCACGGGCTGACCCCTCGCGCCCGTGTCGTGGGGATGGCCACCGCCGGCGTGGCCCCGCGCATCATGGGCATCGGCCCAGCGCCGGCCACCCGCAAGGTGCTGGAACTCACGGGCCTGAAGCTGGCCCAGATGGACGTGATCGAATTGAACGAAGCCTTTGCGGCGCAGGGCCTGGCGGTGTTGCGCGAACTGGGGCTGGCCGACGACGATGCGCGCGTGAACCCCAACGGCGGCGCCATCGCGCTGGGCCATCCCTTGGGGGCCAGTGGTGCGCGCTTGGCCACCACGGCCGTGAACCAACTCCACCGCATGAAGGGCCGCTATGCACTGTGCACGATGTGCATCGGCGTGGGCCAGGGCATTGCGTTGGTGCTGGAGCGGGTGTGAACCCTGGAATCATCGACTATTTTCGATGAATAGAGACTGAAATATCGATTTCCAGATTGTCAGGGATTCGCCTAGGATCAACGGATGCAGACGCTTCTTGATCCGGCCATCCTGTTCTTCGTGTTCGGCGCAGCGGCTGGGCTCGTGAGATCGAATTTGGAGATTCCGCAGCCCATCGCGCGCTTCCTATCGCTTTACCTGCTCATGGCCTTGGGCCTGAAGGGCGGATTTGCGCTGGCCGAGTCGGGCCTGACGCGCGAAGTGGGTGTGAGCCTGGCCTGTGCCGTGCTGCTGGCCGTCGCCATCCCAGCCATCGGCTACAACCTGCTTCGCCGCTGGCTGTCGGGCTTTGACGCGGCGGCGGTGGCCGCCACCTATGGTTCGGTGAGCGCGGTGACCTTCATCACGGCCGTGCAAGTCCTGGACGGGCGCGGAATGGAGCACGGTGGCCACATGGCCGCCGCCATGGCGCTGATGGAGTCGCCCGCGATCATCATGGCGGTGCTGCTGGCCAACATGCTCCGGCGCCAACAGGCCGCCGCGGTGGTGCCCCCGGGCTCGGTTTCGGATGCGCTGATGGGTACCTCGGGGCTGGCCAGCGCAGGCGCGGGGCCGGTGCCGCCCTTGCCCATCGGGAAGGTGCTGCACGAATCGTTCACCGATGGTGCGCAATTGCTGCTGCTGGGGGCCATGGCCGTGGGCCTGGCCACGGGGGATTCGGGCCAGGCAGCCATGAAACCGTTCTCCGGCGACCTGTTCAAGGGTATGTTGGCCTTCTTCCTGCTGGATATGGGGCTCTTGACCGCCCGCCACCTGCACACCCTGAGCGGGATGCCGCGCCTGCTGCTGGCCTGGGGCGTGTTGGCACCCTTGGCTCACGCAGGCCTGGCCCTGGGGCTGGCAGCCATCACCGGCATGGGCGCGGGCAATGCAGCGCTGCTGATGGTGTTGGCGGCCAGCGCGTCCTACATTGCCGTGCCGGCGGTGCTGCGGCATGCCGTTCCCGAGGCCCAGCCAGCCCTGTACTTCGGCCTGTCGCTGGGGGTGACGTTTCCGTTCAACATCCTGTTGGGGATCCCGCTGTACCTCTCGGTGGCGCAATGGGCCCTGAAGGGGTGATGCCGGCCCCTGGGGGCCAGGGCTGCGCGGTCCTGGGCTCGCCGGCCTTCACGCGTTTGTGAGATCAGTCCTGCAGGGCGCGCCACTGCTCGGGTGTCCCCACGTTCTCCCACCGCCCCTCCCAGGGCGCGCCCGCCAAGCGTCCGCTATCGGCTGCGCTGAACAGACAAGGCACCAAGGACGCGCGCTGGCCGGGCACCAGGCCCTCGACCATGGCGGGTCTGAGCAGGGCGAAGCTGGCATACGTCATCGCCTTGAACGGCTCAGGTGAGGCGCACGCCACCGGTTCGGATGCGCCGGTGCCTGGCAGGCGCCGCAATCGCTTGTCGGGGGTCAACCCAAAGTCCCCAGCGAGATGGAAGGGGGGGTTGGGCACCATCCACAACTGGCCCAGGTCCTGGCTCTGGGCAAAGGTGTGCACGTGCGCGGCGTCAAAGTCAAATCCCG
Source organism: Betaproteobacteria bacterium (assembly GCA_009923315.1). Taxonomy (GTDB): domain Bacteria; phylum Pseudomonadota; class Gammaproteobacteria; order Burkholderiales; family Burkholderiaceae_C; genus RFTU01. Next base: position 2,706 of record RFTU01000035.1, read on the forward strand.
GCATGTAGACGTCGCCCGAGACCAGCCAAAAAGGCTCATCCCGCTGCAGGTCCAGCGCCTCCAAGGCCGTGGCCACACCGCCGCCGGTTTCCAGTGCGTGGCCGAAGCGGCGCCCCTCGTGCGAGTAGACGATGCGCAGCCCCCAGCGGCTGCCGTCGCCCAATGCGGCCGGGAATTGCTCCTCCAGCCAGGCCGTGTTGATCACCACCTCGCGCACCCCGGCGGCGGCCAAGGCCAGCAAGTGCCACTCGATGAGGGGCTTGCCCCGCACCGGCAGCAGCGGCTTGGGGGTGGTGTCGGTCAAGGGGCGCATGCGCTCACCCCGGCCCGCGGCCAAGATCAAGGCTCGGGGTGGTGGGGTCAGGCTCTTCGGTGCAGGGTTGGGCAAGGGCATGGAGCCAGTCTACGGTGCGGCAGGTGAGGCCTGCTCGGGGCCACCCCAGACCGTAGAATCACGGGTTTTCCCGCTCTCACCGCCTGCGTGCCGCACGCCCAATCCCCGCCGCCCCCTCAGGCGTGTGCCCGGACCACCGGCTCCTGCACGAGGGTGTAGCGGCTTCGCCGCGAACCTTAGCCCACACGCCATGTCCGCCTTCACCTCCCGTACCGCCCCCAACGCCACCCTGATGGCCCACGCGATTCGCGCATTGGCCATGGACGCCGTGCAACAGGCCCAGTCCGGCCACCCCGGTGCCCCGATGGGCATGGCCGAGATGGCCGTGGCGCTGTGGGGCCGCCACCTGAGACACAACCCGAAGAACCCGCATTGGGCCAACCGCGACCGCTTCGTGCTGAGCAACGGTCACGGATCGATGCTGATCTATGCCCTGCTGCACCTGACCGGCTATGCGCTGTCGATGGACGAACTGCGCCACTTCCGCCAACTGCACAGCAAGACCCCAGGCCATCCGGAGGTCGGCATCACGCCGGGCGTGGAAACGACCACCGGCCCGTTGGGCCAGGGCATCGCCAACGCCGTGGGCATGGCGCTGGCCGAGAAGCTGCTCGCCGCCGAATTCAACCAGCCGGGCCACGCCATCGTGGACCACCACACCTATGCCTTCCTGGGTGACGGCTGCCTCATGGAAGGCATCAGCCATGAAGCCTGCGCCCTGGCCGGCGCTTGGAAGTTGGACAAGCTCATCGCCCTGTACGACGACAACGGCATCTCCATCGACGGCCAAGTGGCGCCTTGGTTTGTGGACAACACCGCGCAGCGCTTTAGCGCCTACGGCTGGAACGTGATCGGTCCGGTGGATGGGCACGACACCGATGCCGTGGACCGGGCCATCGCCCAAGCCAAGACGAGTAGGGGCGGCAAGCCCAGCCTGATCATCTGCAAGACCAGCATCGGCAAGGGTTCACCCAACCGGGCCAACACCGCCAAGGCGCATGGTGAACCCCTGGGCGGCGAAGAAATCAAGCTCACGCGGCAGGCCATCGGATGGACCCATGAACCTTTCGTGATTCCGCAAGAGGCCTACGATGCCTGGAACGCGCATCTTTGCGGAGCCGAGGCCGAAGCGATGTGGAACGAGCGCTTCGCAGCCTATGCCAAGGCGCACCCGGCCCAAGCCGAGGCCTTCGCGCGTCGCATGGCCGGCGACTTGCCCCAGAACTTCGCGGAAATCGCCGAGGCCATCGTGGGCGATGTCCACGAGAAGGCCGAAACCGTGGCCAGCCGCAAGGCCAGCCAGATCGCGCTGGAACAGTTCACCGCCCAGCTGCCCGAGCTGCTGGGGGGCAGTGCCGACCTGACGGGTTCGAACCTCACGCAAACCAAGGCAACACCGGCTGTGCGCATGGACAGCTCAAGCGGCGCCGTGGTCAAGACCACCGTCGGCGAAGGCGATGCAGCACGCCAGGTGATGGGCCGCCACATCAACTATGGCGTGCGCGAATTCGGCATGGCCGCCATCATGAACGGCGTGGCCCTGCACGGCGGCTACATCCCCTATGGCGGCACCTTCCTGACCTTCAGCGACTATTCACGCAATGCCATCCGCATGGCCGCGCTGATGAAGCAACGCGTCATTCACGTCTTCACCCACGACTCCATCGGCCTGGGCGAAGATGGCCCGACGCACCAGAGTGTCGAGCATGCGGCCAGCCTGCGCCTGATTCCGGGCCTGGACGTCTGGCGCCCTTGCGACACCACGGAAACCGCGGTGGCCTGGACCATGGCGCTGATCAACCGCAACCGGCCCAGCGCGCTGCTGCTGTCGCGCCAGAACCTGCCCTATGCACCCAAGAACCAGGCCGATCTGATCACGCGGGGCGCGTATGTGCTGGCCGAACCCAGCGAGGTGGGGCTGAACAAGAAGCCCCAGGCGGTGATCATCGCCACGGGCTCCGAAGTGCAGTTGGCGCTGCACGCGCAGACCGAGTTGGCGCGGCTGAAGATCGCCGTTCGCGTCGTCTCCATGCCCAGCACCACCGTGTTCGATCGCCAGGATGCGGGCTACAAGGCCAACGTGTTGCCCGCCGGCCTGCCGCGCGTGGCCATCGAGGCCGGCGTGACCGACTTCTGGTGGAAGTACGGCTGTGCGGCCGTTCTGGGTATCGACACCTACGGCGAGTCGGCCCCGGCCGGTGTGCTGTTCAAGCACTTCCACTTCACCACCGAAAACCTCGTGGCCACCGTGCGCAAGGTACTCCAGCGCTGACCCACTGCTGACCCCCCGCGCCCGAGGCCGAGCGGGCCATGCCCGCCTGCCCCCGTTTTTCAACGTCCTATCCCTCATCGAATCTGGAGCAAGAACATGACGATCAAGGTCGGCATCAATGGCTTTGGCCGCATCGGCCGCAATGTGCTGCGCTCAGCGGTGCTGAACTTCCCCGACATTGAAGTGGTCGGAATCAACGACCTGTTGGAGCCTGACTACCTGGCCTACATGCTGCAGTACGACAGTGTGCACGGCCGCTTCAAGGGCGAGGTGGCGGTCCAGGGCAACACCCTGATCGTCAATGGCAAGACGATCCGCTTGAGCGCCGAGCGGGACCCCGCTGCGCTGAAGTGGGGCGACGTGGGGGCCGATGTGGTGATCGAGTCCACGGGCCTGTTCTTGGACAAGGCCGGCGCCGAGAAGCACCTCGCGGCCGGCGCGAAGAAGGTGATCATGTCGGCACCCTCCAAGGACGACACGCCGATGTTTGTGTACGGCGTGAACCACGCCACCTACAAAGGTGAAGCCATCATCTCCAACGCCTCCTGCACCACCAACTGCCTGGCCCCGATCGCCAAAGTGCTCAACGACAAGTGGGGCATCAAGCGCGGCCTGATGACCACGGTGCACGCCGCCACGGCCACACAGAAAACGGTCGACGGCCCGTCGAACAAGGACTGGCGTGGCGGGCGGGGGATCCTGGAAAACATCATCCCCTCCTCGACCGGCGCAGCCAAGGCCGTGGGCGTGGTCATCCCGGCGCTGAACAAGAAGCTCACCGGCATGAGCTTTCGCGTGCCCACGTCGGATGTTTCGGTCGTCGACCTGACCGTGGAGCTCCTTGCAGAAGCCCCCTACAAGGACATCTGCGCCGAAATGAAGCGCATGAGCCAGTTGCCGGTGGCCCAAGGTGGCCTGCAGGGCGTGCTGGGCTACACGGAAGACAAGGTGGTGGCCACCGACTTCCGCAGCGATGCCCGCACCTCCATCTTCGACGCTGAGGCCGGGATTGCCCTGGACGGCACCTTCCTGAAGGTGGTGTCTTGGTACGACAACGAGTGGGGCTACTCCAACAAGTGCCTGGAGATGGTGCGGGTGGTCCACGGTTGATCGCTCCAGCCCGGGCATTTGCGGCGCACGGCGCGCTCTGATCGTGATTTGGCGTCGGCACGCCACTGCGATACGCTTGCGTCTCTTCTGCTGAAGAAAGCGGCCTTATGCGCCTGTTCCCTCCCGACCGCCTGCGCCATCGAGCAGGTGTGCTCATCCTTCTGACTGCCGTGGTTGCTGCGGCAGGGGCTGCCGCTGAAGCTGCCGAGCCAGGTCCGCGAATGGCACGGGCGGTCCCTGCGCCGGTCCACGAAGACCCCGAGGTGGCGCGTGTCATCGTGAAGTACCGGGCCGACAGCGCGCTGCGTCGTGTGCAATCCAGCGGAGCAGGCGAAACCGGCGCCTCAGCCGCGCAGCCGATTCACGCTGCTCGTTTGTCTCAGGCCATTCGCGCCCCCCTGTCCGACGGGCGGGTGTTGGGTCCACACACGCAGGCCGTGCGTGGACAGGGGCTGAGCAGTTCGGAACTGGCGCGACGTCTGCGCGTGTTGCCCGAGGTCGAGTGGGCGGTGGTGGACGAACGCCGCCGGGTCGGCAACCTGCCCAACGACGCGTTGTTCTCGGACAACCAGCGCAACGCCACGCCGGCCGTGGGGCAGTGGTACCTGCGCGCGCCCAGCAACGAAGCCCTATCGGCGATCAATGCCGTGGGCGCCTGGACCACCACCATGGGTTCGGCCTCCGTGGTCGTGGCCGTGCTGGATACCGGCGTGCGGCCGGAGCACCCCGACCTGCAAGGCAAGTTGCACCCGGGTTACGACTTTGTGGGCTTGGACCGGGGCGGAGCGGCAACCACAGCCAATGACGGCAACGGCCGCGACAGCGACCCCACCGACCCGGGCGACTGGACCAACGCCAATGAATGCAGCGCAGGTGAACCGGCCAGTCCGAGCAGCTGGCACGGGACCCAAGTGTCCGGTCTCATCGGAGCCGCCACCAACAACACCGTCGGCATGGCCGGCGCAGGCTGGAATGTGATGGTGCTGCCCGTGCGGGTGCTCGGGCGCTGCGGGGGCTACGACTCCGACATCATTGCAGCCATGCGTTGGGCCGCAGGCGTTTCGCAGAATGTGGGGGTCAACGCAGTGGTCAATCTGCCCAACCCCAACCCCGCCCGGGTGATCAACATGAGCCTGGGCTCGCAGGGCACCTGCACGGCCGCGTATCAGGAAGTGGTCAATGAGTTGCGCGCGGCCGGGGTCACGGTGGTGGCTGCGGCGGGCAACGACACCGGCCTGAAAGTGTCGGTGCCGGCCAACTGCCCGGGTGCCTTGGCCGTCTCGGGCGTGAGGCACATCGGCAGCAAGGTCGGGTATTCGAATATCGGCCCGGAAGTGGCGCTGGCCGCACCGGCGGGCAATTGCGTCAATCTCCAGGGCTCCTGCCTGTATCCCTTGCTGACCACCATCAACCTGGGGCAGCGCCAGCCCGGTGCGAATGGCTACAGCGACGGCAGCAATTACAGCGTGGGCACCAGCTTCGCTGCGCCGCTGGTGGCCGGGACGGTCGGACTGATGCTGTCGGTCGACCCCACGCTCACGCCAGCCAAGATTCGAGAGATCCTGCAGGCGACCGTGCGCCCCTTTCCGACGACCAGGCCACTGGCCCCGGGTGAAGATCCCGTGTTGGCCTGCCGCGCGCCCGACGAGAAGGACCAGCTGGAGTGTTTGTGCACCAGCACCACCTGCGGCGCAGGCCTGCTGGATGCTGGTGCGGCCGTGGCGCGCACGCTGGCACTGCGCCCGGCACCTGCCCCGGACCCGGGTGGCAACAGCGGTGGTGGCAGCTCCGGCGGCGGGTCTTCAGGGCTTGGGTGGCTGCTCGGGTTGTGGTTGGCGACCCTGACCTTGCACGCTTTGAATCGGCGTGGGTGAGGCAGCGGGCACCAACACCATGGCCTCGGGGCGGCGTTGGAGGGCCACGCGCTCGGGCTCACGGTCGGATTGACCGGGCGTAGGCCAGACGGCGTTCTGAACATGGGCCGGGCCAAAGGCCCAGAAGGCCACCGCCACATGGGCCAACAGGAGCAGGGTGATCAGGCGTGAAGTCATGGGTCTGAAGTGTGCGTCAAACCAGCACCGCTGCGCGCCGTCCGCTGGGCCTCAGCCCGACGCCAGGGGCGCCGCACGCCCGGATGCCGGCCTAACCTGAACCTCACCAGCCACCACACGGTGCACGCCACTGGCGGACTGCACCAGCAAGGCGCCATCCCCATCCAGGCCACAGCACAGCCCCTGCGTCACCGGCCCCGCCGACAGGGTGACCGGCTGCCCGATCAACAGGTCTCGCGCCTGCACCGACGCGCGGATCGGCTCGAAGCCCCAGGCCTCGAAGTCCACGAGGGCGTGGCTGATCGCATCAGCCACGGCGTGCCACAGGATCGGCGCCTCATCCTGAGGCCGCCACTGTGAGGTGCCGGCCACGCCCTGCTCCGGCAGGCCTTCAGGGCCCAGCTCTTCGGCCCGAACATTGATGCCCACGCCCACCACGACCCAGCGAGGCGCAGGCCCCGGGTCCGGGTCCTGGGGATGCCGCGGATCACCAAACAAGGCCGGCGGCAAGGGCAGTGTTTCGATGAGGATGCCGGCCACCTTGCGCCCCTCGTGGTGCGTTGGCGTGTGGTGCGGTGCGGGATCGAGCCACCAGAGGTCATTGGGCCACTTGAGCATCAACCGCCCTTCGCCGCGCAAAGGCCGGCCGTCGGACCAGGGTTGCAGAGCCTGCGCCACCGCATGCCCGACCGCCAGCGACAAGCCCCCCCAGCCTTGGCGTGGTCGCAGGGCCCAGCCGATGCTGAAGGTCAGGCTGGCACCCGGTTGCGCCACCCAGGGGCGGCCCAGGCGCCCGCGGCCCTGGGTCTGCCGCTCGGCCAGCAAGACCCGAGGAACCTGGGCCAAGGCGGTCTGGCCGCGCACCAGTTCGAGCAGATCGGTGTTGGTGGAGGCGGTCTGCGCCACGGCGCGCACCGAAACCGGCCCGGCCCATTGGGTCAGTCGCTCCTGTAGGCCCGGCGCGTCCCAGGCCAAGCGCAGCTCGGCTCCTTCCGGGTTGACCGGGCCGCTGGCACTCACCGCTTGGGAGACAGCATCGTGCCCGTGCAGGCACGCGCTCCACAGTGGCACGCAAACTTCTTCTTGAGCGCGGGGGTGTAGCGCTCGTCGATCGTCAGGCCGTAGTTGTAGGACAACTCCTCACCGGCCTTGATCGAACGCAGGGCCTTGATGAACACGCGTCCATCGACTTCGTCGGCTTCACAGTTCGGATCGCAGGAATGGTTGATCCAGCGCGAGGCGTTGCCGCCGACATTGGCGTCGATCACGCGGCCGTCGTCGATGTGGAAGTAGAAGGTATGGTCCGGCTGGGCCGGGTCATGCGGATGGCGGCGCAGCGCCTCGTCCCAATCGATGACTTCACCAACATACTCGATCAGCACCTCGCCCTTGCGCAGCGGGCATGCGGCGAAGACGCCTTTGCCGTGTACGCCGCTGCGCCGCACCTGGATGCGCCGGCCACGCCCGATGGCGTGGCCCACAGGGGTGGAGGCAGTGGAGCGGGGCTTGGCTTGCACGGTGTCGGACTTTGGGTACATTGAATTCATGGGTGCGCGCGTGCGTGTGCGCACACGAGCGCGTGCACACGCACGCGAGAAGCGACGATTGTAGGCAGCCCCAGACGGCCCCCAGATGAACGATCAAGGAAACGGATTCGAATGAGCAAGACTCTGATCATTGCCGAGAAGCCCAGCGTGGCCCAAGACATCGTGCGCGCGCTCACGCCGACGGTGGGCAAGTTCGAGAAGCATGCCGATCATTTCGAGAACGACACCCATGTGGTGACCTCGGCAGTGGGCCATCTGGTGGAGATCAAGGCGCCCGAGCAATACGACGTCAAGCGTGGCAAGTGGAGCTTTGCCCACCTGCCCGTGGTGCCGCCGCACTTTGAGCTCGCCCCCATACGCAAGGATGTGGCGCGTCTGATCAACGCCTGCGACGCGGGGCGCGAAGGCGAATTGATCTTTCGACTGATCGTGCAGTACGCCGGAACGGAAAAGAAGCCCATCGACAAACCGGTGGAGCGTCTATGGCTGCAGAGCATGACCCCGCAGGCGATCCGAGACGGTTTTGACCAACTTCGCAGCGACGCGCAGATGCGAGGCCTGGCCGATGCCGCACGCAGCCGCAGCGAAGCCGACTGGCTGGTGGGCATCAACGGCACGCGTGCCATGACGGCCTTCAATTCGCGCGATGGCGGGTTCTTCCTGACCACCGTGGGACGGGTGCAGACCCCCACGCTGTCCATCGTGGTGGAGCGCGAAGAACAGATCCGCAAGCACGTGGCGCGGCCTTACTGGGAAGTCAAGGCGCAGTTCGATGCACAGGCCGGTCAGTACGAAGGCAAGTGGTTCGACCCTGATTTCAAGAAGAGCGACGACGCCGACCGGCGCGCCGACCGCCTGTGGGACGAGGCCTTGGCACAGGCGGTGGCCGCGGCCGTGCAGGGGCAACCGGCCCATGTCAAGGAGGAATCCAAGCCCACCACACAGGCCTGTCCAGCGCTTTACGACTTGACCACGCTGCAGCGAGAGGCGAACTCCCGCTTCGGGTTCTCGGCCAAGACCACCTTGTCGATTGCGCAGGCTCTGTATGAAAAGCACAAGGTGCTGACCTACCCGCGTACGGACTCGCGCCACCTGCCTGAAGACTATTTGGGCACCGTCAAGAACACCGTGTCCATGCTGGCCGACGAAGACCTGCCCGGTCCGCTGCGCGCGCTGTCCGCCCATGCCCGCGTGGCCTTGAACCAGGGCTACATCAAGCCGATGAAGAAGGTGTTCGACAACGCCAAGGTGTCCGATCACTTCGCCATCATCCCGACCCTTCAGGCACCCAAGAGCCTGACCGAGGTGGAAGCCAAGCTCTATGACCTGGTGGTCAAGCGCTTCCTGGCGGTGTTCTTTCCTTCCGCCGAGTTCCTGGAGACGATGCGCACCAGTACGGTACAGGTGGCCGTGGCGGGGGCTGGCGCGCAGCAGCACTTCCAGACCAAGGGCAAGGTGCTGGTCAACCCAGGGTGGCTGGCCGTCTACGGCAAGGAAGCGCAGGATGACGATTCGACCTTGGTGGCGGTGGCCGAGGGGGAAGTGGTGCGCACCGAATCGGTGGACGCGGCCGCACTCAAGACCAAGCCACCGGCGCGCTACACCGAGGCCACGCTGCTGTCGGCCATGGAAGGTGCAGGCAAGCTCGTGGACGACGATGAGTTCCGCGAAGCCATGGCCGACAAGGGTCTGGGCACGCCGGCCACGCGCGCGGCCATCATCGAAGGCCTGCTCAACGAGAAGTACATGCTGCGAGATGGCCGCGAACTGTTGCCCACCGCCAAGGCCTTCCAGCTGATGACCCTGTTGCGCGGGCTGGGCGTGGAAGACCTGACCAAGCCCGAATTGACCGGCAACTGGGAACACCAGTTGGCGCAGATGGAGCAGGGGCAGCTGTCGCGCGAGGCCTTCATGGCCGAGATTGCGCGCATGGCCGAGCGCATCGTGAAAAAGGCCAAGGAGTACGACCGCGACACCATCCCCGGCGACTACGTGACGCTGGCCACGCCGTGCCCAAACTGCGCCGGCGTGGTCAAGGAGAACTACCGCCGCTATGGCTGCACCGGACAGGACGGCCACTCCGAAGGCTGCGGCTTTTCCATCACCAAGATTCCGGCAGGCCGTGCCTTCGAGGTGGCCGAAGCCGAGGCCTTCCTGCGCGACAAGCGAATCGGCCCCCTGGAGGGGTTCCGCTCCAAGGCGGGCTGGCCCTTCACCGCCGAGCTGCAGTTGGTGCGCGATGAGGAGTTGGGCAACTGGAAGCTCGAATTCGACTTCGGGGAAGACGCAGATGCTGCCGCAGGCGAGGGCGAGCCGGTGGACTTCAGTGCACACACCAGCCTGGGCGCCTGCCCCAAGTGCAAGGGCCGTGTGGTTGAGCACGGCGCCAACTATGTGTGCGAGCACACCACTGGCGTGGCGACCTGCGACTTCAAGAGCGGCAAGATCATCCTGCAACAACCGGTGCCGCCGGAGGAAATGACCCGGCTGCTCACGACCGGCAAGACCGCGCTCCTGGAAAACTTCGTGTCCAACAAGACGCGGCGCAAGTTCAAGGCGTTCTTGGCCTGGGACGCCAAGGCCGGCAAGGTGGGCTTGAACCCCGCGCACCGCGTGCGCCAGCCAAGAAGGCCGCGGTAAAGAAGACGGCGTGACGCTCGACATCTTTTTCAAGCTGCTGGTCTTGGTGGCGGTGGTGGGCGCCGGCTGGTATGCCGGCCGAACCCCGCTGATGGCCGGGCCAGAGCCGGTCAAGGCCATCTCCACGCTGGCGTTCTACCTGTTGATCCCGGCGCTGCTGTTCCGCTCCATGGCCACGGTGGATCTGGCCCACCTGCCCTGGGCCACGCTGCTGGCCTTCTTCGGTCCCACCACGGCCTGGGTACTGGTGGTGTACGCCGCGCACCGCTGGCAGCAGGGGCAGGCCGCACAGACCCATCGCGCCCACGGCCTGGACAAGCCACTGCCAGTCAACGAACGCGAAGCGGCCACGCCCGCGACCCGCAGCATGATGTGCAGCTTCGGCAACACCCTGCAGGTGGGCCTGCCCTTGGTCGCCTCCTTGTTCGGTGATGCGGGGCTGGCCATCCATGTGGCCATCATCAGCCTGCATGCCCTGACTCTGCTGACCCTGGCCACGGTGCTGGCCGAGATGGACGTGGCGCGCACGCGCCACGCGGTGGCCGGTGGCAACGTCTGGGGCACGGTCAAGCAAACGGTGCGCAACACCCTGATCCACCCGGTCATCCTGCCGGTGGTGGCAGGCCTGTGCTGGAACCTGCTGGGCCTGCCGGTACCGCAGCCCATGGACGAGGCGCTTCAGCTCTTGGCCTCGGGCGTGGTGCCGCTGTGCCTGGTGATGATCGGCCTGTCGCTGGCGCACTACGGCATCGAAGGCTATGCCCGCGTGGCCGTGGCTTGCACCGTGGGCAAGATGCTGCTGATGCCCGCGGTGGTGCTGCTGGTGGCGCACTGGGGTCTGGGGCTTTCGGGTCTGCCACTGACGGTGATCGTGCTGGTGGCTTCGCTGCCCACGGGCAGCAATGCGCTGCTGTTTGCGCAGCGTTACCAGACGCAAGTGCCACAGGCCACAGCCACCATCGTGGTGGGCACCGTGGCCTTTGCAGCGCTGGCGCCCTTGTGGCTGCAGGTGCTGAGCCTGCTCTAGGGTCGGGGAGCGGGCCCAGCTGTCAGGGCGCTGCGCATGGCCCACGGCCTGCGCGACAATCCGGGCATGAACGCTCCCGTCGACATCGCCGTGTACATGGAGGGCCTGGGCCGCGCCGCGCGGCGGGCGGCTGTGCGCATGGCCAAAGCCAGCACGCGCCAGAAGGACGCCGCGCTGCGCGCATTGGCGCAGGGGCTGCGTGAGCAGGCCTCGTCCCTGGCAGCCGCCAACACCCGCGACATTGACGCGGCGCAGGCTGCTGGCCTGTCCGCCCCGCTGGTGGACCGTTTGCGCCTGACGCCCCAGGTCATCGCCACAGTAGCCGAAGGCTGCGAACAATTGGCCGCCATGCCCGATCCCGTCGGCGAGATCACCGGCGTGAAGCGCCGCCCCTCGGGCATCAGCGTGGGACAGATGCGTGTGCCGCTGGGCGTGTTCGGCATGATCTACGAAAGCCGACCCAACGTGACCATCGAGGCCGCCAGCTTGGCCATCAAGAGCGGCAACGCCTGCATTCTGCGCGGGGGCTCCGAGGCCCTGCACTCCAACCTGGCGCTTTGGCGTTGCGTGCAAGCCGCACTGCAGGCGGCCGCCTTGCCCGCTGAGGCCGTTCAGCTGGTGGAAACGACCGACCGTGCGGCGGTGGGCCGTTTGATTGCCATGCCTGAACATGTGGATGTGATCATCCCGCGCGGCGGCAAGGGTCTGATCGAGCGCATCAGCGCCGAAGCACGGGTACCGGTGATCAAGCACCTGGACGGCAACTGCCACACCTACATCGACGAGCAGGTCGACCTCGACCTGGCCGTGCGGGTGACCGACAACGCCAAGACGCAGAAGTACAGCCCCTGCAATGCCACCGAATCGCTGTTGGTGCACGCGGCGCAGGCGGCGGCCTTTCTGCCTCGGATCGGCGCGGTGTTTGCGGCCAAGGGGGTGGAGATGCGGTGTGACGCCGCAGCCGCCGCCCTGCTGGCAGCTGTTCCCGGTGCGAAGGTGGTGGCCGCCACGGAACAGGACTGGAGCGAGGAATACCTGGCCCCCATCGTCAGCGTGAAGGTGGTGCACAGCCTGGACGACGCCATTGCGCACATCAACGCCTACGGCTCGCACCACACCGACGCCATCCTCACCACCGAACATGCCCATGCCATGCGGTTCTTGCGCGAGGTGGATTCGGCCAGCGTGATGGTCAACGCCAGCACGCGCTTTGCCGATGGCTTCGAATATGGACTGGGCGCAGAAATCGGCATTTCGACCGACAAGTTGCATGCTCGCGGCCCGGTGGGGCTAGAGGGCCTGACCTCTCAGAAGTGGGTGGTCTTGGGTCAGGGCGAAATTCGGACATGAACGCTGCGGCACCGGCCGACATCGACCCCAGAACCGCGCTGGTGCTGTTTTCCGGTGGGCAGGATTCCACCGTGTGCCTGGCCTGGGCGCTCAGCCGCTATGCGCGGGTGGAGACCATCGGTTTCGACTACGGGCAACGGCACCGGGTGGAACTGGCCTGCCGCGGCGTGGTGCGCGAAGCGCTTGTGAACGCGTTCCCGCGCTGGGGCGCCCGACTGGGCGAGGACCACCTGCTGGACCTCGGCCTGTTGGGCCAGATCAGCCAAACGGCGCTCACGGACGACCGTGCCATCGAGATGCAGGCCAACGGGCTGCCCAACACCTTCGTGCCCGGCCGCAACCTGTTGTTCCTGAACCTGGCGGCGGTCGTGGCCTACCGGCGCGGGGCCAGCGTGTTGGTGGGCGGGATGTGCGAGACCGACTATTCCGGCTACCCGGATTGCCGTGACAACACCCTCAAGGCCCTGCAGGTGGCACTGAGCCTGGGCCTGGACACGCCGATGACCGTGGAAACGCCACTGATGTTCATCGACAAGGCGCAAACCTGGTCACTGAGCGAAGGCTTGGGCGGCGCCGCTTTGCAGGCCATCATCCGCGAACACACCCACACCTGCTACCAGGGCGTGCGGGACCACGTGCACGAGTGGGGCCGCGGATGCGGCTCATGCCCGGCCTGTGAACTGCGCGCACAAGGGTGGCAGCGGTTTGTGCAGGCCGCTGCTTCTGCCCGAGCGGGCTGAGCCAGACCCCATGGACTCGGTTCAATGGACCATGCTGGGCATCGCAGCGGTGCTCTTCTTCTGGTCACTGGGGGCCTACAACCGTTTGCAGCGCCTGCGAAGTGAGATCGGCAAGGCCGCCCAACAGATCGAAGAGGCGGTGCAGCGTCGGGACGAACTGATTGCCGGGCTGCTGACCTTGTTGCGCCCGGTGCTCCACCACTCGATCGAGCTGCAAAGCCTGCAGGCAGTGGATGAAGCCAGCAGCGCCATCCTGGCCGCCTCCGAAGTGCTGAAGAACAAGCCCGCCGATGCCCAAATCCCCATGCGTGTGGCCGTGGCTGAGGTGAGCCTGCAGGCGGCGCTGTCGGCGGTGCTCGCCGAGGTGGAACTCGACCCGGCCTTGCGCCTGTCGCCGGGCATGCTCGAAAGACTGGCCGGCATCAGCGAGGCCGAGCGCAAGATGCGCTTTGGCCGGCAGCTCTACAACGAGGCGGTCAAGGTGTACAACGCCGCTCTGATGCAGTGGCCCACACGCCTGCTGCGCCGGGTATTCGACCTCGCCGAGGCCGCCACCATCTGAAGGGCAACGCTAACGGTCGCCCACCACGGCCGCGGTGGCCAGCAGTTCCTCGAACAGCGCCATGGTCACACGGCCGGATACGGAATATGGGTCCAGGGTAGGCCGCTCCGAATACTTCAGCAGCATGGCCGTGTTGATGCGGGCCATGTTGACCTGCCCCATCGTCCAGCCGGCAAAGCGCCGCTGGCTCACTTCGTCATAGACCAGCAGAACCACTTCGGTGTGGCGAGCATCAGCGAGGATGCGCTGGTAGAGCTGGTTGACAGCCGAGCGCCCCCCTTCGATGACCTGGATGAACAAGCCTTCGGAAAAGCACAACATGCCGGTGATGCCGGCCTCCGCGTTGTGGCTGCGCGATTGACGCAGCAGCAGCGACAGCTCCTCGCCATCGACGCCGGGTGCAGCGCGGCTGCAATACATGAGTCGAACCAGCATGGGGTGATCCTGAAGGCAGCCCTCAGCCGCGGTTCTTGTGGGCCATCAGGGAAAGGAACTCCCGTCTCAGGTTGGCGTCGCGCAGGAAAGCCCCTCGCATCACCGAGTTCGTCATCACCGACTCATCATCCTTCACGCCGCGCCAGTGCATGCAGAAATGGTCAGCCTCCATCACGATGGCCAGGCCATCGGGCTTCACGCGGTTTTGCAACTCCTCGGCCAGCATGGTGACCGCCTCTTCCTGAATCTGCGGGCGGCTCATGACCCAGTCACAGATGCGGGCGTACTTGCTCAAGCCGATGAGGTTGGAGAACTCGTTGGGCATGATGCCAATCCACACCCGGCCGATGATGGGGCACAGGTGGTGCGAACAAGCGCTGCGCACCTTGATGGGGCCGACGATCATCAGTTCGTTCAAGCGCGAGAAGTTCGGGAATTCCGTGACCGATGGCATGGGCACATAACGGCCACGGAACACCTCTTCCACGAACATCTTGGCCACGCGCTGGGCGGTTTCGTTGGTGTTGTGGTCGCTTTCGGTGTCGATCACCAGCGACTTCAGCACACCTTGCATCTGCTGCGCCACCTCGGCCCTGAGTTCTTCGAGCTCGCCGTCGCGGATATGCGCCGAGATGTTGTCGTTGGCGTGGTAGCGGCAATCCGCACCGATCAGGCGGTAGCGAATGCGCTCGGAGGCGGGCAGGCGTTTGAGCTCTTCTTCCGACCGGAAGAGCCCCTTGAGTGTGGCGGCAGACATGCGGAGTGTGCTCCTGTAGGGCTGCGGTGCGCAGCGCACGGGCCCGCGGGCCCATGGAAGGAAGGCGCCGGTACTGCACGATTGCGGCTTCCACCGTCGATTGTGCGCCTGAACGCCACGCCCTGCCGATGGCCCTTCGGTCAACCTTGACATCGCGCTGTGTTCGGTGAATCTGACGTCCACCCGGTGTGTAGGCCGGCAGATAGACTGCCCCCATGACCCGACCCGGCGGCGCGCCTGCCTTGCATCAGCAACTCGAATACACGGCGCGCTTGTTGATGGCGGTGCGCGGCGGCGCCTCCTTGCCCGATGCCCTGCAACAGGTACCGGCTCCGATTCGGGCCGGCTGCCAGGCACTGGGCTTTCACGTGATGCGCTGGCGAGGCAGTGCCGAGGCCGCCCGAGACACCCTGGTCACGCGCAAACCCGCCGCTGAAGTCGATGCACTGCTGACCTGTGCCCTGGCCCTGATGTGGCCCGCAGACGCCCCACCCTACACCGCGCACGTGCTGGTGGACGAAGCCGTCAAATGTGCGTCGCGGTTGGCCCCCCACAGCAAGGGGTTTGTGAATGCGGTGCTGCGCAACGCCCTGCGGCAGGGTCAGAACCTGAGGCAGGCGGTGGCGCAAAGCCTCCAAGGTCGCCACAACCACCCCGCCTGGTGGGTGCAGCGCCTTCAGCGCGACTGGCCTGCGCACGCCGCCGACATCCTGCAGGCGGCTCAGGCCCACCCACCGATGACGCTGCGCGCCCATGCCCGCCACGGGGGGTTGCCGGCCCTGGGGCCCGCGCTGGATGCTGCAGGCGTGGCCTGGGGCACGGTGAAGCTGCCTCACGCAGCCTTGACCTCGCCTGGACCGGCGCCGGCCCTGCCGCAGTGCGCCGTGCTGACGCGCGCGCTGCCGGTGGACCAGATTCCGGGGTTCGCGCAAGGCCACTGGTCGGTGCAGGACGCGGCCGCGCAACTGGCCGCTCCCCTGCTGCTGCAGGGGCTGGAGCGCGCGGGCCACGCCGATGGGCGTCGCCCGCGGGTGCTGGACGCCTGCGCGGCACCGGGCGGCAAGACGGCCCACCTCCTGGAGCTCGCCGAACTGGACCTGTGGGCGCTGGATGCCGATGCGCAGCGTTTGGTGCGGGTGGGCGACAACCTCAGGCGCCTGAGTCTGCCTTGGGCCACGGGCGGCGCCACCGCTGTGCTGAAAGCAGCCGATGCGCGCGCGGTGGCCTCCTGGTGGGATGGACAGCCTTTTGATGCCGTGCTGTTGGACGCCCCCTGCAGCGCATCGGGCATCGTGCGGCGCCACCCTGATGCCCGCTGGCTTCGCCGCGACAGCGACATTGCCGCCCTGGCCCGCTTGCAGGCCGAGTTGCTGGACGCTCTGTGGCCCCTGGTACGGCCCGGCGGTTGTCTGCTTTACGCCACGTGTTCGGTGTTCAAGGACGAAGGAATCCACCAAATCGACGCTTTTTTGCAACGGCAGGGGCTTCCCAGCCGCATCCTCGACCCGGCTTCCCCCGGGCATCTGCTCCCCCTGGTCGACAATCCTTCGTCCGGCGTGGAACGGACGCCGGGCAGGCCAGATCCGGCTTGCGACGGCTTTTTCTACGCCCTGCTGCACAAGCCTTGACCTGTTCGAAGCATCCTCCGACCCGCTCCCGACCCTCTTGCGCCGATGCGGTGGCCGGGCCCGACCATGCCCAGGCACTGCCCCGGCGGGCCGCCTTGCGCGCGGCCGTCGCGGGGGCGGGGATCTGGGCCTTGCGCGCCACGGCCTGGTGGCCTCGCAGCCAACTGCCCAGCCGCCTGACCGCGGCCACGGGGGCCGCCGCCTGGAGCGCGGGCGTGGCCCAGGGGCAAACCCGACCCGATCCACCCAGCGTTGAGGTGCAAACGCTCAACCTGCGTCGCGAAGACGGCGCCGTGCTGTTGGACTTCGACCTCCGCGTGCACCTGCCTGCGGCCGTGGAAGACGCCCTCAACCGGGGCGTGCCCCTGTACTTCCAGGCCACCGCAGCGCTGTTTCGTCCCCGTTGGTATTGGCGCGACGCACGCGTGGCGCGGGTGGAGCGGCAGTGGCGGCTGAGCTACCAACCCCTGACGGGCGTGTACCGGGTCAGCCTGGGCGCCATCTCCCAGAACCACGCGCGGCTAGAAGAAGCCCTGACCGCGGTCACCCGCCTGGGGCGCTGGCAGGTGGCCGACCCCGGCCAAGCTGAAGCCGGCGAACGGCATTACGCCGAGTTCTCCTGGAAACTGGACACCAACCAACTGCCGCGGCCCATGCAATTCGGTTTGGGGTCGGGCAGTGACTGGAGCCTGGGGGTCGAGCGCACCCTGAGGCTGGAGCCTTGAGGCCCACATGACCAAGCAGGCTCGCTGGGCCTGGGCCCTGGCCGCGGTGGTGCTCACCGCTCTGGTGCTGGTGGTCTTCTTCGCCTTGGCACTCACCAGCGAAGTGGTCAGCATCACCGAGCAGCAGGTCCTGTGGCTGTTTCGAATCAATGTGGCCGTGGCGGTGGTGTTGGCTCTGGTGATCGTGATCGCCGCCGTCCGCTTGGCCGTGCGCACCCGCCGGCGCAAATTCGGCAGCCTGCTGTTGACCAAGTTGGCCGGCATCTTTGCATTGGTGGGTGTGGTGCCGGGGCTCTTGCTTTATCTGGTGAGCTACCAGTTCGTGTCCCGCAGCATCGAAAGTTGGTTCGATGAACGGGTGCAGATCGCACTGGACGCCGGGCTTTCGCTGGGCAAGAGCACCTTGGACGACACCGCCAGCGAATTGGGGCGCCGCACGCGCGAGGCGGCGCTGCGCCTGGCCGACCAAGACGAGGCGCCGTCGGCCCGACAACTGGAAAGGTTGCGGGTGCAGCTGGAGGCCCAGGAGGTGGCGGTGCTGGGCCCCAGCGGGCAGGCGCTGTTGTCGGCGAGCACCGGTCAGGCAGGCGAGCTGCTGACGGACCGGCCCTCGGCGCTGCAGTTGCGTCAGGCCCGTCAGTCATCCTTCGTGAGCCAACTGCAGGGATTGGACGAGGCCGGCGCCATGGAAGGCGGCTCGGCCGCGGCACTGGAAAAGGTGAGGGTGCGCGCCGTGGCGGCGTTGCCGGCGCGCGAACTGGGGCTCGTGGAAGAGGCGCGTTACCTGATGGCGGTGCAAGCGGTGCAGCCTGACCTCGTGCGCAACGCCCTGGCGGTGCAGGTGGCCTACACCGAGTACCAGCAGCGGGCCTTGGCTCGCGGCGGATTGCGTCAGATGTACATCGGCACCCTCACGCTGTCCTTGATCCTGACCGTGCTGGGGGCGGTGATCCTGGCGGCCGTTCTGGGCCAGCAACTGGCCAAGCCCTTGCTGCTGCTGGCCGATGGCATGCGGCAAGTTGCCGCGGGCGACTTGAGCACCAAGCCCGTGTTCGCCTCCAAGGACGAGGTGGGGGGGCTGACCCGCAGCTTCGCCGACATGACCGAGCAGCTGCGCCAGGCGCGGTCGCAACTGCAGGGCAGCCTGCTGCAGCTGGAAACCGGACGCACCCGCTTGCAGACCATCCTGGACAGCTTGAGCGCGGGCGTCATCGTGTTTGACTCGCAGCGGCGCATCGATACCGTCAACCCGGGGGCCACGCGCATCCTGCGCCTGCCGATTTCGGTGTACCGAGGCCACGAGCTGGACGAAGTGCCGGGCCTGTTTGACTTTGCCGAGGCCATCTGGAACCGGTTCGAGCTGCATGCCCACAGCCCCGAGACCGGCGAGCGCGACCATTGGCAGGACTCGTTCGAGCTGCGTCTGACCGGCACCGAACAGGACACCTTGACCCTCCTGGTGCGCGGTGCCCGGCTGCCGTTGGGGCAATGGCTCATGGTGTTTGATGACATCAGCGAGGTGATCTCGGCGCAGCGATCAGCCGCCTGGAGCGAAGTGGCGCGACGCCTGGCCCATGAGATCAAGAACCCGCTGACACCGATCCAGTTGTCGGCCGAGCGGTTGCAACACAAGCTGGAGGCCAAACTGCAGGGTGGTGATCAACAGCTGCTGGCAAGATCGGTTTCCACCATCGTGGCCCAGGTTCAGGGCATGCAACGCCTGGTCAACGACTTTCGCGACTACGCGCGACTGCCTTCGGCCCTCTTGGCACCGCTGGACCTCAATGGCCTGGTTCAGGAAGTCACGGGGCTGTATGGCGCGATGATCGAGCAGGGGCGCTTGAAGCTGACCCTCACGCCGTCACTGCCCATGATCATGGGCGATGCCTCGCAATTGCGCCAAGTGATCCACAACCTCACTCAGAACGCGCTGGACGCGGTAGAGACACAGGCCGATGGGCTCGTGACCCTGGTCACCGAGGCCGCGCGCAATGAGGATGGGCAGATCCGTGCCGTGCGCCTGAAAGTCTTGGACAACGGCCCTGGCTTCGCCGACAAGGTGATGAAACGGGCTTTCGAGCCCTATGTGACCACGAAGGCCAAGGGCACCGGACTGGGCCTGGCCGTGGTGCGCAAGATCGCCGATGAACACGGAGCGCGCATCCGGCTGGGCAACCGGCGCGGCGAACCCCAGGACGGACCCGAGGTTCACGGGGCTCAGGTTTCGTTATCATTTTCAAAACTGGCGACTGCAGCGGCTGCCCCGATGGCGCCCGAGCCGACGCACTGAGGTACATGGCCACCATACTTGTCGTCGACGACGAACTCGGCATCCGCGCGCTGCTGACTGAGATCCTTTCTGACGAAGGACACACCGTAGAAGCGGCCGAAGACGCCGCGCATGCCCGTGTGCTTCGCGAACGGCTGCAGCCCGATCTCGTGCTCCTGGACATCTGGATGCCCGATGTGGACGGCATCACGCTGCTCAAGGAATGGAACAGCGCCGGGCAATTGACCATGCCCGTGATCATGATGTCGGGCCACGGCACCATCGACACCGCCGTGGAGGCGATGAAGTTTGGAGCCGCCGCGTTCCTGGAAAAGCCGGTGACCCTGCAAAAGCTGCTGCGTGCGGTGGAGGAGGGGCTCAACCGCGGAGCAGAACCACGGTGGGCGGCAGCGGCCGGCGCCATGGGGATCCCCGCCCATGGCCCCGGGGGCGCGGGCACCGCCTTGGGCGCCGCACCGCCCGTGTCGGCCGCTGCCGCGGCCCGGCCCGGGCTGGTGGGCATGCCGGCCTACCCTGGCGCCGAGGCTTCCGCAGGCAACTGGGCTGCAGCGCCCGCGGGCGGCGTATTGGCCGAGGGTGAGCGGTATGCGGCTGGCGGCGGCAACGCCAGCATGGGCAGCCAGCAAAGCTTTGAGTTGGACCGTCCGCTGCGTGAAGCGCGCGATGCGTTTGAGAAAAGCTACTTTGAGTACCACCTGGCCAGAGAGAATGGCAGCATGACCCGCGTGGCGGAAAAGACCGGCCTGGAGCGCACCCACCTGTACCGCAAGCTCAAGCACCTGGGGGTGGACTTGAGCCGTACCAAGCGCTCGCAGCAATGACGGCCAAGGGCGCTCGAGTGGGGTTGCGATATACTGCTTGGCTTCGGCCAAGTAGCTCAGTTGGTAGAGCAGCGGA
>RFTU01000036.1 GCA_009923315.1 Betaproteobacteria bacterium
GAACTGCCCGAGGCCGCCGGCCCTCGAGAGGGCATCAAGGGTGAAGGCCCGTCCATGCGCCTGCTGGTGCTGGGCGATTCCGCTGCTGCCGGTGTGGGTGTGCGAGCCCAGGACGAAGCCATCACCGGGCGTCTGGTCGATGCGCTGGCGGCACAACAGCGGCAGGTGCGGTGGCGCCTGGTGGCCCGCTCCGGCGACCGCTTGTCGCACCTGCTCAAGTCCGTGCAAACCGCGCCATCGCAGCCCCAAGACCTCATCGTGATCTCGGTGGGCATCAACAATGTGCTCAAGGGCACGCCGCCCGAGCGTTGGCGGCAGGGGCTTCAGGCGCTGATGCAGGCCGTCGACGAGCGCCATTCCCCTAAGCGCGTGGCCCTGTGCGGCATTCCGCGCCTACAGGATTTTCCGCTGTTGCCCCATCCTCTGGCCTGGGTGTTGGGCGAGCGGGCGCAGCGACTCAACCGCGTGACCCAGCAGGTGTTGGCGTCCCGGAGCGCGAGCCTTCCGGCCTGGCGCTACATCGACATGGCGCTGCCCTTGAGCCCCGAGCACCTGGCGCACGATGGCTTTCACCCCAATGCGCTGTCATGCCGGCTGTGGTGTGAGCGGATACTCGAGGGCGTGTAGGCGCCTGCGAACCTCACCATGGCCACCGATCCGAATTTCTGCGCGCCCTTGCCCGAGCACGCCTGCCCGCTGTGTGGCGGGCCCAACGACTGCGCGGCCGCGCGCAGCGGGTCGTTCAGCACGCCCTGCTGGTGCCGCGACGTGACCCTCAGTGCGGAACTGCTGGCCCAGGTGCCACCGGCCATGCTGGGGCGCGCCTGCGTCTGCCCGCGGTGCGCGGGAGCACGCCAGCGCCCCCCGCAAACCCTGGAGAGTCCGTTGACGAACGATGAGTGATCTACCCGACCTGCCCCCCATCGCCCGCGGCCGCTGGCGCCACTACAAGGGCCTAGACTACGAGGTGCTCGGCGTGGTCCGCCACAGCGAAACACTGGAGCCGCTGGTGCTGTACCGACCGCTTTACAACGACAGCGGCACCTGGGTGCGGCCGTATGCGATGTTCCTGGAAGTGGTGGAAGTCGACGGTGTGAAGCGGCCGCGGTTTGAGCGGGTCGTTTGAGGATGGACTCAAGCAAGGACTCAACCCAGGACGATCGTCATGCGCCTGTACATTGCCAACAAGAACTATTCGTCCTGGTCCTTGCGGCCTTGGGTGCTGATGAAGCAACTGGGCATGGCCTTCGAGGAAGTGCTCGTGCCGTTCGGACCCCATTCGGGCGCCGCCTTTCGCGCCTTCTCGCCCACGGGCAAGGTGCCGTGCCTGGTCGATGGATCGCTGACGGTCTGGGACTCCTTGGCCATTGCCGAATACCTGGCTGAGCAGGTGCCCGCCGTTTGGCCGGCTGACAAGGCCGCCCGCGCCTGGGCACGGTCGGCCAGCGCCGAGATGCACTCGGGCTTTGGCGCCGTGCGCCACTACTGTTCGATGAGTTGTGGTCAGCGGGTGAAGCTGCACCCCTTGCCCCCCGAGCAGGCCGCGGAGCTGGGTGCGCAGTGGGCGCGCCTGGACACCCTCTGGCAACAGGGGCTGGAGCGCTTTTCAGGCCCTTTCCTTGCCGGCCCGGCCTTCACGGCGGTCGATGCCTTCTACGCGCCCGTGGCGTTTCGCGCGCAGACCTATGGGCCTGCGCTTTCGGCTCCCGCACAAGCCTATGTGCAGCGTCTCCTGGAGCTGCCCGCCATGCGGCAGTGGTACGAAGAGGCTTTGGTGGAACCGTGGCGGGACGAAGCCCATGAGGCCGACATTCGCGCCTTGGGCGAGATCATCCGCGACGAACGATGCGCCCCGCCATGACCACCATCGGCCCTTCAAGCCCCTGCGGGGGCTCAGCCATTGACGCGCTGGACCCCTGACAAGGCGCAGGCCATCACCGCATTGCGAAGCGCAGCGATCGCCTCATAGCGGGTGAAGCTGCGCCGCCAGGCCAGCACCACACGGCGCGTGGGTACAGGGGCTTCGAAGGGGATGTAGCGGATCAGGCCACCTTTTTCTTCCGGGACGCTCATGCGAGGCACCACGGTGATGCCCATGCCCGAGGCCACCATGTACTTGATGGTCTCCAGGCTGGAGCCCTCGAAGCTCTTGCGGATGCCTTCGGCATCTTGGGAAAACCGCGCGAACTCCGGGCACACCTCCAGCACCTGATCGCGAAAGCAGTGGCCCGTGCCCAGCAGCAGCATGGTTTCCTGCTTGATCTCTTCGCTGCGGATGGTCTTTCGCTTGGCCAGCGGGTGCGCCTTGGGAACGGCCACCATGAAGGGCTCGTCATACAGGGGCGCGGTGGCCAGGCCGGTGTCGGGGAAGGGCTCGGCCAGGACGGCGCAGTCGATCTCGCCGGTGCGCAGCATCTCCAGCAGCTTGACGGTGAAGTTCTCCAGCAGCACCAAGGGCATTTGAGGCACCCGCTCGATGGTGTTCTTCACCAGTTCGGGCAGCAGGTAGGGGGCGATCGTGTAGATGATGCCCAGCTTCAGGGGGCCGTTGAGGGGGTCCTTGCCCCGCGCGGCGATCTCGCGGATGGCCGCGGCTTGTTCGATGACGCTTTGCGCTTGGCGAACGATGGCCTCACCCAGGGGGGTGATGGTGACCTCGTTACCGCCGCGCTCAAAGAGCTTCACATCCAACTCTTCCTCCAGCTTCTTGATGGCCACGCTCAAGGTCGGCTGGGACACGAAGCAGGCGTCGGCGGCGCGGCCGAAGTGCCGTTCGCGGGCAACAGCCACGATGTAGCGGAGTTCGGTCAAGGTCATGACTTGATTTTGCTTCGGGAAAGGGAGCCTCGCTACACTTTCGCTCCATCTTGGTGCACCCTTGCACCCCAACGGAACACCCCAACAGAGACCCGCTCTATCGCGAAAGGCGCCCGATGGACCGCAAACCCGTGACCCTGCACAAGCTGCGTGAGATGCACAAGGCTGGCGAGAAAGTGGCCATGCTGACCTGCTACGACTCGGCGTTCGCGGCCTTGCTCGACGATGCCGGCGTGGATTGCCTCTTGGTGGGCGACTCACTGGGCATGGTGCTGCAGGGGCGCAGCTCCACCAACGCCGTCACGCTTCACGACATGGCCTACCACGTCGCCTGCGTGGCGCGCGCCAATCCCACGGCCTGGCTGTTGGGTGACCTGCCCAGCGGGTCCTATCACGAAGGCCCCGATCAGGCCATGCGTTCCTCGGCGGCGCTGATGGCCGCCGGCGCGCAGATGGTCAAGCTCGAAGGCGGTGGTTGGACCGCTGAAACCGTGCGCTTTCTGGTGGAGCGCGGTGTCCCCGTGTGCGCCCATCTGGGCCTGACGCCGCAGAGCGTGCATGCCCTGGGCGGCTGGCGGGTTCAAGGCCGTGATGAGGCCGCCGCGGCCACGCTGCGTGCGCATGCTCGCGAACTGGCCGATGCGGGCGCAGCCATGCTGGTGCTGGAGTTGGTGCCCTCAGCGCTGGCCCGGCAGATCACGGAAGAAACCCCCATCATCACCATTGGCATCGGCGCCGGCTCGGGCTGCAGTGGGCAGGTGCTGGTGCTGCACGACATGCTGCACATCACGCCCGGCCGCAAGCCCAAGTTCGTTCGCAACTTCATGGAGGGCTCTGCGAGCCTCCACGAGGCCGTGAGCCGCTATGTGGCCGATGTCAAGAGCGGGGTGTTCCCGGACGAAGCGGTTCACGGGTTCTAGGGTTTGGGTGGCGGCGCCCGGCACGGAACGGGCGGCTCATCAGGTACGCTTGTTGGATCATGCCGATCCGGGTCCTCCACACCATCGCTGAACTGCGCGCCGAATTGAAGGGGCAGCCCGCCGTGGGCTTCGTGCCCACCATGGGCAACCTGCATCAGGGCCATCTCGACCTGGTGAAGATCGTCCGGCCGCGTGCCTCGGCGGTGGTGGCCAGCATCTTTGTGAACCGCCTGCAGTTCGGTCCGAATGAAGACTTCGACCGCTACCCGCGCACGATGGAGGCCGACGTGCGCGCACTGGATTCGGTCGGCTGCGACGTCGTGTTCGCACCGGACGAGCGCGAGCTGTATCCGCTTGCCCAGGGCTACAAGTTACACCCCCCAGCGGAGCTTGCCGACATCCTGGAAGGGCAGTTTCGCCCGGGCTTCTTCGTGGGTGTGGCCACCGTGGTGCTCAAGCTCTTCAACATCGTGCAGCCGCATGCAGCGGCGTTCGGCCAGAAGGACTATCAGCAGCTGATGGTCATTCGCCACATGGTGGCGCAAATGGCGCTGCCCATCGAGATCATCCCCGGGCCTACGACGCGCGCAGACGATGGCTTGGCCCTGTCTTCGCGCAATGGGTATCTCGGCCCCGACGAGCGGGCCGAGGCGCCGCAGCTGTACGCCTTGCTCCGGCGCATGGCAGAGCGGGTGAAGGCCGAAGGCCTCGGCGCAGTGCCCTTGATTGAAGCCGATGCGGCGGCCTCCCTCGCCGCCCGCGGCTGGAAGCCCGACTACCTGACCATTCGCCGCCGCGCCGACTTGAAGCCGGCCGCATCACCCCACGAACCCCTGGTGGCCCTGGCAGCGGCCAAGCTCGGCAGCACCCGCCTCATCGACAACCTGGAAATTTAGGGGTTCAGGGCCCGGTTCGCCAAGAACACCTCCCGGCCCCTACGGGCTCAGGCCTTGAGAAAGTCCACACGCGAAGCCAGCCAGCGCTGCACATGGGCTTCGGCCGCCTGGCGGTGTTCGTCGAGCAGGCGCGGGGCCACGGCGCGGGCGTGTTGCAACAGGGCGGAGTCTTCCTGGAGGTCGGCGAAGCGCAGCAGGGCATCGCCGCTTTGTCGGGCCCCCATGAATTCGCCCGGACCTCGGATCTCCAGATCGCGCCGCGAAATCTCAAAGCCGTCGTTCGTTTCGGCCATTGCGCGCAGCCGGGCCTTGCCGGTGTCGGACAGGGGCGGCGTGTAGATCAGCACGCACACGCTGGCCGCCGCGCCGCGCCCGACGCGGCCGCGCAACTGGTGCAGCTGGGCCAGCCCAAAACGCTCGGCATGCTCGATCACCATCAGGCTGGCATTGGGCACATCCACGCCCACTTCAATCACGGTGGTGGCCACCAGCACCGGCATTTGGCCGCCGCTGAACTGCGACATCACAGCGGCCTTGTCAGCGGGGGGCAGCCGCCCGTGCAGCAGGCCCACCATCACGCCCGGCATGGCCTGGCACAGGTGCGCGTGGGTTTCGGTCGCGTTCTGCAAGTCCAGCGCTTCACTTTCTTCGATCAGTGGGCACACCCAGTACACCTGACGACCGCGCGCCACTTCCTGGCGGATGTGCTCGATCACCGCGCCGCGCCGGTTGTCGGCGAACACCTTGGTCACGATGGGCGTGCGGCCGGGCGGCAGTTCATCGATGGTGCTGACCGACAGGTCGGCGTAGTAGGTCATGGCCAAGGTGCGCGGAATCGGCGTGGCCGTCATCATCAGCAGGTGAGGTTCGACAGTGGGCTCGGCCGCGGCTGCCGACCCGCTGTCCGCGCGCCCCTCGTGGCCTGCGCCTTCGAGCTTCTTGCGCAGCGCCAGCCGCTGTGCCACGCCGAAGCGGTGCTGTTCATCAATGAGCGCCAAGCCCAGCCGAGCGAACTGCACCGTATCCTGGATCACCGCCTGGGTGCCCACCACCAATGCTGCGCGCCCGTCGGCGGTGGCTTGCAGCATGGCTTTGCGCGCCTTGCCCTTGACGCTACCCGTGAGCCAGGCCACGGTTTGTCCGCGTGCCTCCAACAACGCTTGCAGCCAACCCACCAGTTTGCGGAAGTGCTGCTCGGCCAGAATCTCCGTGGGCGCCATCAGGGCGCATTGCCAGCCCGCGTCGATCGCCACGGCTGCAGCCAAGGCCGCCACCACCGTCTTGCCCGAACCCACATCACCTTGCAGCAGTCGGTGCATCGGTTCGGCCTGCGCCAGGTCTTGCGCGATCTCCTGCCCGACGCGCCGCTGTGCAGCGGTCAGCTCAAACGGCAAGGCGGCCAGCAATTGCTCGGGCAAACCTCCTACAGCGGCCACCATCGCCGGCGCGCGCCGCAAGGCACGTTCTCGCCTGGCGATCAACTGGCTCAACTGCTGAGCCAGGAGCTCCTCCCACTTCAGCCTCTGCCACGCTGGGCAGCTGTGGTCTTCCAAGGAGGCCAAGCCGGCATGCGGAGGTGGGTGGTGGAGTTCGTGCAGCGCCTCGCGCAGCGGGGGCAGGCCAGGCTTGACCAGGTGCGCGGGAATCACTTCCTGCAAGTGCGCGCGCTGCAAGGCGCTGGCCACCGCCTTGCGCAGGTAGGCCTGAGGCAGCGCCGCCGACGTGGGGTAAACCGGTGTCAGTGCAGCAGCCAAGGGCGTGTCATCCCCCACCGGCTTGAACACGGGATGCACCATCTCGTGACCGAAGAAGCCTCCGCGCACCTCGCCCCGCACGCGCACCTTTGCGCCCGCCACCAGCGTCTTCTGGTGTGAAGGGTAGAAGTGCAGAAAGCGCAGCATCAGCTCACCCGTGCCGTCGCGCAGTCGGGCGATGAATTGGCGACGGGGCCGCAACTCCACGCGGGCCTCGCTCACCACGCCCTCGCATTGGGCCGACTGACCGTGGGTCAACTCGCCCACGGGGGTCAGTCGTGTTTCGTCCTCATAGCGAAGCGGCAGGTGAAGGGCCAGGTCAATATCACGGCGCAGCCCCATCTTCTCCAGGGCCTTTTGCGGCGCGGACTTTTCCTTCGGCGGTGAGGCGGGCTCGGCCATGCGCTGATTCTGCACGGGTGCAGGCCCGAGCCGCGGGCCCTGGAGGCGACAGTCCGTGGGCCGCAGATTCAGGCCCTCGTGCCAGGGCATCCCCCTGCCCCGTCCCCGGCCTTGCACATCCAGGGCGCGGACCCCAACCGGCTGGTGGACAATTTGGGTTTTAGCCACAGGCCGGTACAGCCTGCTGCCATGACGCCCCACCATCCGCGCCTGCCCGAGCCTTCGGGCCTTCCCGGTATCGACCGCGACTACACGCTGGCCGATTTCGATTTCCAACTGCCCCCCGATTTGATTGCGCAGCACCCTGCGCCGCAGCGCAGTGCTTCACGCCTGCTTGACGGCCGTGGCGACCTGCCCGTGGACCGCATCTTTCGGGAGTTGCCCGGGCTGTTGAGCCCGAACGACCTGCTGGTGTTCAACGACACCCAGGTGATCAAGGCGCGACTGTTCGGCGAAAAGGAAACCGGCGGGGCCCTTGAGGCCCTGATTGAACGCGTCTTGCCGGGCTTTGAGGTTTGGGCCCATGTGCGGGCCAGCAAGTCGCCCAAGCCGGGCAGCAGGCTGCGTTTCATCGGCCCCAGCGGTGAAGGCTTCCATGCGGAGGTGCTCGGCCGCACCGGGCCTGACGAAGCCCTGTTCCACCTTCGCTTTCCTGGCGACCCGCTGCCCTTGTTGCAGGAGCACGGCCATGTGCCGCTTCCGCCCTACATCACGCACGAGGATTCGACCGAGGACGAAAGCCGCTACCAGACCGTGTTCGCCGCCAAGCCCGGTGCAGTGGCTGCGCCCACGGCCTCCCTGCATTTCGACGAGGGCGTGTTGCGTGAACTCGATGAACGCGGCATCCGCCGTGCAGCCATCACGCTGCATGTGGGGGCCGGCACCTTCCAACCGGTGCGTACCGACAACCTGCGCGAGCACCAGATGCACAGCGAGTGGTTCGAGGTGAGCGAAGGCACGGTGCAGGCCATCGCCCAGGCCCGCGAGCGTGGCGGCCGCATCTGGGCCGCCGGCACCACCACGATGCGCGCCCTGGAGTCTGCTGCGCGCACCCCCAACGGCGCGCTGCAGTCGGGCTCGCGCGACACCGACATCTTCATCACCCCGGGATTTGATTTCCGAGTGGTGGACGGCCTCATCACCAACTTTCACCTGCCCAAGAGCACGCTGATGATGCTGGTCAGCGCCTTTGCGGGTCATGACCACATCATGGCCCTGTACCGGCATGCGATTCAGGCGCGCTACCGATTCTTCAGCTATGGCGACGCCATGCTGCTGCAGTGCCGAGCCGGGTGAAGCTTCGCATCACAATCGACCCATGCTCCACTTCGAACTCCTGGGTACAGAAGGCCAAGCGCGACGCGGCCGTCTCACGCTCAACCACGGCGTGGTGCAGACGCCCATCTTCATGCCCGTGGGCACCTACGGCACGGTCAAGGGCGTGATGCCGCGCAGCCTGGAAGAGATGGGCGCGCAGATCATCTTGGGCAACACCTTTCATCTGTGGTTGCGCCCAGGACTGGACATCCTCAAGCGGTTCGGCGGCTTGCACGGCTTCGAGCGCTGGGACAAGCCCATCCTCACCGACAGCGGCGGTTTTCAGGTGTGGAGCCTTTCCGGTGAAGACGGCAAGGGCCGCAAGATCAGCGAGGAGGGCGTTCGCTTTGCGTCGCCCGTCACGGGTGACAAGCTCTTCCTCACGCCCGAAGTGAGCATGCAGATCCAGACGGTGCTCAATTCCGACATCGTCATGCAGTTCGACGAATGCACGCCGTACCAGACGGCGGGGCAACTCACCACCGAGGCGCAAGCGCGTGCGTCGATGGAACTCAGCCTGCGCTGGGCCACGCGCTGCCAGGCTGAGTTCGCGCGCCTGGAGAACCCCAATGCGCTCTTTGGCATCGTGCAGGGCGGCATGTACGAGAACCTTCGCCAGGAGTCGTTTCCGTGGGCGAGCCCAAGGAAGACATGCTGCGCCTGACGGCCCACACGCCGCACCGCCTGCCGGCACACAAGCCGCGCTACCTGATGGGCGTGGGCACACCAGAAGACCTGGTCTATGGCGTGCAGCACGGGGTGGACATGTTCGATTGCGTGATGCCCACGCGCAACGCGCGCAACGGACACCTGTTCACGCGATTCGGCGACTTGAAGATCCGCAATGCCCGCCACAAGACCGACGAGCGACCGCTGGACCCCACCTGCACCTGCTACACCTGCAAGGGCATCACGCGCGAAGACGGCACCGTCAGCGGCGCTTTCAGCCGCGCCTACCTGCATCACCTGGACCGCTGCGGCGAGATGCTGGGGCCGATGCTGGCCAGCATCCACAACCTCCACTACTACCTCAACCTGATGCGCGAGGTGCGGCAAGCGCTGGACGACGGCCGCTTCGGCGCCTTCGCGGCGCAGTTCACCGCTGACCGCTCGCGAGGAATTTGATGGCGTGAGGGCGCGCGAATTCTCGGCCCCTACTTCAGCCCCGCGTCCAGCGCCCACTTGGGCCGTTCGATCTGCGACAAGCGCTGCGCCAGCAGGGGCAGGCATTCCTGCAGCATGTCGTGAATCCCGTGCGGCGGATTGATCAAGAAGACGCCACTGCCCATCATGCCGAAACCGTGCTTGTCGGCCGCCTGCACCGAGATGTGTGCATCCAGCCAACCCTTGGGCGCTGCGGCGGCGGCCGTGCGCAGTCGCTTGGGCAACTGAACCGCTTCAACCAACTGGACCAAGGGGTACCACACGATCACCACGGCCTGCGCGAACCGGGTCATGATGTCGCGTACCGCGGCCACCACCTTGCCGTAGTCGGCCTTGAGTTCGTAGCTGGGATCGATCAGCACCACGCCGCGCCGCGAAGGCGGCGGCAGCTCGCGCGCGAGGCTGGCAAAGCCATCGGCCAGATGCACCTGCGTGTGTGGCCGCCCACCGAGGAAGGCGCGCAAGATGCGCTCGTCGGTGGGGTGCATCTCGTACAGGCGCAGCGGGTCTGAGGGCCGCATCAGGGCCTGCGCAATGGCGGGTGAGCCGGGGTATTGCCGCAGCGCGGCACCGGCACCCCCGTTGAAGTCGCGCACCAACTGCAAGTAGCGTTGCACCGCGCCGGGCAGGCCGGCAGGGTCGCTCGACAGCGCACTCCACAACGCCGCCACGCCACTTTGGAATTCCCCGGTTTGTTCTGCGTACCGCCCTTGCAGCGAATACCCGCCCGCGCCAGCATGCGTGTCCAGCACGGTGTAGGGCTTGTCCTTCTCACCCATGTGACGCAGGACCTCGCTGAGCACCAGGTGCTTGAGTACATCCCCGTGGTTGCCTGCGTGAAAGGCGTGTCGATAGGCAAACATGAACCACTGTAGCCCAGTCCGGTGTCAACCGGCTGCCGTGCGCCGCGTTGAACAGCCACACACCGCTGGAGATGAGCATGAATCCGCTGGCCCGCGCAATCCCCTTGCTTCTGGTGTCTGTGGCGGCCTTGGCCACGGCCGCTCCCGTGCACGCCCATCGAGGCGCCGAGGCCTTCCGAGGCGGACCGGGGCCCCACCATGGCCACCACCGACACGGCCCCGTGCACCACGCCCGCGGCCATGGCGGCATCTGGGGTCCGCTGATCGTGGGCGGCCTGGTGGGCGCAGCCATCGCGGGCGCCCACCACGCGCAGGCCCAGCCCGTGCAGCCGGTCTTGGTGCCGGCGTCACCTCCGGTGCAGTACTTTTGTGCCCCCTACCGGGCCTACTACCCTGTCGTCACCCACTGCCCAGAGCCCTGGTATGTGATGCCGTATTGAGGGCTTTGCCGCACAATCCCCCGTTTCCCAACTCGGATTCGGGTGACGCCATGTCCCATCACCTCCACGACGACCACGGTGACCCTTCCCCCGCCTGGAAGCACGATGGGGTACGCGTGGTGCCCGGCAACCAGCTCGACCCGAACACCGCCCAAACACCGGGCATGGACCGCCAGGCGGCCATCACCTTCGCCCGTGTCGGGGCGCAGAAGCTGTGGGCCGGCACCGTCCACATTCACCCCGACGCCAAGACCGGCGCCCATCATCATGGGCCTCTGGAAAGCGTGATCTACGTGGTCAAGGGCCGCGCGCGCATGCGCTGGGGCGAGCACCTCGAGTTCACGGCCGAAGCAGGCCCGGGCGACTTCATCTACGTGCCGCCCTTCGTGCCCCACCAGGAGATCAATGCCAGCCCCACCGAGGTGCTGGAGTGCGTGTTGGTGCGCAGCGATGGTGAGGCCACTGCGGTGAACCTGGACATCGAGCCGGTGGAAAAGCCCGAGACCGTCCTCTGGGTGGACCCCATCCACCGCGGCTGAGGCCACAGCCGGCGGGTGAGCCCGCCCAACTGCGCCAAGCCCCGGGCCCGCCGGACCCGCTTAGCCGGGGCCCATCTTTCAACTGTCACCCAGCACCTGTTCATGACGACCCTCTTCGACCCGATCCGCATTGGCAGCATCGATTTGAAAACCCGCCTGGTGATGGCCCCGCTCACCCGCAGCCGCGCCAAGGGCGCTCTGCCCAACGACCTGATGCGCCAGTACTACGAGCAGCGGGCCAACCCCGCCACCGGCGCTGGGCTCATCATCACCGAGGCCTCGCAGATCAGCCCGGAAGGCCAGGGCTACCTGGACACCCCCGGCATCTACAGCGAAGAACAGGTTCAGGCTTGGGCCCCCATCACCCAGGCCGTGCATGCGCAGGGCGGCCGAATCGTGATTCAGCTGTGGCACGTGGGTCGGATTTCGCACACCTCGCTGCAGCCCAACGGGCAGCAGCCGGTGTCCTCCACCGACAAGCCTTCGGGCAGCAAGACCTACAACGCCGAAGGCTTTGTCGACTGCTCCACCCCTCGCGCGCTGCGCAGCGACGAGATGCCGCGCCTCATCGAAGATTACCGGCGGGCGGCGGCCAACGCCATGCGCGCCGGCTTCGATGGCGTGGAGGTGCACAGCGCCAATGGCTACCTGCTCGATCAGTTTCTGCGCGACACCATCAATGACCGCACCGACGCCTATGGCGGCTCGATCGAGAACCGGGCGCGGCTGCTGGTGCAGGTGATGCAGGCGGTGACGACGGAAATCGGCGGCGACCGAACGGGGGTGCGTCTGTCGCCCATCACCCCGAGCAACGGGGCCACGCAGGATTCGAATGTGGCCGCACTCTTCGACCACATCATGCGGCAGTTGGCCCCTTTGCACCTGGCTTATGTGCATGTGATCGAAGGGCAAACCGGAGGAGCCCGCGACCTCAGCGACAAGGGTGTGCCCGCCTTTGACTACCAAGCCTTGCGTCGGCACTTCAAGGGTGCGTGGATGGTCAACAACGGCTACCACCTGCAGATGGCCAACGAGACGATCGACAGCGGACAGGCCGACCTCGTGGCCTTCGGCAGGCCCTTCATTGCCAACCCCGATTTGGGCCAACGGCTGCGCGAAGGCGCGCCACTCAACGAGTTGCAGCGCGAAACGCTTTACGGTGGCGGTGCCGCAGGCTACACCGACTATCCGGTGTGGGCCCCTTCAGCGTAGGTGCTGCCGCCCGGCCTTGCTGCGAAAGGCGTCGGCAATCGTGAGCTGCCGCGGTCCGGGCACCAGCTCGGCTTCGTCGCCGACCTGCAGGGCGCCTTCCAGGATGACCGAAAGGTAAAACCCGCAAAAGCCGCTTTGCACCATCATCTTGCTGGCGTGCTTGAAGCCCATCACCGCATCGAATTTGCTGCAGGGCATGCGCGGTTCGCTGATGGCCAAGGTGCAGCGGGCAAAGCGCAGCCGGTCGCCCACCCAGGCGTGGGTTTCCAACAGGCCGGTGATGGTGAGGTTCTCGCCCATCAAGCCGGGAGCCGGCTCCTCTTCCCACAACTGCACCCGGGCCTGCGAGCGCACCGTCTTCCAGAATGCATAGTGCTCATGCGGATAGGCGTACACCGCCTTGCCGCGCCCACCATGCACAGTGGGGTCGGCCTGTTCGTCACCCTCCAGGCCCAATGGGCCCACAGGGATCGCCGCGCGGGTGGGTTGCTTGCCGTGTGCCGTCAGGATGCTGCGCCCATCGGCCACCGTGATGCGGCGGGCCCGTGCGGTGTTCAGGCTGACCAGGCCGATCTTCGGGCTTGGGATGTCAGGGGCGTTGTCGGGACGCAGCACGGGTGATCGAGTCGAGTCCAAACGACGAAGTATGCAGGCCAGACGGGTCGGCCGCAGGGGGCTTAGCATCGGGCCTTCTCAACTCCCCCGCGAGGCCTTCCCATGTTCAACCATGTCATGCTCGGCACCAACGACATGGAGCGCGCCAAACGCTTCTACGACGCTGTCCTGGGCGTGTTGGGAGCCGGCGAGCCCGTGCGCAATGTGTCGGCGTCGGGCCATGTGAGGCTGTTCTACCGGCATGAGGGCAGCGCCTTTTGTCTGACGCAACCCATCAATGGCGAGCCGGCCACCGTGGCCAATGGCGGCACGCTCGGCTTCAAGTGCTCCTCGCCCGAGCAGGTGCGTCAGTTCCATGCGGTGGCGGTGGCCCATGGTGGCGTGTCGATTGAAGACCCGCCGGGCCCGCGTACGGGCGGCCTGGGCACGCTGCACCTGGCCTATGTGCGCGACCCCGATGGGCACAAGCTGTGTGCCATTCACCGGCCGGCATGACCCCTGGCGCACTGGAAACCTTGATCCGCACCGGGATTCCGGTGGCGGACTTCATGCGGTTGTCGGTGCGGGCCGTCGAGCCGGATCGGGTGCTCATCAGCGCCCCTTTGGAGCCCAACCGCAATGTCCACGGCACGCTGTTCGGCGGCAGCGGCACGGCCATCGCCCTCGTGGCCGCCTGGTCCTTGGTGGTGGCGCGCATGCACGCCGAGGGCCTCACGGCCCCCTTGGTGGTGGCGCGCCAGACCACCCAGTACTTCAAGCCCGTGACCGACACCGTGATGGCCAGCGCCTCGTTTGAGGGCGCCTGGGCCTGGGAAGGCTTCAGGCAAGCCGTGGCACAGGGGCAGCGCGCCCGGGTGGGCGTGGTGGTGACGCTGGAACAGACCCCAGGCGACGTGGCCGCGCGCATCGAGGCCCTGTTTGCCGCCGTGCCGGCCAAGGGTTGACCGGGTCAGCGCTGGCGCCGCACAGGGCCCCAAACCGCCACGGCCATCGGCATCCGAGGGGGCTGCTGTCGGTACCCGGCATCGTGTTATGCATTTCCTGCATAGGGCCTGGGCCCACCCGGTTACAGGCTCATTACACTCGGCGGGCGCTCATGCCCCTGCTGCACGGCAGGGTGGCGGGCGTCGGCAGGTGTACCGTCGTGTAACGGCCGACGGCTTGCGGTGACATGGGGTCAGGTTCCGATCGGCTTTGAATTGGTCGGAATTTGACCCGATTTCACCTTAATTGCACTTAATTTCCTCAAGGAGTCCTCATGCTCACGATTCCGTCGACGGCCGTCGACCTCCGGGTGCCCGCCCATGTGCGCCACACGCGCCTGATCCATTGGGTCCGCGACATCGCCACCCTGACCCAGGCTCAGGCGGTCTATTGGTGCGACGGTTCGGAGGCCGAGTACAACCGTCTGTGCGGCGAGCTCGTGGCCGCGGGCACCCTCAAGCGGCTCAACCCCGAGCGGCGCCCCAACAGCTACCTGGCCTGCAGTGACCCTTCCGATGTGGCCCGCGTGGAAGACCGCACCTTCATCTGCAGCCAGAAGCAGGAAGACGCCGGCCCGACCAACAACTGGATGGCGCCATCCGAGATGCGCGAGCGGCTGCAGACCGGCGAGCAGGCCCTGTTCAAGGGGGCCATGAAGGGCCGTACGCTTTATGTGGTGCCCTTCTCGATGGGCCCCATCGGCTCGCCCATTGCCCACATCGGGGTGGAGCTGTCGGACAGCCCCTATGTGGCGGTGAACATGCGCTTGATGACGCGCATGGGCCGTGCCGTGCTGGATGTGCTGGGTGAAGAGGGCGAGTTTGTGCCCTGCGTGCACACCGTGGGCGCGCCCCTGGCCGAGGGCCAAGCGGACGTGGCCTGGCCCTGCAACAAGACCAAATACATCGTCCACTACCCCGAAACCCGCGAGATCTGGAGCTATGGCTCAGGCTATGGCGGCAACGCCCTGCTGGGCAAGAAGTGCTTCGCGCTGCGCATTGCGTCCACCATGGGCCGTGACCAGGGTTGGCTGGCCGAACACATGCTGGTGTTGGGCGTCACCCAACCCAACGGCGTCAAGCGCCATGTGGCCGCGGCCTTCCCCAGCGCCTGCGGCAAGACCAACTTCGCCATGCTCATTCCTCCGGCGGGCTTGAAGGACGCCAACGGCCACACCTGGAAGGTGACCACCATTGGCGACGACATCGCCTGGATCAAGCCGGGTGCCGACGGGCGGCTTTACGCCATCAACCCCGAGGCCGGCTATTTCGGCGTGGCCCCGGGCACCAACGACAAGACCAACCCCAACTGCATGGCGTCGCTCCAGCGCGACGCCATCTTCACCAATGTCGCCCTCACGCCCGATGGTGATGTGTGGTGGGAGGGGATGACCGACTCGCCCCCGGCTGAACTCACCGATTGGCAGGGCAAGCGCTGGACGCCCGAGATCGCCCGGCAGACCGGCGCCAAGGCGGCCCATCCGAACGCCCGCTTCACCGTGGCCGCCACCAACAATCCGGTGCTGGACACCGACTGGGACAACCCGCAGGGCGTGGCCATCGACGCCTTCATCTTCGGCGGCCGCCGCAGCACCACGGTGCCGCTGGTCACCGAGGCACGCAATTGGGTGGAGGGCGTCTACATGGCCGCCACCATGGGCAGCGAAACCACGGCCGCCGCCGCTGGCCAACAGGGCGTGGTGCGCCGCGATCCGTTTGCCATGCTGCCCTTCATGGGCTACAACATGAGCGACTACTTCCAACATTGGTTGGCGCTGGGCAAGAAGCTGCAGGCCCAGGGCGTGAAGCTGCCCAAGATGTTCTGCGTCAACTGGTTCCGCAAAGGTGCCGATGGCCAGTTCGTGTGGCCGGGATACGGCGAGAACATGCGGGTGCTCAAGTGGATGCTGGAGCGCGTAGAGGGCCAGGCCCACGGCGTCGAACATGCGGTGGGCATCAGTCCCCGATACGAAGACCTCTCATGGGCCGGCCTGGAATTCAGCCGCGACCAGTTCGACAGCGTCATCAGCATCGACCAACAGGCCTGGGCCGAGGAGCTCAAGCTGCACGACGAACTCTTCGAGCAGCTGTCCTACCACCTGCCCGAAGAACTGCGCCAGACCAAGGCGCAGATCGCGCAGCGCCTGGCGGCCTGAGCCATTCGGCACGGGCCGATCGGGCCCGCGCGACAATCGGCTGATGAAGGCCGACCTCACCAACACCGAAATCGACGAACTCGACGAACTGCTGCAGCAGGCGACCGAGCCCCTGCAGCCCTTGGATGTGGTGTCCTTGGACGGCTACCTGTGTGCGGTGGCGGTGCAGCCTCGCATCGTGTCGCCGGCCGATTGGTTGGCTCGAGCCTTGGACACCGACGGCAGCCGGTGGCCGGTGGCCGGATGTGACGACGCTTGGCTGACGCGGGTGCGCGCGTTGATGCAGCGCCGCTACGAAGCGTTGGTGCGGGGCATGGCCGAAGAAGGCTTCTTCGACCCGGTCGTCAGTGATCTGGCCCAAGCCGCCGCCGACGCCGAGCAGCCCGAAGACCCCACCCTGGAAGGCCTGCCCGCCCACTCCCGCCCCTTGGTCTACTGGGCCTCAGGCTTCCTGTACGGCGCCCAGACCTTCGAAGGGCTGATGGAGCACCCAGATGACGCGGTGCACCTGGCCATGTCGCGCATCTTGCGCCACCTGCCGCCGGAGACGGATGAAGACCGCGCCTTGGTGGCCGAACTGGACCAGCAGGTGCCGCTGCGCGACGAAACCCAGGCCATCCAAGACACGGTGGAGGCAGCTGTCAGCCTGTGGAACCTGACCGCGCAGGACCGCATGGCCGTGCGCACCGTTCAGCGCGACAGCGCCAAGGTCGGGCGCAACGACCCCTGCCCCTGCGGAAGCGGCAAGAAGTTCAAGCAGTGCCACGGCAAGGCCTGAAGCAGCCCAGCGTGCCGTGATGCGGCTGCAGATTCTTTCCGACCTGCACCTGGAGACCGAAGCGTTCGACCCCCAGCCTGCGCCCGGGGCGGACCTGTTGGTGCTGGCCGGCGACATCGACACCAGCTGGGTGGCCTATGAGCGCTTTGCCGGTTGGCCCGTGCCGGTCCTGGTGGTGCCGGGCAACCATGAATTCGACGGGCGCGAACTGCGTGAGGCACTGCCGGCCTTTCGCGACCACTGCGCGCGCTTGGGCTTGCAGGTGCTGGAGTGCGATGAGTGGATCCACACCACCCCCGCGGGCCGGCGCATCCGCTTCCTGGGCACCGTGCGCTGGAGCGACTTTGAGGTGTTCGGTCCGGCCTTGCAGACCAAGGCCATCAAGGCTGCGGGCTACTTCCAGAAGGTGATGCGGGCCACCTGCGACGGGCGGGTGTTCGATGCGGCGGCTGTGCGTGAAGAGGCGCTGGCGTGCCGGGACTGGTTGAGGGCGCAGTTGACCCGAGACGCCCCGCAGTCCCCTGGCGCGCCACCTGGGTCCGCACCGCAGATCGCTGGCGTGTCGGCCGGTGATGCCACGGTGGTGATCACCCACTTCGCCCCCAGCCTTCGCAGCGCCGATCCCCGGTACGGTCACCAACCCACCACGGCCAGCTTCTGCAACGCTGACGAGGACCTGATCGGACTGGCCGATTGTTGGATCCATGGCCATGTGCACTGGCGGCCGGACTACACCCTGCCGCGCCGCCAGGGCGGGGTGACCCGCGTGGTCTGTCAGGCGCGAGGCCTGCCCCGAAAAGGCGAATCGGAGGGCTTCGACCCCTGGCGCCTGTTCAGCGTTTGATCAGCCGCAAGGACGGTGCGCAGGCCGGCTCCTAGAGTGCAACCGTTGGTTTCACCTTCTCCGAACGGAGCCCTTGCATGAAGATCCTTCTGGCCGTTGACGGCAGCCCTTACACCAAGCGCATGCTGGCCTACGTGGCCGCACACGATGAATGGTTGGGTGCGCACCACGCCTACACCGTCGTCACCGTCTTGCCCGCCGTCACCCCGCGGGCCGCGGCCGTGCTGGATAAGGCGGTGCTGAAGGCCTATTACGAAGAAGAGGCGGAGAAGATCATCAAGCCGGTTCGCGCCTTCTTCAAGCGCCAGGTTCAGGCGCCGGTTGAGTTCGAAGTCAAAGTGGGCCATGCGGCTCAACAGATTGCGGCCGCGACCCAGAACACCAAGCCCGATCTGCTGATCATGGGCTCGCACGGGCACGGCAACCTGGGCAACCTGGTGATGGGATCAGTGGCCACCCAGGTGATGGCGCGCACGACGGTGCCGGTCTTGTTGGTGCGCTGACGCGCGGTGCCGCCTCAGCGGCGTCGGGACTTGCGCACACCCCGTGGCCGGCTGACATCGGCCAACAAGAGGCAACCGCGGACCAGGCTTTCCACGGCCTCTTCCATCGTGGCCGCCGGCTCCAGCGTGTCGATCTCTTCCAACAAGGCCTCGGCGTCTTCCAGGTCGGCCGGGTCTAGGTGCTGGTAGATCTGCGCCAGGGCTTCGATCAACTCGGGCTGATCGTGGCCCGGGCCTTCGGTCAGGGCCGTGAACTCGCTGCAGGCCGCTGCAAAACCCAGCACCCAGGGCTGAACGGCCTGTGCCGGCAGGGTCGCCTCATCGACATCCGTGATCCAAGGGTCGAACCATTGGCGGCCTTCGATCAGCGCATCCAGTTCGGCATGGCGCTCCTGGACGAGGGACTGCAGGCGCGCACGCCAGGGCCACGTGATGGGCAGGCTGCGGCCTTCATCGTCGGATGCAAAAGGCAGCCAGCGGGCCGTGATGATGCGCTTCGGTTGCAACAGCACGCCCGCCAGAAAACCGTCCAGTGCGCTCAGGTCCAGGGGCTGTAGCGGTGCGGGGACCTGCCCCAGCAGCTCGTCGAGCTCCTGCAGTTCGGCTTCCTGCAGGCCAGGGCCCACCTCCGGGTGGGTTGCACGGGCCCTGGGGTTGTGGCGGGGGCCAGGGCTGGGGCGCTCGCGTGTCGAGGCTTTGGGGTGGCGCGGTGAAGTCACGCGCGGATTGTCGCCTTCATCCCGGCGCCGCCAGCCCATTGCGGGCAATTCCGACCGCCTGCCCGCCCGCGCCCATCCCCGTAGACTCTCGTGTTGCCGTCTACCCATGCGCCAGCCGTCAGGGCGCACCCCTTCCCCCGCAGGAGACCCCCCATGGGCGCACCCGAAGCTTTTACCGCCACCACCGACATCACCCATTGGATCGGTGGGCAACGCGTGCCCTCGTCCGGGGCGCGGCGCCAGGCTGTTTACAACCCCGCCACGGGCGCGGTGTCGCGCCAACTGCACCTGGCCGAAGCCGTCGATGTGAACGCCGCGGTGGCCAACGCGCAGGCGGCTTTCCCCGCTTGGGCCGACACACCGCCCATTCGACGCGCGCGGGTGATCAACCAGTTTCTGGCCCTGATGAATCAGCACAAGGACACGCTGGCCGCGATGATCACCGCCGAACACGGCAAGGTGTTCACCGATGCGCAGGGTGAGGTGATGCGCGGCATCGACATCATCGAGTTCGCCTGTGGCATCCCGCAGCTGCTCAAGGGTGACTACACCGACCAGGTCTCCACCGGCATCGACAACTGGACGATGCGACAGCCGCTGGGTGTGGTGGCCGGTGTCACGCCCTTCAATTTTCCGGTGATGGTGCCCTGTTGGATGTTCCCGGTGGCCCTGGCCTGCGGCAATGCCTTCATCCTCAAGCCTTCCGAGCGGGATCCTTCGCCGTCGTTGTTCATGGCCGAATTGCTCAAGCAGGCCGGTCTGCCCGACGGGGTGTTCAATGTGGTGCAGGGCGACAAGGTGGCCGTGGATGCGCTGCTGGCCAACCCCGAGGTGAAAGCCCTGAGCTTCGTGGGCTCCACCCCGATTGCGCAGTACATCTATGAGACCGGCGCCCACCACGGCAAGCGGGTGCAGGCCTTGGGTGGTGCGAAGAACCACATGGTGGTGATGCCCGATGCCGACATCGACCAGGCCGTGGATGCCTTGATCGGCGCGGGTTACGGCTCAGCAGGGGAGCGCTGCATGGCGATTTCGGTGGCGGTGCTCGTGGGTGATGTGGCCGACAAGGTCGTGCCCAAGCTCGCCGAGCGTGCCCGGGCGCTGAAGATCAAGAACGGGATGGAGCTCGATGCCGAGATGGGTCCCATCGTCACGCGCGAGGCGCGTGATCGGATCGAGGGCTACATCCAGCTCGGCGTGCAAGAGGGTGCGCGTTTGGTGGTGGACGGTCGCGGCTTCAAGGTGCCCGGGCATGACGGTGGCTTTTTCACCGGCGGCACGCTGTTCGATCATGTGACGCCGTCCATGCGCATCTACAAGGAAGAGATCTTCGGTCCGGTGCTGGGTTGTGTACGGGTGCCCGACTTCGCCGCCGCGGTGGACCTGATCAACGCCCACGAATTCGGCAACGGCGTGGCCTGCTTCACCAGCGATGGCAACGTGGCGCGCGAATTCGCTCGTCGCATTCAGGTGGGCATGGTCGGCATCAATGTGCCCATTCCGGTGCCCATGGCCTGGCACGGCTTCGGCGGCTGGAAGCGGAGCCTGTTCGGCGACATGCACGCCTATGGCGAAGAGGGCGTGCGCTTCTACACCAAGCAAAAGAGTGTGATGCAGCGTTGGCCGGCCAGCATCGGCAAGGGCGCTGAATTCGTGATGCCCACCGCCAAATGAGCCCCTGACGGCCGTCGGTGTGGGCTGGAGCCGATGGCCGCGGCCACGCGCCGCGTCAGCCCTAGGCGGTCCGGGCCGCGGCCTCAGGCACCGATGACGCCACCGTCCTTTCGGCGCACCACCACGGTGGCCGAGCGCGGTCTCCCATCGGGCCGGAAATCGGGCCAGTTGGAGTTCTTCCGTGGGTCCTTCGGATCCAAGCGCTCGCCCGCACCTTCACCGGGGTGCTGGATGTTGAGGAACATGGTGCGCCCATCGGGCGTCCAGGTCACGCCCGTGACTTCGCAATTGACCGGCCCCACGAGGAAGCGGCGCACGTCGCCGGTGGCCACGTCGCAAGCGAGCATTTGGTTGTTCCCCAAGGCCTGGTGCACGCCCTTGCGGAGGTTCGCAGGGCCGATGTCGGTTTGAATCCACAGCACGCCGCGTGGGTCGAAGGCGATGCCGTCGGGGCAAGCGAACGCGTCACCCCGGATGGTGCCGCGCGCATTCGCATCGGCCGACTGCGCATCACCGGCCAGCATCAGATGGTTCCAGATGAAGGCCTCGCCGTCGAAGTCGCCACGCTCTTGCCAGCGGATGATGTGGCCCATCTCGTTTTTTGCCCGCGGGTTGGCCGCATCCGTGCCCGGGTTGCCCGCTGTGCCGCGCGCGGTGTTGTTGGTCAGGGTGCAGTACACCCAGCGACTGTGTTCGTCGATGGCCAGCCATTCCGGACGGTCCATCTTGGTGGCGCCCAGCAGGTCGCTGGCCTGGCGCGCCTTGATGACCACCTCACCCTGGTCGGCAAAACCGTTGGCGGCGTTCAGCGGACCTTGACCGTGCAGCAGCGGCAACCAGCGGCCGGTGCCGTCGGCATCAAAGCGCGCCACATACAGCGTGCCATGGTCCAACAAGTCGCGGTTGGCCTGCGCGGCGGTGAGGCCACGGCCGGCAGGTTGGATGCGGTCTCGGCTGACGAATTTGTAGATGTAC
>RFTU01000037.1 GCA_009923315.1 Betaproteobacteria bacterium
TGGTGTGGCCACTGGAGCCAGCGGGCCCACAGGCCGCGGGTCAACCCTCTGTTGAGGATGACCCCGGCAACCTGGCGCAACACCCCCCTTGCGCAGGCTCATGATTTGAGCCTCTGGACCCCTAAGCTGGCATCAAACCCAGCGGAGGAGTTCCATGAAGAAGTTGCAGACCTTCTATGCCGACCCAGACAGGATGATCGTCCACGCCTGCCTGGCTTGCTTGGCGTTTCTGCCCTTGGTGCTGTCTCTCTGACAGCCAGGGCTCCTGTGAGCCGCAACGCCAGCGTCCCACCCGATGGCGCTCAGGAGCAGGTCAAGACACCAAACGCGGCGGCAGGATGATGCCGAAGTTGGGCCCCACTCCTCCAGAATTCAGAGCACGGCATTTCTGGGTATCGGCGCTCATTTGCGCCACGGCGTACTTGTCGCTGCCGCCGGTAGCGGACAACAAGCGAACACAGGCGAATCCCAGCACGGTGGCCAGAGCACTGGCGCTGATGTTCGCCACAACCGGCAACATCACATATTCACACTTCCGGTTCCCAGCGGCGCTACAG
Organism: Betaproteobacteria bacterium; assembly: GCA_009923315.1. GTDB lineage: Bacteria > Pseudomonadota > Gammaproteobacteria > Burkholderiales > Burkholderiaceae_C > RFTU01. Next base: position 558 of record RFTU01000037.1, read on the forward strand.
GCATTCAACTCGCCGTACAAGGTCGTCATGGAACCGGTTTGAATCCAAACAGAGCCTCCAACTGGGATCGATGAGGTGTTGCCCTGGACCATCAGCGTGCGAAGGGTTGCCGCATCGTTGCTGTTCAGGGTAAGCGAACTCCATTGCCCACTTTCGCAACCGCCGGCCTTGTAGCGCGATGTGATCTTGAATCGGTAGGCCTCCCCCACGGTTTGAGGAAGATCGAACCCCGGCACCGTGATCGCCGTGGCCAGCTTGGGTTGCCCCGTGGTCGTGTCCCAATAGCGGTCATACATGCACTGGGCAATAGCCAACGGAAACACCGACCCTACCCCGGCCAAGCCCGGCGACGATAAAGCCGCCGTGGCCGTTGCCGATAGGGCGCTGGCGGGAAAGCCCAGAAAGCCTGCCAGGATCGATGGGATCAAGCCTCCGTTCTCGTCAAGCCGTCGGCTGACCGTCACCTGGACCGCCGGCAAATCGAGTGCGCCAGGACTGATCGTGGTGGAACGAAGTCCCGACGGCGTGCCGCTCACGTTCCAGTATCCGGAAGTCACCGAAGCCCGCTGCAGCGGATCACCTTGCGTCTTGTTCTGGCTGATAAAACCCGAGACCGTGAGGTCCGCCCCAATCCAGTCGGGTGTTGCGCGTGACAGATTGCCGCACTCCGCCCGCCGTCTAAGGCAGCCGGCACCAGCCAAAGCGGTGGCATCGGCTGCCGCTTGAAGCTCGGCCTTGGCCGTTGAAAGGTTTGTCAGATCGACGGCCAAGGCCGCCATGCCCAACAGAAGCGGCAGCAGCAGCGCAACAAGCAAGGCCATGTCTTCTCCCTAACGGTCAGGATTACTCGTTGCTCATCGTGGTGCTGGAATTCAGCACGATGGGGCCGGCCACGGCTGCAATCAAGGGGCCCAGCGCCAGACCCTGGTATGGATAGCTCACGCTGACGGTCAGGGGCGTCCCGAAATCGCCGCCACCACCCGATGGTGCGACCGAAACAGTGGGCGAAGATGTGCCAAACGAGATCAGCGAACCTGCACAACGGTCCAGCGCGATCTGTTGGATGGCCGCCGCACTCAGCTTGGGTGAGCGAAGGACGATGCCCGCGCGGGCCGCCTCTCGACTGGCGTGGGTGATGATGGTCTTGTTGTAGAGAATCAGACTGGTTTCGATGACCCCAAACGCCACCATCAGAAGGGTGGGCAAGGTCATCGCGAACTCCACCGCGGCCAAGCCCGACTGGGACATGCGAGTCGGCCTCCACACCTTGATTCGCAAAGACGATGCACTCAAACGGGTTCTCATGGCGCCTGGATTCTCTGGACGACGCCGGACGGCGGCTTGAGCAGGGTCAGCGGGACGAGCAATGACGTCGCGCGATCACAAGGGGATGGCAAGTGGATCCCAAGGGGATGCCAAGGGGAAGGCCCTGTGAACGGAGCCGTGACCCGCGGCTTCGGCGAGCTGGAGGTTGCTGAGGAGCGCGCGAGGACGACTTTCTGTTGACCGCCTGCTGGTCAAGAGCACGCCATTCGGTTGAGGTGACGAAGGGTCTCGTGCCGAAGCGAATGCGTCACGACAGCTGTTCAAGTTGCGACGCCGATGGTCAACCTAAAGACCCTGGCCATCCTGAATTTGTCGATTGGCAGTAACGGTCGTAACGGAAATGGGTATGCCCTGGGGACTTGCGGCGGATCATGTGGTCTGACTGCGCACACCGGAACATGAGCCTGTACGGCATCGCTGCCATGTCTTCCTTGCGTGATCCCGGCCGATAGCCGTACAGCAAAAAACGGAGGAATCATGAACATATTCTTTTCATCTCTAGGGGCCCACCGGCGGGCCCAAGTGAAGAAGGGGGGCATCCCCGGCCGCTTGAAGGAAGGGCTGGTGAAGCTTCGGCGGGCTCGGCCAGCCCAAGTGACCGCTGCCGTACTGATCGCTTTGGGTGCGCAGGGGGCGGGCGCTGCCGTGGGTGATCAAGCCACTTGGAAGTTCAACATTCCTGCGACCGGCAATCCGTCGATCGTGGGTCTGTTTGATCTGGCGGCCACCCTCGTGGGCACGGAAACCGCCAACGGCGTGAGCTTTGTGCTCACCCCCAATCCGCTGTCCAGCGGCATTGCTGACTGGCCGACCCGCACCTTTGTGGAAAGGCTGTCTATCGTCTACGGTGGACCCACTGCAGCGGGCCTTCCCACACTGTTCAACGCCAACCCGGCCTTGGCCCTGGGTATCAAGATCAACGACGGGACCCCGCCGCAACTGTCCTTGGATGCAGGCTACAAGACCAACTACAACGTGCTGAACCTGGACTGGGGATCACACCAATTCCTGGGCAATGAGACAGCAAGTTGGGAGCTCAGGGGCGCAGGTGTCGATCTCAAAGACTTTTTGTACCCGGTCACCGGTGAAGCCAACAACAAGCCTTCCCCCATCTTCGGCGTCATTTCGCTGACGGCTTACGACCTGGAGACGGGGCGAAAGGCCAATCCGACGCCTTCCAACTGGGTGGCCCTGCAAGTGCCCGAGCCCGGCAGCACCGCCTTGCTCATGGCGGGCTTGAGCGTGCTGGGTTTCGTGGGTCGACGCCGTCGAATCTAGTTTCACCGCTAGACCCTTACCCCTTCGAATCCCCACGCGTCTGGGGATTCTTCTTTACGTGACAAGGACCCCGTTCATGTGCAGATTCGATCCTGAGGTGTGGTGCGCAGGTGCGGCTCGCCTCGCTGCTGTCCTGACGACGGCCATGCTCTTGCAGGCCTGTTCCGACTCCCCGCAAAAGCCCAGTCACGGTGCGACTGTGCAAGCCACAGCAGGCGAAGTCAGCGCCACCAAGCCCACGCAAGTCGCAGCCCGCGTCAACTCCGAGGAACTGACCGTTCACCAACTCAATGAGCGAATGGCCGCCTGGACGGGCGGCGCGGGTGCCTCCGGTGTCGAGGATCCGACGGTCGGGCGCGGCCTCAACCGGTTGATCGAGTTGACCTTGCTGCGACAAGAGGCAGAGGCTCAGGGCCTGGCCAACAAGCCAGACGTGATGCGTCAACTCATGGCCGCGCGTGCGGAGGTGCTGGCCCGGGCGATGGCTCTGCAGTTGGGCGAAGAGGAGTCGATGCCGCCGCCGCAAGAGGTTCGGCGGTACTTCGACGAACACCCCGAAGCCTTTGCAAGGCGCCAAGTCGTCATGGTTCAGGAGCTGCGCTCCGCAGGATCCTCTGCAGCGCATGACAAGTTCGTGCAGAGGCTGCAAGAGTTCCGCAGTCCGCAGGCTTTGGCGCGCGCACTGGAGCGGGAAGGCCATCGGGCGGTGATGGGCCACCTTCAGGTCGGCAGTGATCAGCTGCCGCTCAACCAGTGGTCTCGCCTGAAGGGATTGGAGCTGGGGCAGGCCATCAGGATGGACGATGCGCAAGGCTTGCGGGTGTGGTGGCTGCAGGCCTTTGTGGATCAACCGATCGAGTGGGAGCGTGCTCAAGCACTGATTGAGCGTCAGTTGGGCAACCAGCTGCGAGCCGAGCGTGTTCGCCGGGAGATTGAACGGTTGCGGCAAGCGGCAAAGGTTGAGTATGTCGGGGACTTCTCGCGCTGGTCGCCGGAGGCTGGATCTAAGCCGACCCCATCCGGTGAGTCGGCTCAAGCGGCAGACCCTGCACCTGTTGGACGATAGAGGCGATGTACACAGACCAGGCCTCAGCCCCTTGGGTCAACGCCGCCGTGAGTCACCGAAGCGCCATCGCATGCCTCCTGGTTCTTCTGGTCGGCTGGATTCCTGAAACCTTCGCTCAGGCTCAAGCCGAACCGGGACCGGTCATCGCCGCGCAGGGCGCATCGACTGCGGTCTCGCCTGACTATGTGCTCGCGCCGGGCGATCTGCTTCGAATTCAGGTGTACCAGCAGCCCGACCTGTCCATGGAGATTCGGTTGCAGGACAACGGACAACTGAGTTATCCGCTGATCGGACCACTGACCATGACGGGACTCAGCGTGTTCGATGCAGAAAGACGCATCGAGGCCGGATTGAGGGATGGCAAGTTCCTGCGCAGTCCTCAGGTGTCCATCACCGTGACACAGGTGCGGGGAAACCTGGTGAGCGTGTTGGGACATGTTCAGCGTCCGGGCCGTTTTCCAATCGAAAAGCCTGGCCTGCGGTTGACCGAGTTGCTCGCGCAGGCTGGCGGTGTCACCGCCATGGGCTCAGACGGCTTGATCTTGATCGGGGTGAGGAAAGGCCTGCCGTACAAGCGAAAGCTGGAGTTGCAGGCTTTGTTCGAGTCGGAGGATCTCCAACAGGATCCTGTGCTGGAGCACGGCGATGTGATCTTCATCGACCGGGCGCCGATGGTGTACCTCTATGGTGAAGTCCAGCGGCCAGGTCCCGTGCGCCTGGAGCGCCAAATGACCGTTCTGCAGGCACTGGCAGCCGGAGGTGGGCCCACCCCGCGGGGCTCAACTCGCGGGCTGAAGGTCACGCGCCAGAGTCCGGCCGGCGACTTCCGAACCTGGGTTCCCGAATTGAATGCCCCGCTTCAGCCGGGCGATGTCCTGCACATACCCGAGAGCCTGTTCTGATGGATCAACCATGGAGTGGTGGCCGAGCCTTGAGCTCGCTGCTGAAGCGTCGTTGGGGCGTTCTGCTTTCGGTGTGGGCCCTGGTCATCACGACCAGTGGTCTCGTGACCGCTCTCTTGCCTCGCCAGTACCTGGCCACCGCCTCGTTGGTCCTTGACATCAAGCCCGATCCCATTGCAGGTTCCTACCCGGGCTTGGTGTCCAACACCCTGGTGACCACACAAGTGGACGTTCTCATGAGCGAGCGCGTGGCCAGGCGCGTGATCCGCAACCTCAAGCTAATGGACCAGCCGATCTTGAAGGCGCAGTGGCAAGCTGAAGCGGAGCTGGACCAGCCGATGGATCAGTGGTTGCTCGAGATGCTGAAGAAGCGAGTGGAGATACGGCCCTCACGAGAGTCCAACGTGATCCAGGTCTCTTACCGCGCAACCGATGCCAAGGCCTCCGCCGCCCTGGCCAACGGTTTCGTGCAGGCTTACTTGGACACGGCGCTTGAGCTCAGGGTAGACCCGGCGCGCCAGTTCAGCAGTTTTTTTGATGACCGGTCCCGCGAAGCCCGGGTGGCGCTGACCTCCGCGCAGGCACGCCTGGCCAGCTTTGAGTCCCGACAGGGGCTTCTGGTGACGGATGAACGCCTGGATGTCGAGAATTCCCGGCTGGCAGAACTGTCCAGCCAAGTGGCCGTTGCGATGGGGCAGCGAAGTGACTCAGCAAGCCGTTTGGAAGTTGCACGGATGAGGCCGCTCCAAGAACTACCCGATGTGCTGTCGCACAGTGTGGTGGCCGGGCTTCGAGCAGAACACAGTCGTATGGCTGCCCGTCTTCAGGAACTCGACGCCCGGTTGGGACCTGAGCATCCACAGCGGCAGGAGGCTGCAGCCGGGTTGGCCGAGCTTGAGCAACGAATTCAGGCGGAATCCGAGCGAATAGGCGCAGGCATCGAGTCCCACCACGTCATCGCACAGGGCCGGTTGGCAGGCTTGCAGAGGCAATTGAGTGCCCAGCGCGAGCGGGTGCTGCAGATGAAGGCCGCCCGAAATGAAGCCAGTGTGCTCAGCCGCGAAGTCGAAAACGCGCAACGCGCGTATGACGCCCTCGTCGGTCGACAGCAACTCACCCAACTGGAAAGCCAGACCACCCAGGCGCAGGCGAACTGGCTGAGCGCAGCGGTACCACCTTCGCAAGCGGACTCGCCTCGACCCGTCCTCAACTTGCTCTTGTCCGCCTTCTTCGGAGTGGCGCTGGCCATTGCCGTGGCCTGGGCTTTGGAAAGCGGCACGCGAAAGGGTGCCGCATGACCATACCGCTGCGGCTACCGCAGCTCCCATCCAGAGCTACTGGGGATGGATGGGGCGTGCTCCTCATGGCACTCGGTTTCGGTTTCTTGGTGGTTCCGACCCTCTGGCGTTTGTCTCAGTGGGTCTGGCCTTCCGATGACCAGGGGCATGGGCCCTTGGTCTTGGCCGTTTCGTTGGCGCTATTGGTCAGGCGTTGGGCTGCAGCACGTGCAGCTTCCAGCACACCAACGCGCGTACCCGATCCCCGGGCGTCTGCAGTCGATGCTGCCATCGCATGGGCCGTGATCGGTGTTTCCCTTCCTCTTTATGTCGTCGGGCGCTCCCAGGCTATCTTGATGGCGGAAGTGGGATCGCTGATCACGCTGGTCTCAGCCTTGCTGTTGCAGCAGCTGGGGCGCCAGGGCTTGAAGATGCTGGCCTTTCCATTGGCCTTCTTGCTGTTCATGATCCCGCTGCCGGAAGCCTTGGTGGCCGCGGTCACGGCACCCATGAAGTCCGCCGTTTCGACCGTCGCGGCTTGGACGCTGCAGGGCTTAGGCCAGCCGGTGGCGCGTTCCGGTGTGATGCTGACGGCCGGTCCCTATCAGCTCTTGGTGGCAGACGCCTGTGCAGGACTCACCACCCTGTTTACCCTGGAGGCGATGGGACTGCTCTATCTCCACCTGCGGGGCTATACCGCTTGGTGGCGCAATGTGGTCATGGCCATGCTGGTGGTTCCGATTTCATTCATGGCCAATGTGCTGCGGGTGATGACCTTGGTGATGGTGACCTTGCGTTGGGGCGATGCCGCCGGCCAAGGCTATGCGCATGACTTTGCGGGCGTCACCCTGTTCACGGCCGCGCTGATCCTGCTGATCGTGGTGGATGCTGGGTTGGCCATGGGCCAGGTCGCGTGGGAAAAGTGGGCCCATGGACATCAGAGCCGCAGCGCGTGGTCCAGCGCACCATGAGGCGCAGAGCCGCCATTGCCGCAGGCGGCTCGATGCTGGCCATCGCCGGTCTGAGTGAGTGGGCGACACCACGCCGCATGATGGCCATCGAATCGCCATTGCCGAGTCTGGGCAGCCTGCTGCCCTTGAAGATCGGGCCTTGGCTGGGAGAAGAGGCGTCGCGCCATCAGTTGGTGGCAGCCGATGTGCAAGCGGTGCTGGACCATCTGTATCAACAGACGCTCTCGAGGTTCTATCGGCATCCCCAAGCGGGCGTGGTGATGCTGTCGGCCGCCTACGGCGGTGACCAGTCCGACGCCACCCGGGTTCACCGACCTGAGGTCTGCTACCCGGCTCAAGGCTTCGTGATGGGGCCTTTGCATCGGGATGGGTTGACGTTGGGGCGCTATCCCCATCGGCAGGTCTTGCCCGTCAGCCGTGTCACGGCCAGGCTGGGCGTTCGGGTGGAGCCCATCACCTACTGGATCACAGTGGGCCGCCGTGTCGCCACCCGCTCCTTGGAACAGAAGATGATTCAGATTCAGTATGGCCTGACGGGCGTCGTTCCCGATGGACTGCTGATGCGGGTGTCCTCTTTGAACGCTGATGCCGCGCAGGCTTGGTGGACGCATCAACGGTTCATAGATGCGCTGTTCATGGCCGTGGACACCCCCTACCGTGCGAGGGTATTTGGCGATCCCGATCTGGACGCCCTGACATGACCACGGACGTCTACGGTTGGGCGAAGGTATTCACCCTTGCCTGTGGCGGCAGCATGGCGGTGCTGGTCGGCGCGTCCCTGGCCGTACTCCCCTTGCCGGCCACGGTTCTGCTCTTGTCGATGGGCGTACTCCTGACGGTCCTGTTGGCGCCATGGCCCCTGCTGTTGTGTTCATTCTTGGTGGTGTTGGGCTTCATCGTGGGTCCGCTTCAATACCTCGGTGGCTTCAGCAAGGCGTTTTGGCTGCCCTATCTGATGGGGGTCTTGATGGCCGTGCGAGTCCTCAGCGACAGCTTGTTCGGCCGCCAGGCGCCACCGGCGGCGGATCAAACCCTGGACAAGGGCCTGAGCATCGACCCGCATCGGGGTCAGGCGAACTCATGGGAACACCTGGGCATGCGAGCCGCACTCTCGTTTGCGGGTGTGTTTGCGATGACGCTCGTGCTGTCGAGTCTGGTGAATCGGGTAGGCGTTCTACAGGCGGTCGTGGCCGGTAAGGAGTACCTGTTTCTGTGGAGCCTGCCAGCAGCCTTTGCCTTAGGGCTTCTCAAGACGCCGCACTTGCGGCTTCTCTGGCCATCCCTTGCCGCGTGGCTCACCGTTCAAGCCCTGGTGGTGCTGTGGCAACGCTTCATCGTGGCACCCCGTCGAGGAGGAGACGCCCCTTGGGACGCTGTGGTGGGGCTTTTTGCCGGTAAAGCCAATGGAGCCGGCGGCAGTGGGACCATGGCCATGGTGTCCCTGTGGGCTGCTGCTGGCGTGGTGATGGCCTGGCGTGCAGGCGTCTTGCGTTGGCCTTGGGCCTTGATGGCCGGCTTGAGCGTCACATTGGCCTGTGCGTTGGCCGAGGTGAAGGTGGCGGTTGTGTTGCTGCCCCTGCTGGGTCTGATGGTGTGGATCGCGCCGTCCCCAGCTGAAACCAAGGCGGCGCCAAACCGACAGGGCCGGTCATGGGTTTGGCAGCGCCTGGTGGCATTGGGATCGGTTCTGGGGATTTCGATTCTGCTTTTTTGGTCCCACCAGCAACAGTTCACGGCCACGGGTAGCCTGGCGTCAAAGTCGCCAGCGCGATACCTTGAGACAACGCTGGAGCGAAACCTGGATGACCGGACTTGGGCTGATGAACACGGTCAGCTGACGCGACTGGGGGCCCTGCAGTACTGGTGGACCCGTCAGTCGGCCAGCGACATTCCGGGTTGGCTGATCGGACATGGCGTGGGAGCGGTCCGCCGCTCAGCCTTGGCCCCCAGCCCATTGCTGCAGGGGCTTCGATTCGAGCCCGGACGCAGCACGGCAGTCATCCTGCTCTGGGAGACGGGGGTTCTGGGCTTGGCGTCTTGGTTGTTCGCCTCCTTGTCGTTCCTGGTCCTGTCTGTGCGCCTGCTGCGATCGGAAACGGCCGCGCTCGAGGCTGTGTTTCTCAGGGCCGCTGCGGCGGCCATCGTGGTCACGATGCTGAGCTTGCCCTATGGAGCCGATTGGTTCGAGGCGCCTCATCTGGCTGTGATGCATCTTCTTGGCGTTGCTTGGGTCTGCTCGGCCTACCGGCGCACTCAGCGGCTCCATGAACAGCCACCGGGCTACTTCCATGGGGTCCGGGTACAAGCGTGAAGCGTCTTTCCGTCCCTGGACCAACACCCGCGTTGCGCGGGAGTCGCGGGTGTGGTGACTGAAGCCTTGGTCTTCAACGCAACGGACCGGATCCGCATGCGACAGGGCTTGAACCGGTCGCTTGGAGCCCAACCATGGCTCAACGGCGGTGGTCTTTACAGACGTGAGGCACTGCTGTCAGCCGAGGGGGTCGCCGGCGACAGGCGTCTGGCCGCCTTTGAGGAGGCGGATCTGGGCCTTCGCTTGGAGCGCGCAGGCTGGACACTGCATCGGCTCCGCGAGGTCTCGGTGCTGCATCGAGGTCATGCCCTACCGGCCTGGAAGGTTCTGGGATCACGGTGGCGGGCAGGGCGATTCGAGGCGGCCGGCAGGCTGTTGAAACTCCACGGAGCGAAGAAAAACGGCTGGCGCGTATGGCGCCTGCTCGCTCATCCGATTCTCTTGACAGCGGCTTGGTCGATGTTGCTTGCCTTGGCCTTGAGCGCTCGAGCGTCTGCTTCCCTAAAGCCTGTGCTGTGGATGTCAGCCTCGTTCTGTGCTCTGGCCATTGCACACCTCTTGATCAAGCGGGATGTGCGGCATGTCTTGACCGCCTGGATGGATTGGCACCTGATGATGCTCGGGATGTTGTGGGGCGTTGTGCATCCCATGCCTGAGCGCGGGGCTGGGGTCTCTCATCGCGTGCTGGCCGACGGGGTGCGTGATCCAGCCGCTGGCGAGTCACGTAATCGGCCCTTTGCTCAGGTGCGACAGCCAACATGATGATTCAGCGTGTTCAAAGGGAACTCGCTCACCTGGTGATCGGAAAGGTCTTCACGGTGATGTTGGGCCTTCTGGTGCTGCTGCTGATGTGGCGGCGTGTGGCGCCTTCTGCCTATGGTCAGTACCTGAGCCTCTTGGCCTCGGCCGAGATCCTCTCATTGATCAGCGCCATAGGTCTTTCCACCGTGGCCCAGCGACATCTCCCCATCTGGATGGCGCACGCACCCAGTGCGGCGCATGCCTTGTGGCGCATTGGGCAAGTGCTGTTGCTGCGCATCGTTCTGGCCAGCCTGTTCATGGCAGCCTTGATCTGGCTGGCCACATCCTGGAAGGGTGTGTGGACCGACTTCGCCTTATCCGTCAGTCTTCCTTCTGCCGTGGCACTGATCCTGACCACCGTCCTGTGGCGCAGCCTGGAGGAGGTGCAGGTTGTTCTGCTGATGCAGGCGTGGATTCAGGGTCTGGCGGTGACGGCGCACGCCGTCAGGTTGATGGCACTGTTGACCTTGGAAGCTGGCCCCGCTGCAGATCTCCAGTGGCTCATCCACCTGGAATTGACCATTGTCGGTTTCAGTCTGATCGTCGGATTGCTGGCCACGGCCCACAGAACCCTTGGCGCCTCTCCTGTGGAGGAATCACTCAGAAACGAGCGGCCGAGCACCTGGCTCGGTGCTTGGAGAAACGCCATTCAGTTTTGGTTGATCCAGTGCCTGGGACTGACCTGGAGCATCCATGCGCTGCGCTTGATGTTGCATGCGGTGGCCGGTCCATTGGCCGTCGCTGTTCATGGGGTCGCCTACTCGATGGTCGAGTCGTTGCGGCAAGCCACACCCCTGATGTGGATGACCGGCTGGCTCAGAGCCGCCATGTTGCGTTTGCATGCATCCCAACCGGATTCCAAGTTGTCCCTGGACCTGGCTTCCGCGGTTCATCGACTGAGCTTGTTCATGCTGTGGCCGGTGGTTTGTGCTTGGTGCGTCGAGCCGGTGGCGTGGTTCCGATGGGTGGGCGGTGCGGAAATGTTCGTCAAGGCGCAGGACCTGAGCCTGCAGCACCCTTGGGCGCCAACCGTCACGGGGATCCTGGCCGCCACGGCTTTGCTGGCGCCTTTGCAAAACCGCCATCTGATGATTTCGCTGTGGGCCTATGTGCAGCAACGACCTGGCTGGGGAGTGGCGGCCAGCATGGCGGCGGTGCTCTGCGTGGCTTGCTGGGCTTGGATTTGGCCTGTCATGGGGCTATGGAGCGTTCCGTTGGTGATGTTGATGGCTGAAGTCGTGTGGGTGAGCATGGCGGGTCTGGGATGGACGAGTCCCGGCTCACGAAACCAAGGCCCAGGGCCAGCCATCGCCATTCCATTGGCGGCGCTGACCGGTGCTGGGCTCGCACGGCTTGGTCTGGATGCAGTGGATGGGCATCAACTGGTGCTGCGCTTGATCCTTCCCTTGTTCGCATCGGTGGCGGCAGTGGCCCTGGTGGCGTGGCGGCGAACCTTGTGGACCGCTGCTGAGCGCGATGCGCTGGGGAGGTGCGCCCCAACGGTTCTATTGGCGCTGCGGGCGTCTGGGGTCGAAAAGCCATCACGATGAACGCCATCCTTCGCCTGCGCAGCGGGGCCCGACGGCTCAAGCGGATCTGGGACAACCTCTTGGCGCATCTTCATGACGCCCACAGCTTCGCCCAGGGAAGTGGCTTGCTCAGCGATCGATCGGCCTCATCCAAGGCGGCGCAGGTGTTGAAGACGGCGCACCGACTGGAAAAGGGGCTGGCGTTGCCCAATCCACGACCGGGATTTGGATCGGGGGCGGCTGAGCTGCTCAGGGTTCAACTCCAGCAGCACTTCAGCGCCAGTGGAGCCGATTGGGTTTGGAAGGCGGGGCAGGACGCGCTGGTTCGGCGTGCTCATCATGCCAGGGGCGTCTCGGCGCACACCCTGAGCGCACCCATGAGCGCCCGTGAGGTCCAAGCCGCTGCCCGAGGGGAGTTCCCAGCCCTGGTCGGCATCAGGCGCAGCGTGCGGCAATTCGCGCCGGGTCCGGTGCCCTGGGGTTGTCTGCAGCGAGCGTCGGAGTTGGCGGCGATGTCGCCATCCGTGTGCAACCGATCGGGCGCACGGGTGTGGGTCGTCACGGATCCCGCCCAGCGCGAGCGGGTACTGGCCCTCCAGGACGGCCATCAAGGGTTTGGCGATCGCGCGTCGGCCGTGGCCATCATCACGGTGGACACCACGGTCTTTCACACGGTGGGCGAACGGCACCAAGCCTGGGTGGATGGGGGGCTCTTCGCGATGACCTATCTGTACGCGCTGCATCACCAGGGGTTGGGAACCTGTTGCTTGAATTGGTGCGTCACGCCGGCGACCGACCGCCAATTCAAGCGCTCGATCGGTCTGCCGCCACACGAAGCGGTGGTGATGCTGGTGGCCATCGGGCGGCTTCCCGAGCAATTCACCGTGGCGCACAGTCCCCGCAGACCGCTTTCAGAAGTGATGCGCACATTGGAGGGCAGAGTTTGAACATCCTGATCACCGGCCACCACAGCCTGGGCAATCGCGGCTGTGAAGCGATCCTGCGGTCCACCGTGTCAACGGTTCGATCCAGATTCCCCTCGGCCAGGTTCTGGGTGCCGTCGAGCAACCCTCAGGCCGATGGCCAGCAGTGGCCCGATGCTGCAGACAGCGGGGTTGGATTCATCGAAGCCCCTCAAAGCAACCGGTTCCTGCGCGCATGGGCGCGCAGCTGTCGCGTCGCGCCCTTCATGGCAGCCGCACCGTGGCCCCAGTTCGGGCCACCGACGTCCTGGCGTCGCCTCATCACGGAGATCGACCTCACGCTGTCCATCGGAGGCGACAACTACACCATGGACTACGGTCTGGAGTCGCTGGGACTTCATGTGGGCCTGAGTGCCTGGTCGATCCAGCAGGCGCGGCCCGTGGTCTTGTGGGGCGCTTCCGTCGGTCCATTTGATGACGCCACCCCCTACCGACGGTCGATTCGAAAGTCCATGGTGCAGCACTTGAGGAGGCTGCACGGGATCTCGGTTCGGGAGTCTCTGACCGCACGGCATCTTCAATCTCTCTTAGGCGACCGGCGATCCGGGGATGCCCTTCCTGCCGGCCCAACCCTGGTTCAGGTGGCCGATCCGGCCTTCAATCTGCGGGCTCAGGCGGTTGATCTGGAGCCGCACTGGCCCAAGGGCAGTGCCCCGGTTCTGGGAGTGAACATCAGCCCTTTGGTGCTCGCCGGTCACGGCAGGCCAGAGGGCGCGGACGCCAACGATGGACCCCTCGATTTGGATGGGCTGGCCCACTTCATCCGACAACGCTGCGCTTCCGGTGGCTATCGGGTGGTCCTCATTCCCCATGTGAGTTCACGCAATGGCAACGGTCACTGCATCCATTCGATTGCGCCACAGTCCGATGATGATGTGCTGTTGGATCGATTGATGGAGCGCCTACAGGGCGTGCAGGGTCTGGGGCGCATTCCCGTTTGGGATGCTCCACGCATCAAGTACGCCATTTCGCAGTGCGACTTCTTTATCGGCGCCCGTACGCACTCGGTGATCGCGGCCTTGTCCAGTCTGGTGCCCACGGTGGCGCTGGCCTACAGCATGAAGGCGCATGGGATTCATCTTGACCTGTTTGGACACGAACAGGGTGTGGTGCCCAGTGGGCAGTTGAGCTTGAACACCTTGAATCATGCGCTGGACCAGTTGGTCCAAAGGTCATCGGTGGAGCGAGAGCACTTGTTGACTCAGATTCCCATTTGGCGCGCCAAGGCCCTGCAGGCTATTGATCTTCTGCCAGAGCCAAACCCAACGACGCCTTGATCCACCGAAGCCCTGAACCCCGTGAGAACCGGACGGTTGTGGCCATGGTCGGCTGTGATCCTGCTGCGCCTGGTGGCATCAGCAAGGTGATCCACCTCCTGCTCCACGGCCCCTTGGCCGCATCGTGGGAGCTGATCATGGTGCCCACGTGGATTGAGGGTTCACACTGGGACCGTTCGATGGTGTATGCACGGGCACTGACTCGGATCTGGACCCTGGCGGCCACGGGGCGTTTGCAGGCGGTGCACCTTCACATGGCCGCGCGCGGCAGCTTTTGGCGCAAGTGGTTCCTCGGGATACCGCTGCCCTGGCTGGGTGTGCGGGTCATCGTCCACATCCATGATGGCACCCTGCCGCAGTGGTGTGAGACCCAGAGTCGCTTCACGCTCAACCGCTTGCGCCGGTTCCTCGAGCAGTCGGATGCCGTCGTGGCCTTGAGCCCGTCCTGGTTGGAGACCTTGAAGCCCCTGGCCACCCGCGCACGCTGGGCGGTGATGGGCAATCCCGTGACGATCCCTGCTGCCAGCGCTGTTGAGCGGCAGCCCCACGACCCTGATGCAAGCCGTGTGCGTGGCGATCGTCCAGAAGGCGCAAAGGTCATCCTCTTTCTGGGTCGCTTGCGCCAGGAAAAGGGACTCGAGGAGCTCTTGTCGGCCGCCCTTGAGCTTGAGCGACAGGGTCCCCACGCGGTGTGGCGCCTGGCCGGCGATGGCGACCTCGCGGCCCTGAGGCGGCGCCTGTCCGACTTGGGCTTGACGCCCGTGGTGGATCTACTTGGATGGCTCAACGATAGGGAAAAAGCCGTGGCGCTGGCGGCGGCCGATGTGCTTGTGCTTCCCTCACATGCCGAGGGCCAGCCGCTGGCCGTTCTGGAAGCCATGGCCTGGGGCATCCCCGTCGTGGCCAGTGATGTGGGCGACATCCCCGAGCTGCTCGCCGGTGGCGCCGGTCTGGTGTTTCCAAGAGGCGATGCTCAAGCGTTCATGCAAGCCGTGCGACAGGTGCTGCAAGACCCGCAACGGGCTCGTCGCATGGGGACTTGTGGGCGCCGCCATGTGATGGAACATCACAGCGTGGAGCGGATTTCATTCGAGCTGGACGCCCTGTACCGACGACTGGGCCTGTCTCCCACCGCCAGGGCACTTCACAGCGTCAAAGGCCTGGAGGCCTGAGCATGTGTGCCATTGCCGGAGTTTGGATGCGTTCGCCTGCCAGCGTTCACCAGATGGCGCAATGGGCGAGCTCGATGACACAGGCCATGCAGCATCGTGGCCCAGATGGCAGTGGGCTTTGGGTCGATCAGCCACTGGGACTGGCCCTGGCCCACTGTCGTCTGGCCATACGCGACACAGGGGATGGCGCGTCGCAACCCATGGTGGAACCCGGTGGCGACCGGGTGCTGGTATTCAATGGTGAAGTTGACAACCACCGGTCGTGGCGAGAGGAGCTGATCCGACAAGGTCATGGTCTTGGCCATGTTCGTGCGGGAACGGACCAGATTGAATCGAGCCCAGGAGACACGGAGGCCTTGCTCCACGCCCTTTCCCATTGGGGTCCCGAGAGGGTGTGTCGTCGCACTCAAGGCATGTGGGCATGGGCTTGGTTTGAGCGCGATGCCCAGCGCCTCACGCTATCCCGAGACCGCGTCGGCAAAAAGCCGCTGTACTGGTTGCAGGCCGATTGGGGTATGGCCTTCGCATCCCAGATGCAGGCCTTTAGGTGCCTGCCGATGTTCAAGCCGAGCCTGAACCCTCAAGCCTTGTCACACTATTTGCGCTGGGGCTTCATCTCGGGTCCTCAGACCATCTTGAACGGCGTGCACCGTGTAGAGCCGGGTCAAACGCTCGTGTTTGAGCAGGGCCGTCTGGCGTCCCAATTCCAACACTGGAGTGTCGATGAGGACATCGAAAGAGGGCTGAGATCCCGGGTCGTCGATCCGTCGTTTGCACAGCGCGAGCTGATGCGGGTTCTCAAGCAGTCTGTTGCCGATCGTCTGAGCACGGATGTCTCCACCGGAGCGTTCCTTTCCGGGGGCATCGATTCGGCTCTGGTCGTGGCCTTGATGCAGGAGCTCGGGGCTTCCACGCGCACATGGTGTGCGGGCTTCGATGATCCACAGCATGATGAGTCTCAAAGGGCGCTGGCAATCGCCAAGACACTGGGTACTCGCCACGAGACGGTGAGGGTGGAGGGCCGTGCCGCGGTCGATCTGATGCCCGACCTTGCGCGCATCATGGACGAGCCACTGGCCGATGCTTCGCTTATCCCGACCACGGTTCTGGCGCGCCAGTCGGCCTCATCGGTGAAGGTGGTGTTGACAGGTGACGGCGGCGATGAGGGCTTTGGTGGCTACCCGCGGTACCGCATGAATGGCCGCCTGATGAGAGGTCTGGGCGGCATCCCACCGCCTCTGAGACGCGCCATGGCCATGGGGCTGGAGCAGGTGGAGTCTCGGCACTGGGCACAACTCGCACGGTATGTGCCATCGGCGTGGCGACCCACGCTCCCAGCGGCCAAAGCCGATAAGCTGGCGCGATGGCTTCGGGCGGAGGGCGACCAGGCGCGACGGCAGGTCGGATTGATGCGCTGGGATCCCGCCATGCTGTGGAAGGCTGCGCCTTTGGAGAGCCGTGATCCACAGTCGACGGGAGGCCTATCGGCGCGGACATCCGCGTCGATCGGCGACCTGTCGCCCTCCGAGCAGTTGCAGCGTTGGGAGATGACCCACTACCTCAGCGGCGATCTGCTGACCAAGATGGACCGCGCCACGATGTGGAGCTCACTGGAAGCCCGCAGCCCGTTGCTGGATCACCGTGTGGTGGCGTTTGCGTGGCGGTGTTCTCCGGCGCTCAAGGCGGAGGGCCCTCGCTTGAAGGAGTTGCTGCGGTGCTGCCTGGAGGTCTATCTTCCCCGCTCGCTGATGGACGTTCCCAAACGAGGCTTCACGCCGCCGATGGACCGTTGGCTGCGCGCCGAGCTGAAGGCGCCTGCGTTGGAGCTGTTGGAAAGTTTGCTCAAGCACACCCAGGGCCGCTGGAACGAAGCCTTGATCCGTCAGGCCTGGACGGCGCAGCAGGAGGGAACCCGCCATGAGGTGGACCGCGTGTGGACCCTGCTGACCTTGGAGTTGTGGAGGCAGGAATGGGGCTTGGAACTGCCGTGATGGATGGCAACAAGCGTTTGACGGTGTTGGTCATCGCGTCCGGCGGCGGGCATTGGCTTCAACTTTGCCGCCTGGCCCCAGCGTGGCAGGGCTGCCGTGTGGTCAGTGCGTGTACGGCCGATGCGCCCGAGATGCCGGGGCGGGTGGTGGGCCACCATCGCTTGCGGGACGCGACACGTTGGGACCGATGGGGCGTGGCTGTCTTGGGACTACAGATTGCTCGACTGATGGTGCAGTGGCGCCCGGATGTGGTGGTGACCACCGGAGCGCTGCCCGGCCTGTGGGCGGTGTTCTGGGGCCGATGCTTGGGGGCTCGCACGGTGTGGATTGACAGCTTGGCCAATGTCCAGCAACTCTCGGGTTCCGGCCGTCTGGCCGGATTCATTGCACACGAGTGGTGGACCCAGTGGCCGCACTTGGGTGAGTCGCCCCCGGGCGTGCAGGGCGACGCTCCGCACTTCAAAAGGAAGCCGCGCTACCATGGCGCAGTCTGGTGAGCCTCTTCGGCTGTTCTTGACGGTCGGATCGCAAATGCCGTTTGACCGCCTGGTCACCGCGGTGGCTGGCTGGGCCGAGAGCCGACCTGGTGTGAAGGTGGTGGCTCAAATCGGGGCGTCCAGCCTAGGCCCAGACGATCTGCATCCCATGGAGGTGTTTGAGCACTTGTCACCTCCGCACTATCTGCATCACTTCGGTCAGTCGCATCTGGTTGTGGCCCATGCGGGAATGGGGTCCATCCTGACAGCGCTGGACCTCGGCAGGCCCTTGGTGGTCATGCCCCGTCGGGGCCACAGGGCTGAGACGCGAAATGACCACCAGCTCGATACGGCAAGGCATTTGATGGATCGCGAGGCTTTCGGCGCCAGGATGCCCGTTCGCGTCGCTCTCGATGAAACCGTCCTCCCGTCCGTGCTGGATCAATCTTGTGATGACCTCAGACAGGGGCGTCTGGGCGAGCGCGCAGGACTGACCTACACCGCGTCAGACTCACATGCTGCTTTGATTCGGCGCTTGCACAGCGTGGTCATGGGCAGCGCCTTGCCGTGAATCTTGCTCGAGCCACTCATCGGCTCCGGCCATCGCCAAGGTATCGGTCGTATCGATCCATGGATCTTCCGCGCCACCGCAGGCGCTCAAGAGCAGCATGGCGCCAGTCAACAGTCCCGCTCGAATCAGGCAGACGCTCGGCCTGCTCGTGCCATGTTCCGCTCCGTCTGTCATGCCGCGCTCCAGTTGCCAGAGAACCGGGAGCGTTTTTACATCGCCGATCGTTGATCAGGATCCATTCAGGTGGAAACAGTTTGAAAAAATCCAGGGCATTCAAGGCGGCCTCATCGAGGCTCCACGAGCTGCCAGCGCAAGCTGCATCGCCACAGTCGGTCCGTCCACAGCAGGGCGTGGGGGTCGGAGGTGCCGACGAGATCATCAGCTCCCCGGCCTGATCTGCGTTCTTGCCTGACGCTGCACTGTGCCATAGCCCGGCGGTTCATTTGCCAGCTCAATCCGACGGAGCGTCTGTCCAATCGATCCTGCCAGCGCAGCAGGGGTGAGGACGGCGCCAGCAGCTGATCGGTTCCCAGGAGCCAGAGCTGCTCCCCCAGACGATCCATCCGATGACGGTTGATCGCGAGTTGCCAGCGTGACCCCAAGTCCCATTGAAGACCGAGGCGGACTTGCCTGACATCATTGGCGCCTTGGAGCAGCAGACCGTCCCCATTGATCAAGGTCTGGGTGGCTTGGGTCTGTTGTCCACGGTCGCGCGAGACAGTGGCCTGAACGCTCCATGGAACCGTCGGCTGCCATCGGATATCGACGAACACACTCTTGATGGCCGATGCGCTGGCGGCATTGAAGGCCTTTCCCAAGACGGTGTCGACTCCCACGGACGTTGCCTGAGCCCTGCGTTCGCCGCTTCCAGTCGAGCCGCGCAAGGTGACCCCATCGCCCGGGCGGCGTCGCCAACTCCATTCAAGGTCCCACACGCCCAGTCGGTAGTCCACGGCGGGTATCAACACCGATGGAGTGTCAACCGCCTTTTGCACGCCGTCGACATGACGCCTTCCCAGGCTCCAGAACACGGTTTGCGCCACGTCCCCGCGCAGCTGAAGTCGCCAGGTGTCTTGCTCATAGCCCGGCCACCAGACCTGTGGGCTATTCGGTTGGAGTTGTTCATGCTGCCATTCAGACGCCATCGACCAGCGTCGACGGACGCCCCACTGCAGGGTGCCGCCAAACTGTTCCAGCATCTGTTGTCGGCGTTGGCCCGTGGAGGGATCGATCCGGAGCTGACCTTCCAACGCTTCTCGTTGGCGCCCCCAATTCAGTCGGGCACCCAGGTCACCAACCGTCTCCAGCTCTGCAAGGGCACCGACCCGGTAGCTTTCATGATCCAGGCCCGATTCAGCCGCGTAATGTGTGCTGTCGATACGACCAAATCCCAGGAGTCGCTGTCGGCCCCATCGTTGGCGATAGGCGCCATCCAGCGATGACACCAAGGCCGTGTCCGCTGTGGCAGCAAGATCGGGTCGTCGCCGAAGTGGATTGCTCTCCTGCAGCCAAGCCTGCTCGACCGTCAGGCTGGGCCCCTCTGCAGACGAGGGCACGCTCGATATCGCCGCGCTTGGCGCCAGTGCTGCAAAGGTGCTCAGCATCAAGCCGCTGGCCAAAATACGGTGGTTCAGTTGGTGGAGCCGTGACCTCATCTCCAACTTCCGATTACCAGGCTGTTGCATCCCGGAAGACCAGTGCAATGGTCCGCAGAATGATCTGGAGATCCATCGACAAGGACCAATTCTGAAGATAGTAAAGGTCATGCTCCACCCGGCGCCTCATCTTGTCGACCGTCTCGGTCTCCCCTCTGAATCCGTTGACTTGCGCCCAGCCCGTGATGCCAGGGCGGACCTTGTGCCGAATCATGTAGGCCTTGACCTGCCCCCGGTACAGCTCGTTATGGGCTAAAGCATGTGGGCGTGGACCTACCACGCTCATCCGGCCTTGCAGCACATTGACGAACTGTGGCAATTCGTCCAACGAGGTTCGGCGCAGCAACCTCCCCAGCGGCGTGACCCGCTCATCGTCCCGCTTCACTTGTCGGATCTCGGCTCCATCTTCCATGACCGACATCGTCCGAAACTTCCACACCTCAATGACTTGCCCGTTCAGTCCCAGTCTGCGCTGACGGAAAATCACCGGTCCGGGCGATTGAAGTCGAATCAAAGTGGCGATCAGCAGCATCAAGGGGCTTGCCATCAACAATGCAATCGTCGCCACGGCCAGATCGCTGACGCGCTTGCTCGCAGCGCGCACCCCGCTGTACGGGGACTCCAGCAAACCGATCAAGGGAAGCCCATCGAGTGTGGTCACCTGACCCTGCAGCACGACCGGCTGCAACAGATCGGGTACCCATCGAACGGTGACGGTGCTGTCTGCCAATGCCGTCCACAGCCGAGTGAACTTCCTTTCTGCGCGCTCGGTGCCATGGGATTTGTCGGCTGTACCGGTCAAATAGACCTGATCGACGAGCCCGTTCCTCAGCAGTCTTTCAAGCTCGGCCAGCCCCCCTAAGCGAAAGGGCTTGCGGCCTCTTGCGGATCGGTGGTGGGTGCCCGCCGTCGTCTCCTCTGCCAAGTCGATCCAGCCGATGAATCGCTGGGCCTGAATGCCCCTGATTCGTCGAAGCGCTCTGGCCACACGAACGCCCATGGGACCTCTGCCCACGACGATCACTCGCGGGGCTTGGGTTCGCTTGGCCCAGCGGATCCATCCTGCGGACACCACGCTGACAGCCGCCTCTTGGACCAATGGCGTCAGCACCAGCCAGGCTGTCCACAGCACATGGTTCATCGCCTGCAGGCCCCGGGTGACCCAGGCGCAGAGCACCAGCACAAGCGCCAACATGGTGGTGTTGATGACGGCCTTGCTCCATCGCTGCCAGCGGCTGGCAAAGAGTTGATCCGGTGCGGGAAAGGTCAGCGCCAGGACCAACAGCATCAACCCCCAATCGACGTCGCTGATGACGTGACGAACGCGGACGGGGTCATGCAAGGGGGTGGTGCTGCCGATTAGGGGAGGGGCCATCGATTC
>RFTU01000038.1 GCA_009923315.1 Betaproteobacteria bacterium
TCCAGGGTCTCGCCCTCGCCGATTTGGATCATCTTCATGTCCTCTTCGGTGAGTTCGCCGTCGCCCAGAACCTTCTTCTCGTCTTCTTCCGAGACCGGCGGCTCATTGGCCTTGATCATCGACTTGACCACGGGGCGTGCAATCACCAGCAAGAACACCAGGAAGCCCATCGCCACCAATCCGCTCTTGATCATGGACTGAATGGTGCTGTCCTGCCACCAGGGGGCTCCCGTGTCCATCACGGGCGGGGGGCCGAATTTGGCCGGAATCAGGGTGACCACGTCACCGCGCTTTTCGTCGTAGCCCACCACGCCGCGCACCAGGTTGAGCATGCGCTCGACCTCTTGTGGCGAGTACGCGGCCGGGTTCGCAGCATCGGCGCCGGGGGCTGCGCCACCGGCCGGTGCAGCGCCTGCCACAGGCGCGGGCGCGCCGGGCGCGGCTGGTGCCGGCTCACGCTCGTTGATCACCACGGCCACGCTCAGGCGCTCCACCTTGCCCATGGCGTTGCGCACATGGCGCACCGTGCGGTCGAGTTCGTAGTTGCGCGTGCTGCGCGAAGACTGGGTGGTCGATTCAGGTCCGGCAGGGGCATTGGCCGTCGCCGCTGCATTGTCGGGTGCACGGTTGCTCAGTGCACCCGGCACACCTTCGGCCTTGGCGGCGGCATTGCGCTCCTCGCTGAGCACCTCTGATCGCGTACGGGGGCCCTTTTCGCGGTTGTCGAAGTCTTCTGTGGTGCTCTCCACTTGGGTGAAGTCCAGCGACAGGTTCACCTGAGAGCGCACATTCGTCTCACCCACGATGGGCGACAGGATGGCCATGATGCGCTCGCGGTAGGTTTCCTCGAGCTGCTGCTTGTGCATGGCCTGGGCCGTGGTCAAGCCCAGCTTGCCCTCCAGGGGCGATTCGGTCAGCAGCTTGCCCATGTTGTCGACCACCGTCACGCCTTCCGGCGTCAGATAGGGCACGCTGGACGAGACCAGGTGCACGATGGCCTGCACCTGCTTGGGCGAAATGGAGCGCCCGGGATAGGGCGACACCACCACGGATGCCTTGGGGGCCACACGCTCGCGCACGAAGACGCTTTGCTTGGGCGTGGCCAGGTGCACCCGCGCGGCTTGGATGCTGCCGATCTGCAGCACGCTGCGGGCCAGTTCCTGCTCCATCGCGGCGTTGTAACGCACCTGCTCCATGAACTGGCTGGTGGTCATCGAGGTCGAATCCTTCAGGCCTTCGATGCCCGTGGTGCCTTGCTTCGGTATGCCCTGGGCGGCCAGCAACATGCGGGCTTCATGAAACCGGTCGGCCGGCACCTTCAGTTGGCCGTTGCTGGGGTCGATCTGCGGCTTGAAGTTGGCTGTCTTGAGGGCCTCATAGGCCGCTTGCTGATCGGCCTCCATGAGGCCGGGCATCACGTTGCGGTACGGGGTCGACTGCATCCAGGCGTAGTACAGGCCAAAGACCATCAGCACGGCCAAGACGGCAATCAAGGGCAGAGCACGCTTGACGGCCGGCTGCGACAAGACGCGCTCCAACGAGGCCTTTATACCGGCAACTCCACCAGGTGATGCAGGCCCCAGGGTGCCGCCCGGCAGTGTGGTCAGCTCGGTTCCGGTGCCTAAAGGTGTGGCTCCAGGGGCTGCAACCATGGCCGGGCCCGTACTCAGGGCGGTGCCCATGGCGCCGCCATCCGATGCCTGTTCCAGGCCGGCGGTGTTGGGGTTGAGAGTCGCGGTGGCCATGATGGTCCTCTGGTTCTCGGTGCAGTCGTTCGGTTAGCTTTGCTGGGGTGCGTTCGTTCGGTTACACGCCTGTGGTCGGGCTCACACCGGCATGTTCAGAATGTCTTCGTAGGCCTTCATGACCTTGTTGCGCACCTGCAGCGTGGTCTCAAAGGCCAGCGAGGCCTTCTGCATTTGAATGACCACATCGGTCAAGGGCACCGGCTCGCCCATTTCGTAGGCCTCGCGCAAGCCCTTGGCTTTTTGTTGTGCGGCATTGACCTGCTCGAGAGCTCGCTCTACGGCGGCACCGAACCCTGGCGCAGCCGGCTTGGTGGATTCCTGCAGGCCGGGAACGGGTGCACCCAAGCCCTGCACACCGCCAGCGGCCTCGTTTTGGTAGGCCGCCATGGTGCGCAGCATCGACTGGATGCTCGCGGCGGAGGTGGCGTTTTCGATCATCTCGATCTCCCCTTCAGTTGGCCGCCTCTGCGGTCATCATGCCCAGGTCGCGCATCTGTGCGAGCTTGTAGCGCAGCGTGCGTGGGCTGATGCCCAACAGGCGCGCCGCAGCCTCCCGGCTGTTGGTGTTGCGGATCGCGTCCAGAATGACGCGCAGTTCGCTGTGGCGAACAGCCCATTGCAAGCCTGCGCTTGCCGGCTGCTCTGGCTCCATCGAAGGCCTGGCGTAGGGCTGATCCATCGGCATGGCATCGCTGCGTTGTCCATACCGGAGCTCGTCCCCCGGGGTCCAGCTGGCGGCCGGCTGGGTCGGTGCCGACGGCACGTTCGGACCGGTCGTGCCGGTGAGCGGCCCTGAACCCGATGTGGCCTGGTGCCCATTGAGCGGCACAGGCGCTTCCCAGGCAGGCGGCGCCACCGTTGAGGCCCGCACGGGTTGGTTGTCTTGAGCAAAGACGTCATCGTCAAACAGCAGATGGTCCTCGGTGAGCGTTCGGTCTGGGCACAGCACCAGCGCCCGCTGGATCACATTGCCCAGCTCACGCACGTTGCCTGGCCAGTGGTAGGCCAGCAGGCGACGGCGTGCTTCGTCGGTGATGCGGTAAGGCGTGCCCGGCGTGCCGTGCTGCTGCAAGACATGAGCGGCCAGCGGCAGGATGTCCATGGGACGCTGGGCCAGCGGCAACACGCGCAAGGTGAAGGTGCTGATCCGGAAGTACAGGTCCTCGCGGAACTCGCGCTGCAGCATCGCCTGCTTGAGGTCCTTGTTGGTCGCTGCCACGATGCGCACATCCACCGTGATGCTGCGGCTGCCGCCGAGCCGGGTGATGCAACGCTCCTGCAGCACACGCAGCAGGCGGGTCTGCAGGTGCAGCGGCATCTCACCAATTTCATCCAGGAACACGGTTCCACCCTGGGCCTGCTCGAAGACCCCCTGGTGGTCTCGAATGGCGCCACTGAAGGCGCCCTTCTCGTGGCCGAAAAGCATGTCTTCGATCAGCTGTTCAGGCAAAGCGCCGCAGTTCAAGCTGACAAAGGGACCACCGGCGCGCGGCGAGGCTTCGTGCAACACACGGGCCAACACCTCCTTGCCCGCCCCCGTGGGGCCCACCAGCAAGGCGCTGACTTCGGTTTGTGCCACCTTCTGCGCCAAGGCCAGCAGCTGCTGGCTGGCGGGGTCCACAAACACCACACTGCGGGGGCGCGCAGGCGCTGGGGCCGTCACCAAGGCCGCGCAAACGGGCTCCCAGGCCTCTGGGCTCCAGTCCTGCGTTGAGATCACATGATCGGCGCCCAAGCGCGTGGCCTGTGCAGCCAGGTCCACCCGATGGGGCGGCACGCGGCACACCACCGGCAGCCGCCGACCCGGCATCTGCGCCAGCGTCAAGCATTCCTGCAACATGTCCACGCCGTGTTCCACACGAACCACCAGAACCTGCACATGCACAAGTGAGGTGATGAGCTGGCTCGGGTCCAAGAGGTGGCGTGCATCAAACCCCAAACCGACCACGCGGGCCTGTTCGGCGGCATCGGCCGGGCCAGTGGGGTCGATCCAGGCGACTCGTATCGGGGGTGTGCTCGCACGCATGGTGGTGTCGGTTTGACTGTTGACCCCACACCGGCAAGCAACTGCCATGCCAACGCGGCAAACGATCGCCGAACACCGGCAAGTCCTTGTTTAAAAAGGATTTATGGAGACAGACCGGCCATGCCGCTTTTTTGACGATGGCGGGCACAAGGCCCTGGCCAGCCAAACCCAGCGCGCCGATCCTGTGGCAGCCCCAATGCAAAAACCGCTGGTCAGCGGCAGCTCCAATGAAGAAGCCACTGGTCAGCGGCAGACCTAATGAAAAAGGCCGCTTTCCAGCGGCCTTGGGGCATCAGAAGTTCAGGACGGAAGGAAAGCTCACCCGGCTGCTTGGCGGCGCTCGCCGTAGGCGAGATCGGAGGGTTCAGCTGCTTCAGGCTTGGTGCCCACGGCCTCCACAGCCCTGGGGTGCATCTGCCGCACACGCTCCCACGCGCGCGCCCGATCGGGCGCGTGCACGCGCAAATGGAGCACAGCACCAGCCGAATACCCCAAACGGACGTTGAATTCAAATGCTTCGTAGGTCGACGCCATCGGCCACTCCACCGACTGTGCGAAAACGCACCGACCGCCCGAAGTTATCACAAGGCGATTGACATGAACAGGCCAGGCAGGGCGTATGTAGATCAGTGATTTCCCTTAATGCCGCCCGCATCCGTGAGGGAAAGCGCCTGGCGCAAACGAAAAACGCGCCCGAAGGCGCGTCTTTGCTTGATGTTTGGCGGAGCGGACGGGGCTCGAACCCGCGACCCCCGGCGTGACAGGCCGGTATTCTAACCAACTGAACTACCGCTCCGCAGCGGTGGTGGCGTTCCAGGTTGCCCTGCAAGTGCCACCCAACTTGGCGTCCCCTAGGGGATTCGAACCCCTGTTACAACCGTGAAAGGGTCGTGTCCTAGGCCTCTAGACGAAGGGGACTTGATCTTTCCCTGCTTTCACGCTGCGCCACCGGCGAACCACTTGTGGTGGTGGAGGTAAGCGGGATCGAACCGCTGACCTCTTGCATGCCATGCAAGCGCTCTCCCAGCTGAGCTATACCCCCGCTCGTTTTTTGTCGAGCATTGAAGGCGTCGCACCGTTCAAGCAAGACCGCGAGTCTAGCATGTTTTTCAGACCTCCCGCAAGCGCTGGAGGGCTTCCTCCCGGGCAAACAGGGACAACACCGCGTCCACCGATGGGGTCTGCAGACGACCACACACCAGCAGGCGCAGTGGCATGGCCAAAGCGGGCATCTTGAGCCCGTGTGCGGCCAAGGTCTCCTTCAGCGCATCGGCAATGGCTGGCTTGGTCCAGTCGCATGAGGACAAGCGATCGCGCAGCGACCTCAGCGCCGGCACCACGGCCTCGGTGACGTGCAGTGCGCGCTCTTCTGCCGACGGCGTTGGGGCACTGTGATACAGCTGCACCCAATCAGCCAGCTCCACGGTGGTGCTGCACCGATCCTTGAACAAAGCACATTGCGCCACCAGCGTATCGTTGTGCGCGACGCTCAAGCCACGGCGCAGCAGCTGCTCCCGAACCAAAGTCGCGAGACGGGCGTCGTCGGCCTGCTTGATGTAGTGCGCATTCACCCAAGCCAACTTGGCAGGGTCCCACTGTGCGGGGCTCTTGGCCAGGTGCGTCCCGTCGAACCACTGCACCATCTGCTGGGGGCCGAAGAGTTCTTCATCACCGTGGCTCCAGCCTAAACGGGCGAGGTAGTTCAACATGGCCTCTGGCAGGTAGCCGCCTTCCTGATAAGCGGTCACACTGACCGCCCCCCGTCGCTTGCTGAGCTTCAGGCCGTCATCGCCCAAGATGATGGGACAGTGGCCGAACGCGGGCACCGGCGCGCCCAGCGCGCGGTAGATGTTGATCTGCCAAGGCGTGTTGTTGATGTGCTCGTCGCCTCGGAACACATGGGTGATGCGCATATCCCAATCGTCGACCACCACCGCAAAGTTGTAGGTGGGGATACCCAACGAACCGGCCGCTTCTTCATCAGAGGCCGGACGCAGGATGATCAGGTCGTCGATCTCCTCATTGGAGATGCTGATGGGCCCCTTGACCAGGTCATCCCAAGTCACCATCCCGTGCAGCGGGTTGGCAAACCGCACCACCGGCCGCACCCCTGCAGGCGGTGCCGGAAGCACCTTGCCCGGCGCCGGGCGCCAACGGCCGTCGTAGCGGGTTTTTTCCCCGCGCGCCTTTTGTCCCTCACGCATCTCGTCGAGTTCGGCGGGCGTGCACCAGCAACTCCACCACCTCGTGGTAGCGCTGAAGTCGCTGCATCTGGAAGATCGGGCCTTCGTCGTAGTCCAGGCCCAACCACTGCATCGATTGCAGAATCTGATCCACCGATTCCTGAGTGGAGCGCGCCACATCGGTGTCTTCGATGCGCAGAATGAACTGGCCGCCAAAGTGGCGGGCAAAGGCCCAGGAGTACAGGGCGGTGCGAGCGGTACCCAGATGCAGGAAGCCAGTGGGTGACGGCGCAATGCGTGTACGAATCAAGCCGCTCATCTTCAAACCACCAGCGCCAAGCCTCTGGCGAGGTCTGACTTCAGGTCTTCAAGATCTTCCAAACCCACCGCCACCCGAATCATGCCCTGGACGATGCCGGCGGCTTCCCGCTGCGCCTCGGTCAGGCGCCCGTGAGAGGTGCTGGCCGGGTGGGTGATGGTGGTCTTGGTGTCGCCCAAGTTGGCGGTGATGGAGCAAATGCGCGTGGCATCGATGGTGGCAAATGCGTTGGCGCGCGCCGCCGCCGCGCCCTCCCCTTTGACGATGAAGCTCACCACCGCGCCGCCGCTGCCCTGTTGCTGGCGCATCGCCAATGCGTGCTGGGGATGCGACTGAAGACCCGGGTGGTAGACCTTCTGCACAGCCGGCTGTGCTTCCAACCACTGCGCCAGGGCCAACGCCCGCGCGCTTTGCGCTTGCATGCGGATGCTCAAGGTCTCCATGCCCTTGAGGACCACCCAGGCGTTGAATGGCGACAGGCTCATCCCAGCAGAACGCATCACCGGCACGAACCGTTCCTGCACGAGTTCTGAAGAACCGCAAACCGCCCCAGCGACCACACGGCCCTGGCCGTCGAGGTACTTGGTCCCCGAATGGATCACCAGGTCGGCGCCATAGTCGACGGGGCGCTGAAGCGCCGGCGTACAAAAGCAGTTGTCCACCGCAAACCACGCGCCGGCGCGGCGGGCAATGTCAGCCAAGGCCGCGATATCACACACTTCGGTCAGCGGGTTGCTGGGGGTCTCGGCAAACAACAACTTGGTGTTGGGCTGAACCGCGCGCTGCCATTCATCCACATCGGTCTGCGACACGAAGGTGCTGTGCAGGCCGAACTTGCCGAACTCGCCCTGAATGAGCTTGATGGTGGAGCCGAACACGCTGCGCGAGCACACCACATGGTCGCCCGCCTTGAGCAAACCCATGAGCAGCAGCATCACCGCGGCCATGCCACTGGAGGTGCCGATGCAAGCCTCGGTGCCCTCCAGCGCGGCCAGCCGCCGCTCCATCATGCTCACCGTGGGATTGGAGAAGCGGGAGTAGACGAAGCCCTCCTCCTCGTTGGCAAAGCGACGCGCAGCCACCTCGGCACTGGGGTGGACGAAGCTGCTGGTCAGAAACAGAGCCTCCGCGTTTTCGCCCCACTGCGAGGGTGGCAACCCTTCGCGCACGGCCAGGGTGTCCAGCCGCACGTCGGAGGGCAGCCGGGCATTGCCCCAGGGACCATCTTGGAGACCGCTGACCAACGGCTTGTCGTGGTCGTGGTGAGGCTTGCCCATCACGCGCCCTCCTGGGCGGCGGCGTTGGGCAGTGTCAGACGGCCGCGGCCGGGGCCGTCTTCCTCCTCACCCTGGGCCTTGCGCTGCATCTCCGGTGATGTAATGGCCATCGAAGCAGGAGGCTTCAAAGCCTGCGATCTGAGGGTTGAGCTGCCCCACCACCCGCTTCATCGCGTCCACATCCTGATAGATCAAGGCATCAGCACCGATGAAGGAGCGGATCTGATCCACCGAGCGGTCGTGAGCAATCAGCTCCTCGCGCGTGGGCATGTCGATCCCGTACACGTTCGGAAAGCGCACGGGTGGCGCGGCACTGGCCATGAAGACCTTGCGTGCACCGGCTTCGCGGGCCATCTGAACAATCTCCTTGCTGGTGGTGCCCCGCACGATGGAGTCATCGACCAACAGCACATTGCGGCCCTTGAACTCGCTGGTGATGGCATTGAGCTTTTGCCGAACACTCTTCTTGCGCATCGACTGCCCGGGCATGATGAAGGTCCGACCCACATAGCGATTCTTGACAAAGCCTTCCCGATAGGGCCGACCCAGTTCCACGGCGAGCTGCATAGCCGAGGGCCGACTGCTCTCGGGAATCGGGATCACCACGTCGATGTCTGATGGCGGCATCATTGAAATCACCCGCTGGGCCAGGCTCTGGCCCAGGTTCACCCGCGCCTGATAGACCGACACGCCGTCGATCACCGAATCAGGCCGCGCCAAATAGACGAACTCGAAGATGCAGGGGTTGAGCACGATGTGCTGGGCACACTGCTGGCTGTGTACTTGGCCCTTGAGGTCGATGAACAGCGCCTCGCCCGGCGCCACATTGCGCGCCACCTTGAAACCGCTGCCGTCCAGGGCCACGCTCTCGCTGGCCACCATCACATCCTGCCCTTCAGGGCCATGGGCCACGCCGTAAACCAGTGGGCGAATGCCATAGGGGTCGCGGAAGGCCAGGAGCCCATGGCCGGCGATCAACGCCACCACCGCGTAGGAGCCCTTGATCCGTTGGTGCACGCCTCGTACCGCCTCAAACACCCGGTCGGGTGTGAGCTGCACATCGCGGGCCACGCTCTCGAGCTCGTGAGCCAGGATGTTGATCAGCACCTCGGTGTCGCTCTCGGTGTTGAGGTGTCGACGGTCAATGTCGAACAGCTCACGCTTGAGCGCAGCAGCGTTGGTCAGGTTGCCGTTGTGCACCAGCACGATGCCGTAGGGGGCGTTCACGTAGAAGGGCTGCGCCTCCTCTTCGCTGTAGGCATTGCCTGCTGTGGGGTAGCGCACTTGGCCCAGCCCCATGTTGCCGCCCAGCGCACGCATGTTGCGCGTGCGGAACACATCGCGCACCATGCCGCGGGCCTTGTGCATGAAGTACTTGTCGCCTTGCATGGTCACGATGCCGGCGGCATCCTGCCCACGATGCTGCAACAGCAGCAAGGCGTCATAGATCAGCTGGTTGACCGGTGACTGGGACATCACGCCCACGATCCCGCACATCGCGTATTCCCCCTGTTAGGTCCCGTTGAGCACTTCACGCGCTTTTTCGGGAATCTGGTCCCGCACCTGCTCGGTCAGCCCGTCGGGCCAGTACGGCCTCAGACCCTCGATCAACCGCTCCAGCCAAACACGGCCCTGCGACGCCTGCCACCCTTCGAGGTCCTTCAGGGGTGTCCAGGCCACCACGGTGGCCGTGACCAGCAGAATCAAAACACCGCGGACCAGGCCGAAAGCCGCTCCCCCCAGACGGTCGGGCACCTGCAGCGGCGTGGCGTGCACCACACGGCGCAACAGCCGCGCGGCCAGCGCCCAGACCAACAGGATCGCCACGAACAGCAAAAGGAACGCAGTGCCACGGCCCAGCTCCGGCGCATAGCCCTGTAGGGCCCACTGCGCCATGAGCCAGGGGGAAAAGCGCTGTGCGCCCGCGTAGGCCACCACCCAACCCAATAGAGACGCCGCCTCGTAGATGAAGCCTCTCCAAACGCCCACTGCGGCCGACACGATCATCACGATCAGCATGGCCACGTCCACCGCGGGCATGTCCAGTACCTGCATGGCTTGCCTGCGGCCTTACAGCTGCAGCAGCGAAGCCGCAACGCCCGCTGCCTTGACCTTGTTCAACGTATCTTGGGCTTCCTGCCGGCTGTTGAACGGCCCTACCCTCACCCGCACCCGCGTCACACCGTCTATGACCACGGCTTGGGTGTAGGTCTTGACACCCAATCGCTCGAGTTTGTGACGAACCTCGCGCACGGTATCCAGGTCGGTGTAGGAGCCCGCCTGCACCACGAAGCGACCGCGGTCCTTGTCGGGTTCGACTTTGGTCTCCGGCTTGGCCGTCTCGGCGTCCACGCGCGCAGGCGGCAACACCTCGACCTCCACCGGCGCAGGGGCCGCTGAGGCACGCGGTGTGGCGCTTGAATCTGGAGGCTTGTCCTGGGCTGGTGGCTCGGGCGGTGCAGGCGCGGTCGGCGTGGCCGGCGCATCGGCCTTCAAGGCACCCGCTTGGTTGCGGTTGGGAATCTCAATCGGAATGTCGACGGGGATCGGACGGGGCTGGGTCTGGAACACCAGGGGAAATCCGATGATGCCGATACCCAGCAACACCACGGCACCCATCAACCGGCGGCGGGCCTGTTGGCGCGCGGCCTGAACGGCTTGCGCGGCCACCGAGGACGCCCCGGAGGGTGTGGGTTCCGTTGAAGATCCGGGGCGACGCAGGAATTTCAGCAGGGCCATCTTGGAGATCGGTTGGCCGGCACCAGCAGGCCTGTCGTGCGGGGCTCCGCCTGGCCCCAGTGAGGAAGGCAGCGCACCGCCGAAACGCTGCCGCGCTAGCGGCCGTGCGCCGACCCCAGTTTGGGCAGGCCCTGGGCGATCACACCGCCCACGGTCCAGAAGGAACCAAAGACCAGGATTCTATCTGCCGGGTCCGCTGCGCATAGGGCTGCCTGCAGGGCCTGCGCGGGGGTATCGTGGCCCACCACCGAGCTGTCGCCGGCCCCCGCACGCTGCAGCACCTCGCGCAACTCCTGGCCCGTCGCCGCTCGAGGCGTGGGCAAGCCGCAAACATGCCACTGTGAAACCAGAGGCAACAGCGGCTGCACCACCTGGGCCAGGTCCTTGTCACGCATGGCACCGAATACGGCGAAGGTGCGCGGGTAAAAGCCCATCTGGTCGAGGTTCACAGCCAACGTGGCCACGGCGTGCGGGTTGTGGGCCACATCCAGCACCAGCACGGGTTGCCCCGGCACGATCTGGAAGCGCCCGGGCAGCTCCACCAAGGCCAGGCCCTCGCGCACGGCTTGGGCCGTGATGGGCAACCGATCAGCCAAGGCTTCGAAGGCCGCCAGCACGCCGGACGCGTTGATCAGTTGATTTGCCCCTCGCAGCGCGGGGTACGACAGCGCGTGGTATCGCCTGGCGCGCCCCTTCCAATGCCACTGTTGGCGGTCACCACCATGGGCGAAATCGCGCCCGGCCAGCCACAGATCGGCGCCCACGGACTGCGCATGCGCGAGCACGGAGGACGGCGGCAGTGGGTCACTGACCACGGCGGCGCGGCCACTGCGCATGATGTGCGCCTTTTCCCGACCGATGCTTTCACGGTCAGGGCCGAGGTACTCGGTGTGGTCCAGGTCGATGCTGGTGATGACGGAGACATCGGCATCGACGATATTCACCGCATCCAACCGGCCCCCCAGGCCCACCTCCAGGATCACCAAGTCAAGCGCAGCTTGCGACAACAGACGCATGATGGCCAAGGTGGTGAACTCGAAATAGGTCAGGGTGATGTCGGCGCGAACGGCCTCCACCGCCTGGAAGTGCGGCAGCAGGGCAGCGGGCTCCACCATCTGTCCATTGAGCCGGCAGCGCTCCTCAAAGTGCACCAGGTGCGGCTTGCTGTACAGGCCCACGCGGTACCCCGAGCGCAAGGCAATGGCCTCCAGCATCGCGCAGGTCGAACCCTTTCCATTGGTGCCGGCCACCATCACCACGGGCACTCCAAACCGCAAGCCCAGACGCTGCGCCACCTCTCGGGTACGCGCCAAGGTCATGTCGATGCCCACCGGGTGCAATCGCTCCACATGGACCAACCAGTCAGCCAAGGTCCAATCGGGATGCACGAGCCCGAAAACGCCCGCGGCGCCTTCATCAGGCGCCGCGTCGGGCTCGGGGAGGCGGCCGTTCGGGTCCGCGCTCGTCATGCCACCGCGTCAGCGCTCTGGCGCTGCAACATGGCCAGCAGCCGCGCCACCTTCAGACGCAGTTCACGCCGGTCCACGATCATGTCCACGGCGCCCTTGGTCAACAGAAACTCCGCGCGCTGGAAGCCCTCGGGCAGCTTCTCTCGCACCGTGTTCTCGATCACCCGCGGGCCGGCAAAGCCGATCAACGCGTTGGGCTCAGCCACCACCACATCACCCATGAATGCAAAGCCCGCGGAGACGCCACCCATGGTGGGGTCGGTCAACACGCTGATGTATGGCAAGCGGGCCTTGGCCAGCAGGGTCAGGGTCGAGTTGCACTTGGCCATCTGCATCAGGCTCAACAGGCCTTCCTGCATGCGCGCGCCACCCGTGGCGGTGAAGCACACGAAAGGCACCTTCTGCTCGAGGGCCGCCTCGACACCGCGCACGAAGCGCTCGCCCACCACCGAGCCCATGGAGCCGCCCATGAAGTCGAACTCAAAGCAGGCCGCTACCAAGGGCACGCTCATCACCGCGCCGCCCATCACCACGAGGGCGTCGGTTTCCCCGGTGTTCTCCAGGGCCTCCTTCAGTCGCTCTGGGTACTTGCGGCTGTCCTTGAACTTGAGCGCATCCACCGGCACCACTTCCTGGCCGATCTCGTAGCGGCCTTCGGGGTCCAGAAAGGCATCCAAGCGCGCGCGCGCAGCCATCCGGTGGTGGTGGCCGCACTTGGGGCACACGTTCACGTTCTCCCGCAGGTCGGTGCTGTAGAGCACCGTCTCGCAAGACGGGCACTTGACCCACAGGCCTTCGGGTACCGATCGGCGCTCGGAGGGGTCGGTGGGTTGAATCTTGGGCGGCAGCAGCTTTTCGAACCAACTCATGCAACAGCTCCAGGCTTGTGTGCGGACTGGGGTGCAGGCAGTGCGTCCAGGGCACCACGGATCTCGGCGATGAAGTCTCCCGCCGAAGCCGCCACCTTATCACGGGGCTGCGCTTCCAAGATCTGCACCAGGCGCGAGCCGATCACCACCGCATCGGCATGGCGGCCCACGGCTTGCGCGGTGGCCGCGTCACGAATCCCGAAGCCCACGCCCACCGGAATACTCACATGCCGGCGGATGCGCGGAATGGCCTCGGCCACCGCCTCGGTATCCAGATGCCCTGCTCCGGTCACCCCCCTGAGGGACACGTAGTAGACATAGCCGCTGGCCAGCCGCCCCACCGACGCCATGCGCATCTCGGTTGAGGTGGGCGCCAGCAGGAAGATCAGGTCCATGTCCGCCGCCTGGAGCGCCGCCGAAAACGCCTCCACCTCTTCCGGCGGGTAGTCCACCACCAGCACGCCATCTACACCGGCGGCCTGGGCATCGCGCACAAAGGCCAGCGCGCCGCGCTTGAGGTCGTAACGCTCGATGGGGTTGGCGTAACCCATCAGCACCACCGGCGTGTGGCCGTCCCGTGCGCGAAACCCGCGCACCATGTCCAACACCCTCGAAAGGTCGACGCCCTGGGCCAAGGCGCGCTCGGCAGCCTTCTGAATCACGGGACCGTCGGCCATCGGGTCGGAAAACGGCACGCCCAGTTCGATCACGTCGGCGCCGGCCCGCGCCATCGCCACCATGATGTCCACCGTGGCGTCGGGGTAAGGGTCGCCAGCGGTGACGAAGGGAATCAGCGCCTTGCGACCGGCAGCGGCCAGAGCCTCAAAGGTGGGCTGGATACGGCTCATCGCTTGATCTCCTGCAGGCTCACCACGGCAGCCCCGCCGGTCTTGACCGTCTGCCCGCGGCACGACGGCCTGCAGTAGAAGTCTGCACCGCTCAGGTCGGCCACCGTGCCGATGTCCTTATCGCCCCGACCGGACAGATTCACGAGCAGCGTCTGGTCCGGTCGCATGGTGGGCGCCAGTTTCATCGCATAGGCCAGAGCATGACTGCTCTCCAAAGCGGGGATGATGCCCTCGGTGCGGCACAGACGATGGAAAGCGACCATCGCTTCATCATCGGTGATCCCCACATACTCGGCGCGGCCGATGTCCTTGAGAAAGGCGTGCTCCGGACCCACCCCGGGGTAGTCCAGGCCGGCGGAAATCGAGTGTGTTTCGGTGACTTGACCGGCCTCATCCTGCAACAGGTAGGTGCGGTTGCCATGCAGCACGCCAGGCTGGCCGCGTTGCAAGGAGGCTGAATGCTTGCCACTGTCCAGGCCGTGGCCGGCGGCCTCCACGCCAATCAGCCGGGTGCCTTCTTCCTGGATGTAGGGATAGAAGATGCCCATGGCGTTGCTGCCCCCACCGACGCAGGCCAACACCGCATCGGGCTGGCGGCCGGTCATCTCGGGCATCTGCACCCGACACTCCTGCCCGATCACGCTCTGAAAGTCGCGCACCATCATCGGATAGGGGTGGGGGCCGGCTACCGTACCGATGATGTAGAAGGTGTTCTCGACGTGGGTCACCCAGTCACGCAGGGCTTCATTGAGCGCGTCCTTGAGCGTCTTGCTACCGGACTCCACCGGTACCACGGTGGCGCCCAAGAGCTTCATGCGGTAGACATTCGGGCTTTGGCGCTTCACATCTTCAGAACCCATGTACACCACGCACTCCAGGCCGTAGCGCGCGCAGATGGTGGCCGTGGCCACGCCATGCTGGCCAGCACCCGTTTCGGCGATCACGCGCGGCTTGCCCATGCGCTTGGCCAGCAGGGCCTGCCCGATCGTGTTGTTCACCTTGTGCGCGCCGGTGTGATTGAGGTCTTCGCGCTTGAGGTAGATCTGCGCGCCGCCGAGTTCGCGACTGAGCCGATCGGCGTGGTAGATGGGGCTGGGCCGACCCACGAAGTGCTTGAGTTCGCGTTTGAATTCGGCCAGGAATTCAGGGTCGTGCTGGTAGCGGGCATAGGCCGCCTTGAGCTCATCCAAAGCGTGGATGAGCGTCTCGGCCACGAAGGTGCCGCCATAGGGGCCGAAGTGGCCCCGGGCGTCGGGTTGGTCGTAGTTCAGCATGATCTCAGCGTCGACGACGCGTTGGGTGTTGGGTAAAGCGGCAACTGCAGCCAGGGTTCACCAGTCGACCCAGGGGCTTCAGTCGTCACGGCGGGCATCGGCTGCCCTGACCGCCTCACAGAAATCCTTCATCAAGCCGGCGTCCTTGATGCCTTTGGCCACTTCGACGCCAGAGCTCACGTCAACGGCCCAAGGCCGTACGCGATGGATGCCATCGGTCACATTGGCAGGATTCAACCCACCAGACAAAACGAGCCGAGCGGGAACGCCGGCGGGAATGAGCGACCAATCGAAGGACTTTCCGGCACCGCCATACCCTTCGACATGCGCGTCGAGCAAGATGGCTTGTGCCTGCTGAAATGCAAGGGCGAAGTTTAGCAAGTCAAGACCTGGGCGCATCCGGGCGGCCCGCCAGAAGGCATGCTGCTGAGCCGCCGTCTGGCATTGCTCGGGCGTTTCATCACCATGGAACTGCACGACGGCCCGCGGCAGACGAGCCAGCCCGGCGCGCACCAGCCCCGCCTGCGGGTTCACCACGAGCAGGACCGGCGTGACCGCATCGGGCAGCCGCGCGGCCAATTCAGCCGCGCGATCCAGTTCCACATGCCGCGGACTCGGCGGGTAGTGCACGAAGCCCACGTAGTCGGCGCCGGCCTGCACGGCCGCGTCCACATCGGCCTCACGCGTGAGGCCGCATATCTTGATGAGGGTGCGCAGACGCTTCATGCTTGGATTGTCGCGTGCCTGGCTTGAGCACAAGGGGCGAGATTGACCCATGGCCGGCCATGCCCACCACCACACGGTGCACGGCCATCGCACCCATCACCTGTTCGATGAGATCACCCTGCAGGGCTGCCACATGGTCGCGGATGGCGGGATGGAGCTGGGACTCGGGCAGGATGTGTCTGGGCATGAGGCGTTTGAGGCTATTCGCAGGACCACGGTTCCGTCTCGAACCGAGGCTGTGGCAGGTCCCATGCAGGCCCATACACCGGCCCCAAGAAATACAAGCCATCGGGGGAGAAGGTGGGCGCAGCCACCTCGCGCGAACGCGCAGCGAGCACCTCGCCCATCCATGCAGCAGGCCTGTTGCCCTGCCCCACGAAGAGGAGACAGCCCATGATGTTGCGCACCATGTGGTGCAGGAAGGCCGAGGCCTCGAAGTCAAAGTGCCACAGGGCGCCGCTGCGCGTGATGCGCAATTGGCGCAGCATCTTCACCGGCGACGCTGCCTGGCACTCCGCAGCGCGAAAGGAGCTGAAGTCGTGCTCACCGATCAATAGGGCTGCGGCCTGCTGCATCGCCTGCGCATCGAGTTCATGGAAGGTCCAGCCGCACAGGCCCACCTCCAAGGATGGACGCACGGGCGACTGCAAGAGCCGGTAGCGGTAGCGTCGGCCGATGGCGGCGTTGCGCGCATGGAAGGTCTCGGCAACCGGAACACACCACTGCACCGCGATGTCATCGGGCAGGTAGCGGTTGGTGCCGCGTACCCAGGAAAACGGCTCGCGCTGCACCGGGGTATCAAAGTGCACCACCTGGTTGAGGGCGTGTACACCGGTGTCGGTGCGACCGGCGCACACCGTGCGAATCGGCTGTGCCGCGAACTGCGCCAGCGCCCGTTCCAATTGATCCTGCACGGTTCGGCCACCGGGCTGACTTTGCCAGCCCTGATACACCGTACCGCGGTAGCGCACGCCCAGCGCGATGCGGCTCATGCGCGGATGCTCAAGCCTCGAGCAGGATGCGCAACATGCGGCGCAATGGCTCGGCTGCGCCCCACAGGAGTTGGTCGCCGATCACAAAGGCCGACACGTACTCGGGCCCCATATTGAGCTTGCGCACGCGGCCCACGCCCACCTGTAAGCCGCCGGTGATGGACGCCGGCGTCAATTCCTTGACGGTGGTGGCGCGATCGTTGGGCACCCACTTCACCCAGGGGTTGCTGCCCTTGATGATGGATTCGATCTCGGCCAGGGGCAGGTCCTTCTTCAGCTTGAGCGTGAGCGCCAGGCTGTGGCAGCGCATGGCGCCGATGCGCACGCACAGGCCGTCTACGGGAATCGTCTGCTCGGTACCCAGAATCTTGTTGACCTCGGCCTGGCCCTTCCACTCTTCCTTGGATTGGCCATTGTCCAGTTGTGAGTCGATCCAGGGAATCAAACCGCCGGCCAAGGGCGCGCCAAAGTACTCGGTGGGCACATCCTGGCGGATGGCCTGGGCGACGCGGCGGTCGATCTCCAGGATCGCCGTGGCGGGGTTGTTCAGGTCGGCACCGGCAGCAGCATGGCATACGCCCATTCCTTTGAGCAATTCGCGCATGTGGTTGGCCCCACCGCCCGAGGCGGCCTGGTAGGTCATGGAGCTGACCCAGTCCACCAACCCGGCATGGAACAAACCCGATAAGCCCATGAGCAGAATCGAATTGGTGCAATTGCCTCCGATCCAGTTCCTGCCACCGGCGGCCAGCGTGCGGCGGATCAAGCTGCCATTGACCGGGTCCAGGATGATGACCGCGTCCTCTTGCATGCGCAGGGCCGAGGCGGCATCGATCCAGTGGCCAGCCCAGCCGGCGGCGCGCAGCTTGGGAAAGACGTCCTTGGTGTAGTCACCGCCCTGGCAGGTGAGGATGATGTCGCACTGGGCCAGCTGCGCCACGTCGTGGGCGTTGTGCAGCGTGGTGTGCCGCTTGGCCATGGACGGCGCGTTGCCGCCCGCACTCGACGTGGAGAAGAAGACGGGCTCGATCAGGTCGAAGTCCTTCTCGGCCTGCATGCGGTCCATCAGGACCGAGCCCACCATGCCACGCCACCCGACGAGGCCTACCCGCTTGCTCATTTCATCGCCCTTTCAGTCAACAGTCACGAATGCGTGTTGGCTGCCTGCCCGGCTCGTCTGGCCGGTGGGGCGCACGACGAACCGAGGCCGATCAGCCCGTGGTGATCTTGGTCTTGATCGTGGTCGTGGTCAGCACCCCAGCGCACCGCTCGGCCACGGCGATGCACCACGCTGGAGCGCGGGCCGCCAACAGCAGCGGAGGAAAGGTTTGCATGACCGGAGTGTAACGGGAAAACCCGAATGCCGGGTCGGTTGGCAGGCGAACGTTCCCCGCGAAACGACGGTTCCCATGAGCTGCTCCCGCCGCACCGCGGTCATCCCTGAGCCGGCGCAAGAGCCCACCGCATCACCCGGACCACCATCGGCTATCGCACCATCACCGGAGAACGGCCATGAAGCTCATGGTTTCACTGATGACGGCCCTGGTCTTGGCCCCAGCATCGGGGGCGCGAGCCACGCCCGTGGCCGCACAGGACATCCTGGCGCAGTTTGTGCCCGGCATCAGCCTGAGCCAGCAGGCCTTTGGCAACGTGCAGTGCTATGGGCTCATCATTCCGTCGCAAACGGTGCCCGAGCAAGGCATCAACGGCACCCCACTGCCGCAGGGCGGCACCCTGCGCTTTGGGCGAGTGCCCGATCCCGTGGACACGCGCCGCTGGGCCCTGCGCTTCACGCTCATGCCCACCGACCCACTGACCGCGGGCTCCTACCGCTGCGAAACCGCCTTCAACTCCAGCATCAGCGGTTTGCCACGCGGGCGTCTGTTCTGGCATGCCTACAGCGTCTACCTGCCCGACTGGCGGTCCACCAACGACGAACAGCAGCTCGCCCAGTGGCATGCGGGCGACACCAGCGGCCTGCAGCCCATCTACGCCTTGCTCTCGCGCGATGGGCAGATGCGCCTGGTGATGCGAACCAGCTCATCGCCAACCCCCACACCGTCCACTGTGAGCACCCAAGTGCTGTGGTCGACCAACAGTTGGGTTCCCAATCAGTGGATCACGGTGGTGACCCAGGCCCTGGTGTCCACCGATCCGGCCGCATCGCCTTTCATCCGAACCTGGATCAACGGCAGCCTGGTGGTGAATTACAAGGGACCGGTGGGCTACAACCAGCCCACCGCTCAGCCCTATGTGAAGCACGGCATCTACCATTGGACCAACCTCAATCCATGGGACATGCACCTGCCTCA
The DNA here is from genome assembly GCA_009923315.1 of Betaproteobacteria bacterium. Classification (GTDB taxonomy): domain Bacteria; phylum Pseudomonadota; class Gammaproteobacteria; order Burkholderiales; family Burkholderiaceae_C; genus RFTU01. Next base: position 18,783 of record RFTU01000038.1, read on the forward strand.
GCGCAATGTGCTGTTCCGCCGCGCGGCGTTGGTACTGGACCCCAACCGCAGCTACACCGCAGCCGACTTGGGTCTGTTCGTTAACACGCCGTGAGCCTGGGCACGGCCCCCTGGGGGCACCGTCTGCTTTCATCGCCCAGCACGGGCCGGGTCCTGCATGGGGCCTCGGCTCTCGCCCTGAGCTTGTGCGTGATCACGGTCCTGGCCCTGCAGGCCCCACCATCGTGGGCCCAACCGAACACGCCGCCTCCGCACGTCCCCTCCACCCCCTCGCCTTGGAAGCTGATTCGGCAAACACCGATCCCGGCGGTGCCCCGCGTGCTGATGCCCACGAACGGCGCGCGGGCGCTAACCCCCACACCCACCATAGCCGCGCCGGGCCAGGTCACGCTGGCCGAATTTCTGCGTAGCACTTTGGGCGAATCGGGCCGGCAGGCCTACGTGCTGATGCCCTCGGCATCGGTGCACCAGGTGGTGATCACGGCCGACCTCAGCCGCTTTCGGGGAACGGAGCCTCTGCCCCTGGTGCGTCAGGTCTTGAGCAACTTGGGGCTGACCATTACCGAGGTGTCCGGGGTGTTGGTGATCCACCCGGAAAGCGCGCCGGGCGGCAACCCCTTGGACCAGGAACTGTGGGTCTACTCGCCCAAGCACCGCACGATTGCCGCCTTGGCGGGCTACTTTCCTCTCTTTCCTCGGCTGACCTTCAACTACTCGAGCACGGCGGTACCCCACACCACCGATTACGCCACCACCGACCCCTTCGGCACCACGTCACGCTGGGCCACCGAAGGGCAAGCCCCGGCGATGGGAGTGCCCAACCTGGACATCGGCGGCGCGGTGCTGACCGGCCAGGCCACGGGCTACGGCGCGTCGGTCAGCGCCCTGGTGCCGCAAGCCACGTACAGCGGCTTCAACACCTCACCGTTTCAGGACCCCTCACAGGCGGCCTTAGCGCCGAACTTCCTGGTGGTTCGGGGGTATCCCAACGATGTGCAACACATCAAGAACTTCCTGGAACAGGTGGACGTTCCGGTTCCGGAGGTGCTGCTGCAGGCCTATGTGATGGAGGTGCGCGATACGCAGAGCAAAGACACCGCCGTGCAGCTCATCTTCAGCCTGCTTGAAGGCCGGCTCAGCGGCAACATGGGCACGGCCGCGGGTGACTTGAGCGTGCTGCGCCTGGGCGGGCGCGACATGGCGCTGTCCATCGGCCGCCTGACCAGCGACAGTCGCGTGCGGCTGATTTCCAGCCCTGTGCTGAGGGCCTCCGACGGCAGCGTGGCGTCGGTCACCATCGGCACCGACACGCCCACGCTGGGCTCCATCATCACCTACAGCGGCAGCTCGCAGCAAAGCGTCACCTACCAAAGTGCCGGCGTGCTGCTCAACATCAGCCCACGCATCCTGCAGGAGTCGATACGCCTGCTGATCTGGCAGGAACTTTCCTCCTTCGTCAAGACGGAAACCGGCCTGGCCACCACCCCCACCAAACTGCGCCGCGCCTTCAGGTCAGATGTGGTGGCGCGCAGCGGGGAGGTGATACTGTTGGGTGGCCTCAGTGAGTTCAACCAAAGCCAGATCAAGCAGGGCGGCTTCCTGGGCCTGGGGTCCACCTCGAAGCTGGATTCGCAGTCGGAGATCGTGGTGCTGCTGCAGGTTCAGCGTATCGATGGCGCCAGCCCCTCGGCGACTGTGCCGGCCACACCCGGCTCACCATAGCCGCCCCCTCCGGGCGTGTGCACTTCGAACACATCACCAGGCGCCATCTCCACCTGCCCGATGTGCGGCAGTTCGTGCACCGTGCCATCTGCGCGCTGCACGCGGTTCAGGCCGGGCTGGCCAGGCTGGCCACCGGCCAGGCCAAAGGCCGGATGCACGCGACCATTGCTCAAGATGCCGGCCGTCATCGCCTCCAGGAAACGCACCCGCCGAATGCCTCCATCGCCGCCACGCCACTGCCCCGCACCGCCCGAGCCACGTCGGATCTCGTAGCCGTCCAGCCGCACCGGGAAGCGGAACTCCAGCACCTCGGGGTCGGTCAGCCGCGAATTGGTCATGTGG
>RFTU01000039.1 GCA_009923315.1 Betaproteobacteria bacterium
ACCAGGTGGCCACCTGGTACTGCGCCATGCCGCCATCCTTGGCCGTGGGCACGTTCGGGAAGCCTGGCGCCGGCTTATCCGCGGCCACGGCCAGGGCCTTGATGCGCCCGCCTCTGATATGCGCGGCGCTTGAACCCAAGCCGTCGAACATCACATCGACCTGACCCGCGATCAGGTCCTGCAGTGCCGGGCCGGCACCGCGGTAGGGGATGTGGGTGATGAAGGTCTTGCTCTGCAGCTTGAAGAGTTCACCGGCCAGGTGGTGCGAGGTGCCGTTGCCGGCCGAGCCGTAGTTCAGCTTGCCGGGGTTGGCACGCACGAAGGCCAGGAATTCGGGCAGCGTGTTCGCCTGCACCTTGGCCGGGTTCACCACCACCACCTGCGGCACGCTGGACACCAGGCCCACCGGCACGAAGTCGGTCTCGATGTTGTAGTCCAGCTTGGGGTACATCGACGGCGCGATCGCGTGGTGCACCGCGCCCATGAAGAAGGTGTATCCGTCCGGTGCTGCGCGCGAGGCGATGCCTGCACCCAGGGTGCCACCTGCACCGCCCTTGTTGTCGATGAGGAACTGCTTGCCCGAGTTCTTGGTCATGGCCGCGAACAGGGGGCGCGCAAAGGCATCGGTGCCGCCGCCAGGCGGGAAGGGCACCACGATGGTCACGGGCTTGTTGGGCCAGGCCTGTGCCCAGGCGTTGGAGTAGGGGATTGCAAGTGCCGCTGCGGCCAGGGCCGTCAACACGGACCGTCGAAGGTTCGAACGCAAGGTGTTCTCCTGTAGGTATTGCAAAACGCGGCATTGTGGAGGATGCGCAAAGCCCCTTGCTCAGGGTGTTCCACAAGGGCCTGCCCGCTGTCAGTGCTCCTGCGGTGGGGGGTCGCGCAAGCGGTCCTGCATCACCCGGCGCACCACCGCCAGGGCCGGGTGCTCGGTGCGGTCGGCCAGGGTCACCAGCCCGAAGCGGGCGGTGGCCTGAAGCGCAGGGCGCAACCGCAGCTCCACCAGCTTGGGTGCGGCCTGCCGGATGGCCACCAAGACGGCATCGCTGTGCTCGACCACCTCCACAAGGCTGGAAATCTCCTCGCAGCGCAGCGTCACGCACTCGCTGGGGTTGGCCTGTGGTCCATAACGCTCCACCATGATGCGAGCCACTTCATCGCTCAGCGGCGTGGAGGCGATCGGATAGGGCGCCAATTCATGAAAGGCCAAAGCGCGGGTGCCTGCCATGCGCTTGGCCAAGGGATGGCCGCGGCGCACCATGAAGGCGCCCCGCATCTCGTGGTGGAACTCGGTCTTGAGGTCGCTGGCCGGGCGCAGTGAACGCGCATCGACCACCAGGGCATCCAGGCGCCGTTCCCGCAGTGCCTGGGCCAACAGCTCGGTGCCGCTGCGGGCGATGTCCAGGTGCAGCTGGGGGTGTTCGCGCGCCATGGTCAGCAGCAGCGGCGCCATCAGCATGGCACCCGGGCCCGAACCCAGGCCAATGCGCAGGGCCCCGGCCTCGGCCGAGGTGAATTCACGCCCTGTGCGCTGCAGTTCCTGTGCGTCTGACAGCAGCCGCTGGGCCCGGGGCAGCATTTCCAGTCCGTACGGCGTCAACTCGATGCGCCGGCCCACCCGGTCGAACAGCCTGGCGCCCCACTCGTCTTCCAGGGCCTGGATGCTGCGGCTGAGGGCCGGTTGGGTCAGGAACACCCGGGTGGCGGCCTTGCTGAAGGAGCCGGCCTCGGCCAAGGCCACGAAATGCTTCAACTGCACCAGGGTCATCGGCTGCGGCCCCCACGATTTTGCTATGAGTCAAATGCATGGTAACTGAATGAACAATGCATTGGACGCAAGGCTGGGCGATTTCTACATTCATGTCCCAGAGGCCGCGATGCCCACGGGAAAGCGCCCAGCGCCGATCCCAGCGTTCCCTTCGAACCACCACCTGTGTAGGAGACCCCCATGACCCGAACCACACGCCGGATCTTCGCCCTGACCGCAGCCGCCGCCCTCCTGTGCGGCCAGGGCCTGGCCCTGGCCCAGTCGAACAAGCCCATGAACCTCATGGTGCCCTACCCGGCGGGCGGCCTGTCCGACGCCATCGCCCGCATCGTGGAGCGCCCCCTGGCCAAGGCCCTCAACCAGATGATCATCGTGGAAAACCTCGGTGGCGTCGGTGGTGCCCTGGGCGCCCAGAAGGTGCTGAGCGCACCGGCTGATGGCCAGTTCCTGTATCAGGGCTCACCCAATGAGCTGATCCTGGCCCCGCTGGCCCTGCAGGCGGTGCGGTACAAGGCCGAAGACTTTCGCTTCGTGCAGATGATCGGCACCTGGCCTTTGGCGGTGCTGGCCCGTCCCGGCCTGAATGTGAACACCGTGGATGAGCTGGTGGACCTGGCCAAGCGGTCGGCTGCTGCCGGCAAGCCCCTGACCTACGGCAGCGTGGGGGTGGGCTCGCTCTACCATGTGCTGGGCGCGCACTTCGCACAGAAGATCGGTGCCGAGATGGTGCACATCCCCTACAAGGGCATGGCCCCGCTGCTGCAGGACATGGGCGGCAATGCCGTTGATGTGTCCTTCCTCGTGGTGGGTGAACAGACCGTTGGCCTGGCCGATGCCGGCCGGCTGAAGGTGCTGGCCACGCTGGCGCCCTCGGGCAAGATAGAGGCGCCTTTCCTGGCCAAGTACCCCAGCATCAACGACAGCAAGTCGATCAAGGACTTCAGCTTCAACACCTGGACCGGCTACTTTGTGCGCAAGGACACGCCCGAGGCCGTGGTGCAGCAGCTCAACAAGGCCCTGACCAGCGTGATGGGCGACGGTGACGCCAAGGCTGGCCTGACCAAGATCGGCGGCAGCATCCCCACGATGCTCAGCCTGGCCGAGGCCGACAAGGAGTACGCCGCCCAGACGGCGCGCTTCCGCGCCATCGCCCGTTCGATCAAGCTCGAAGCCCAGTAAGGCGACTCTTCCCACGGCGTGAGGCCCACCCGCCCGGTGCCTGGGGTGCCGGGCGCCGGCGCAGCCTTGCCCGAACCGCCCCAAGCCCACGCCAACCGCAACCCTCGAGTCGGAGCCAACCTTGACCACCGTCCTGGAAGAACTGCGCCCCAAGGCCGAGGCTTTCACCGCCTTGCGCCGTGAGATTCACCGTTTCCCCGAGCTGGCCTTCGACGAGCACCGGACGTCGGAGATGGTGGCCCGCAAGCTGCGCGACTGGGGCTACGACGTCACGCGAGGCCTGGGCGGCACCGGGGTGGTGGGCACGATGCGGCGCGGCCTGTCGGGCAGGGCCCTGGGCATTCGCGCCGACATGGACGCGTTGCCGATCGCCGAAGAAACCGGGCGCCCGTGGAGCAGCACGCGACCGGGCCTGATGCACGCCTGTGGCCACGATGGCCACACCGCCATGCTGCTGGGCGCCGCGCAGCACTTGGCCGAAACCGGGGGATTCGACGGCACGGTGCACCTCATCTTCCAACCCGCTGAAGAGGGCGGTGGCGGTGCGCTGAAGATGATGGAAGATGGCCTGTTCGACCGCTTCCCTTGTGACGCGATCTTCGCCATGCACAACATGCCCGGGGTGCCGCAAGGGCACCTGTGGCTGCGCGAAGGCCCGATGATGGCCTCCAGCGACTACGCCACGATCACGGTGCGTGGCCATGGCGGGCACGGTGCCATGCCCCACCAGGCGAGCGACCCACTGGTGGCGGCGGCCAGCTTGGTGATGGCCCTGCAGACCGTGGTCAGCCGCAATGTGGACCCCCAGCAAACCGCGGTCGTGACCATCGGTGCCTTCCACGCCGGCCAGGCCAACAACGTCATTCCCGCCAGCGCCAAGCTCGAACTCAGCGTGCGCGCACTGGACCCTGCGGTGCGCGAACTGCTGCGCCAGCGCATCCACGCACTGGCCGCTGCACAGGCGGAGAGCTTCGGCGTGAAGGCCGACATCGATTGGCGGTCTGGCTATGCGGTCTTGATCAATGCAGCAGAGCCCACCGAGTTCGCCCGTGGCGTGGCCCGCGAGCTGGTCGGCGCCGAGCGTGTGAATCCTCAAGCCCCCGCGCTGACCGGCAGTGAAGATTTCTCCTTCATGTTGCAGCAGGTGCCGGGCAGCTACCTGCTGATCGGCAATGGCGACGGGCCGGGCAGTTGCATGGTGCACAACCCGGCCTACGATTTCAACGACGACATCATCGCCACCGGCAGCGCCTTCTGGGTGCTGCTGACTCGCCGCTTCCTGGCTGCCTGAGTCATCCGGCCACCCAGATCGAGCCACCCAGATCGAGCCATCCGAAAGGAAACCCCATGAAAGTCCTCGTCCTTGGCGCCGGCCTGCTCGGTGTCACCTCGGCCTATTTCCTGCGCCAGCAGGGCCATGAGGTCACCGTCATCGACCGGCAGGCCTCGCCTGCGGCGGAAACCAGTTTCGCCAACGGAGGCCAGATTTCGGTGAGCCACGCCGAGCCCTGGGCCAACCCCAGCGCGCCCCTGAAGGTGCTCAAGTGGTTGGGCCGGGAAGACGCGCCGCTGCTGTTCCGCATCCGTGCCGATGTGCGTCAGTGGCTCTGGGGACTTCAATTCCTGCGCGAGTGCACACCCGCGCGCACGCGCCACAACATCGAGCAGATCGTCCGTCTGGGGACCTACAGCCGCGATACCCTTCAGCAGTTGCGCGCCGAGCGCGGCATCCAGTACGACCAACGCACCCAGGGCATCCTGCACTTCTACACAAACCCCAAGGAGTTTGAAGGCGCAGAAGCCCCGGCCGCCCAGATGCGCGCCCTGGGTTGCGACCGTCGCGTGATCAGTGCGGATGAGGCGGTGAAGCTGGAGCCCGCCTTGGCCCACATTCGTCCGCGGCTGGCGGGTGCGACCTACACGGCCGAAGACGAGTCCGGCGATGCCAATCAGTTCGCACGTGAACTCGTCAAGCGTTGCGAAGAGGACGGCGTGCAGTTCTTGATGAGCCACACGATCACGGCGCTGCGCGAAGTCGGTGACGAGCTCGACCATGTGGAGGCCACCAATTCCGAAGGTCGATTCCAGCGCATCAAGGCCGATGCCTATGTGTTGGCCATGGGCAGCTTGTCGCCGCTGTATGCAAAGCCGCTGGGCATCGAATTGCCCATTTACCCGGCCAAGGGCTATTCGGTGACGATGCCGGTGAAGGACGCGAGCAAGGCTCACCAGGTGTCCTTGACCGATGACGAATACAAGCTGGTGTTCTCGCGACTGGGCAACCGGTTGCGCATTGCCGGGACGGCCGAACTCAACGGTTACGACCGCGACCTCAACCGCGTGCGCTGCGAGGCGATCGTGCGCCGTGTGGAAGAGTTGTTCCCGGGCGCTGGGCACCTGGACCAGGCGCAGTTTTGGACGGGCCTGCGCCCGGCCACGCCAAGCAATGTGCCGATCATCGGGCGCTCCAAAGTGAGGAATCTGTTCCTGAACACGGGCCATGGCACCCTGGGGTGGACCCATGCTTGTGGCTCGGGCAAGAGCGTGGCGCGCATCGTCAGTGGCTTGCAGCCGGAAGTGGATTTCGCATTTGCGGGCATGCCCAGGGGCTCTGGCGTGGCCCCTGTCTGGGCCTCGGTGACCCGCTGAGCGCGCCGGGGCCGGCCGTGCGGGCGTCTCGATCGCGGGCCGGGCCGATGAAAATGTGAGTGAGCGCTCATTCACGTGCGAGGGATGGCGCTGGGGGAGCCGCCAGCCGGGCGCATCGATGTGTGCCACAGGGGCATGCGTGTTGGAGCACACTGGAGGATTCGGCTGTCAACCGACCCCCTCCTGAGGGCGGGTGGTGGCCCTCCGCCTGGTGACCCTTCACGCCCATGACCTCCGGCCTCATCCACATCCGCGGCGCGCGCCAACACAACCTCAAGAACCTGGACCTCGACATCCGCACGGGCGAGATGACGGTGGTCACCGGCCCTAGCGGCAGCGGCAAGAGCAGCCTCGTCTTCGACACGCTGTACGCAGAAGGCCAGCGTCGTTACGTGGAGACGTTCAGCGCCTACGCGCGCCAGTTCCTGGACCGCATGGACCGGCCCGCGGTGGACCGAGTCGATGGCGTTCCCCCCGCCATCGCCATCGACCAGACCAACCCGGTGCGCACCAGCCGCTCCACCGTGGGCACGATGACCGAGATCAACGATCACCTCAAGCTGCTGTTCGCCCGCGCGGCGCAGCTGGTGGACCGGGCCACGGGCCTGCCGGTTCGGCACGACACGCCCGAGACCATTGCGCAAGACCTGCTGCAGCGGGCTGTGCAGTCCGGCGACCCGCGTCTGGTCTTCACCTTCCCGGCCGTCCTGCCGGCCAACACCTCGGCGCAGCAGCAGGAGGAGTGGTTGGCCGCCAGCGGCTTTACCCGGGTGCAGACCGAGCGCATCGAGGGTGAGCGCAAGGTTCTCGAGGTGGTGGCCGATCGCTTTCGTGCCTCTTCAGCGGAGCGTGTGCGACTGATGGAAGCCATCGAGCTGTGCCTCAAGCGCGGTGGCGGGCGACTGAATGTCCATGTGGTGGATGAACGCAGCGCCGCGGTCTCCATGGACGCCATGCCGGCCGCTGGACCCGGGCAGGGTGTGGCTTCGGATGCCGGCGTCGGCTCGACGGTTTGGCGCTACTCCACCGGCTTGCACTGCCCCGAGAGCGATATCCGCTATGCCGACCCCCAGCCGGCCCTGTTCAGCTTCAACTCGGCCTTCGGCGCCTGCGAAACCTGTCGCGGCTTCGGCCGTGTCATCGGTGTGGACTGGGGCCTGGTGATCCCCGACGAACGCAAGACCCTGCGCAATGGCGCCATCAAGCCCATACAAACCCCCGCATGGGCCGAATGCCAGGACGACCTGATGCGCCACGCCGGCACCCACGGCATTCCACGGGACACCGCTTGGTCGCAGCTTTCGCCAGCGCACCGCCATTGGGTCATCGAAGGGGACCCCGACTGGAAGGGCCAGTGGAACAAGCAGTGGTACGGCGTGCGGCGCTTCTTCGAATACCTGGAGAGCAAGGCTTACAAGATGCACATTCGGGTGTTGCTGTCGAAGTACCGCAGCTACACACCCTGCACCGTGTGCCATGGCGCGCGCTTGAAGACCGAAGCCCTGCTGTGGCGCATCGGCAGCAAGGCCGATGCCGATGCCGCGATGGGCGCCGAGAGTGGGCGCTATACCCGTTTCATGCCCGCCGGCGTGAACTGGACGCGAGATCAGCTCGAGGCGTTCGATGGCCTGTGCCTGCATGACCTGATGCAGCTGCCGCTGGCCCGCCTTCGGGGCTTCTTCGACGGCCTCACGCTGCCGTCATCGATGCTGGACGACGCGCTCAAGCTGCTGCTCGATGAAGTGCGCAACCGCCTGAAGTACCTGTGCGATGTGGGCCTGGGCTACCTGACGCTGGACCGGCAAAGCCGAACGCTGTCGGGCGGCGAGGTGCAGCGCATCAACCTCACCACGGCGCTGGGCACCTCGCTCGTGAACACGCTGTTCGTGCTGGACGAGCCCAGCATCGGCTTGCACCCCCGTGACATGAACCGCATCGTGCAGGCCATGCACCGCCTTCGCGACGCGGGCAATACGCTCGTGGTGGTGGAGCATGACCCTGCGGTGATGCTGGCAGCGGACCGTCTCATCGACATGGGCCCTGGGCCCGGGCAGAAGGGCGGGCAGATCGTCTACGACGGCACCCCCGAACACGCCAAGGCCGCCGACACGCTCACCGGCGCCTACCTGGGCGCGCGCAAGCACATTGGCAGCGGCTTCACCCGGCTGGTGGACGAATCCACGCCTCGCCTGATCCTGGAAGGGGCGCGCGAACACAACCTGTGCAATCTCAGCGTCGAGTTTCCGCTCCAGCGTCTGGTCACCGTCACCGGCGTGTCGGGCAGCGGCAAGAGCACCCTGATGCAGGACGTGCTCTACCCCGCGCTGGCCCGCCACTTCGGCAAGGCCACCGAAACCCCCGGTGCGCACGACCGGTTGCTGGGCGCCGACTGGCTGGCCGATGCGGTGTTCGTGGACCAGAGCCCCATCGGCAAGACCGCGCGCTCCAACCCCGCGAGCTACGTGGGGGCCTTCGACGAAATCCGCAAGCTGTTTGCCGACGCACCCGCAGCCCGGGAGCGCAGCTACACCGCCGGCATGTTCAGCTTCAACGCGGGCGACGGCCGCTGCCCCACTTGCGGCGGCTCGGGCTTCGAGCATGTGGAGATGCAGTTCCTCTCCGACGTGTACCTGCGCTGCCAGGACTGCGACGGCCGGCGTTTCCGCTCGGAGATCCTGGAGGTGAAGATCCTGCGCGGCCCGCGCGAACTCAGCGTGGCCGATGTGCTCGAACTCACGGTGGCCGAGGCGGTGGATCTGTTCCGGCAAGACCGCGAGGTGGTGGCCAAGCTGCAGCCCATCGTGGATGTGGGCCTGGACTACATGCGCCTGGGCCAACCGGTGCCCACGCTGTCGGGCGGTGAAGCGCAGCGGCTGAAGCTGGCCGGCTTCCTGGCCGACGCGGCATCGTCGCCGGCGCAACGCGTGGCCAAGAAGGGCACGCTCTTCCTCTTCGACGAGCCCACCACCGGGCTGCACTTCGACGACATCGCCAAGCTCATGCGCGCGCTGCGCAAGCTGTTGGAGACCGGCCACTCCATCATCCTCATCGAGCACAACCTGGACGTCATCCGCGCCAGTGACTGGCTCATCGACCTTGGCCCCGAAGGCGGCGAGGAGGGCGGCCTGCTCATCTGCCAAGGCGCGCCCGCTGATGTCGCCCAACACCCCAGCTCCCACACCGCCGCTGCCCTGCGCGACTACGCCCACGCCCTGGGCACCGTCGTTGAAGTCCGCGACGGAAAATTGGGGTCGGATCCGATTTTTTCCGCGAACAAATCTTCAAGCCAGGCGCACCCGGTGCCGGAAAAATCCGGCTCTGACCCCGAATTTTCGACTCTCGAAAACGAACCCGAAAGCCGCCACCTCAGCGAAGTCATCCGCATCGTCAACGCGCGCGAGCACAACCTCAAGGGCCTGTCGGTCGACATCCCGCGTGGCCGGTTCAATGTGATCACCGGCGTCAGCGGCTCCGGCAAATCCACGCTCGCCTTCGACATCCTCTTCAACGAAGGCCAGCGCCGTTACCTCGAAAGCCTCAACGCCTACGCGCGCAGCATCGTGCAGCCCGCCGGACGGCCCGAGGTCGACGCCGTCTACGGCATTCCGCCCACTGTGGCCATCGAGCAGCGCCTTTCGCGCGGTGGCCGCAAGAGCACAGTGGCCACCACCACCGAGGTCTGGCATTTCCTGCGCCTGCTGTGGGTCAAGCTCGGTCTGCAGCATTGCGTGCACGACGGCTCGCCCGTCAAACCCCAAAGCGCCGAGAGCATCGCGGCGCAACTGCTGCGCGACTACCGCGGCCAGCATGTGGGCCTGCTCGCACCCTTGGTGGTCAATCGCAAGGGCGTCTACACCGACCTGGCCAAGTGGGCCAAGGCCCGCGGCCACAGCCACATCCGGGTCGACGGTGAATTCCTTCCCGTGGACCCCTGGCCGCGCCTGGACCGTTTCAAGGAGCACACGCTGGAACTGCCGGTGGGCGACATGGTCATCGACCCCGCGCAGGAAACCGAACTCCGCGCACTGCTCAGCAAGACCCTGGAGGTCGGCAAGGGCGTGATGCACCTGCTGCACCCGCTCAGCGGCCTGCAGGAAGCGATGGCCGACGGGCAGAGTACCGCGGCCATCGGCCGCGTCACCGTCTTCAGTACCAAGCGCGCCTGCCCCACCTGCGGCACCAGCTACGCCGAACTCGACCCGCGCCTGTTCAGCTACAACAGCAAGCACGGCTGGTGCGGCACCTGCGTGGGCACCGGCTTGAAGCTCACGCGTGAGCAGCGCAAAGCCTTCGACGACTCCGTGCGCGACGAGGACAATCGGGGTCGCGAGCAGAACTTCCCCTCCGAGGAAACCGAAGTGGAAGGGCTGATCGACGAGGCCTGCCCGGATTGCCACGGTACGCGCCTGAGCGCCACCGCCCGCGCGGTCACCTTCCAGGGCGAGCCGATCACCGGTGTCGCCCGGTGGTCGGTGGGTGAGGCGCGTCAATGGGTCGAGCAATTGAACCTTCAAGGCCGCGAGGCGGAGATCGCGCGCGACGTCATCACCGAAATCCACAGCCGCCTCACCTTCCTGGAAGAGGTCGGCCTGGGCTACCTCACCCTGGACCGCGCTGCCCCCACCTTGAGTGGCGGTGAAGCCCAACGCATCCGCTTGGCCGCCCAACTCGGCAGCAACCTGCAGGGCGTGTGCTACGTGCTGGACGAGCCCACCATCGGGCTGCACCCGCGCGACAACCAGATCCTGCTCAAGGCCCTGGCGCGTCTGGGCGACAAGGGCAACACCTTGGTGGTGGTGGAGCACGACGAAGACACCATCCGCCGCGCCGATCATCTGATCGACATCGGGCCGAGTGCCGGCAAGCGCGGCGGCCGCGTCATTGCGCAAGGCAAGGCGGCCGACCTGTCGGCCACGCCCGAGTCCGTCACCGGCCGACTGCTGGCCCACCCCTTGCAGCACCCGCTGCACCCGCGCCGCGAGGTGACAACCGCTCAGCCCTCACTCGAACTCAAGGGCGCCAAGCTCCACAACCTGCAGAACCTGGATGTGCGCGTGCCCTTGCACCGCCTGGTGGCCGTCACCGGTGTGTCGGGCAGTGGCAAGAGCACCCTGGCCCGTGACGTGTTGCTGGCCAATGTGCAGGCTGCCGTGGCGCAAAGAGGCAAGGGCGATCCCCTTTGGCAGGGCTGCAGCGGCATCGAAGGCTGGGGCGCGGTGGACCGCGTGCTGGAAGTCGACCAAACCCCCATCGGCAAGACGCCGAGGTCGTGCCCGGCCACCTACATCGGCTTCTGGGACGCCATCCGCAAGCTCTTCACCGAAACCCTCGAAGCCAAGGCCCGCGGCTATGCCGCCAACCGCTTCAGCTTCAACACTGGCCAAGGGCGTTGCCCCGCCTGTGAAGGGCAGGGCATGCGCACCATCGAGATGAGCTTCCTGCCCGATGTGAAGGTGCCTTGCGACCAGTGCCACGGCCAGCGCTTCAACCCCGAGACCCTGGCCGTCACCTGGCGCGGCAAGAGCATCGGCGATGTGCTGCAGATGGAGGTGGACGAGGCGGTGGAATTCTTCGCCTCCATGCCCTCGATTGCACATCCCTTGCAGTTGCTCAAGGACGTCGGCCTCGGATACCTCACACTGGGACAGCCTTCTCCCACGTTGTCAGGCGGCGAAGCGCAGCGGATCAAGTTGGTCACCGAGTTGAGCAAGGTGCGTGACGAGGTCGGCCGGCGTGTGAGTCCCTCGGACCCCCAGCCCCCCGAGGGGGGTCGCCCGCTTGGGGCGGCCCGGCGCGGGCTGGCGCCCCACACCCTTTACGTTCTCGACGAACCCACCGTCGGCCTGCACATGGCCGATGTCGAAAAGCTCATCCACGTGCTGCACCGTCTGGTCAACGGTGGTCATAGCGTGGTCGTCATCGAGCATGACCTGGATGTGATCGCCGAAGCCGACTGGGTCCTTGATCTGGGCCCCGAAGGCGGCACGGCCGGCGGTCGGGTCGTGGTGGCCGGCGTGCCCGAAGCAGTCGTCCGCTCGGGCTCTCCCACGGGTGTGGCACTCGGGCCGATCCTCAAGCGCTGATCTCCGCAGCAAGGGCTGCTCAGGCGCGTTGGCGCGTCCAGTGCCGCTGCAGCCCCTTGAGCCGCCAGCCCAGCAGTGGCAGCAGGATCGCCCCGTACACCGCCACATCCCCAAAGTTCTGCTTGCCCGCACGCATCCAAAAGAAGTGCAGGATGGCCAGCAGGCCCACCGCATACACCGCGCGGTGCAGCCGCTTCCAACGCGAAGCTCCCAGCGCCTTGATGGCGGCGTTGAATGATGTCAGCGCCAGCGGCAGCATCAGCAGCACGGCCAACGTGCCCACCAGGATGAAGGGCCGCTTGGCCACATCCCGAAGGATGTCGTCCACATACCAGCCCATGTCCAGCCACGAATAGGCCAGGAGATGCAGCAGGGCCCACGTGAAGGTGAGCAGGCCCAACATCCGGCGCAGCCGGGCGAACGCGGCCACACCGGTCCACTCCCGCAGCGGCGTCACCGCCAGCGTCAGCAGCAGGCAACGCAGCGTCATTTCGCCGCTGTTGCGGATCAACGTTTCAGCGGGGTTGGCGCCCAGCGAGTCCTGCACCACGCCCCAGATGAGCGCGGCCAGTGGCGCCATCAACAGCAGGCCCACCGCCGGTTTGCAGGCCGGGTGCAGCAGACCCGCACTCAAGCGGGCGCGCCAGGCGCTCATCAATAGAACTTGCGCAGGTCCATGCCCGCGTACAAAGCCCCAACCTGTGCCTCGTAACCGTTGAACATCAGCGTGGGGCGCTTGCGCTGGAACACGCCGTCTTCACCGATGCGCCGCTCGGTGGCCTGGCTCCAACGCGGATGGTCCACCTTGGGGTTCACGTTGGAATAGAAGCCGTACTCCGAGGCAATCGCCTCTTCCCAACTCGAACGCGGTTGCTTCTCCACCAATCGGATCTTCACGATCGACTTGGCACTCTTGAAGCCGTACTTCCAGGGCACGACCAGGCGCAGCGGCGCACCGTTCTGGTTGGGCAGCACCTCGCCATACAGGCCGAAGGCCATGAGCGTGAGCGGGTGCAGGGCCTCGTCCAGGCGCAGGCCTTCCTTGTAGGGCCAGTCCAGGACGCTGGAACGCAGGCCCGGCATCTGAGCCCGATCGGCCAGGGTGATGAACTCGACGAACTTGGCCTTGCCCGTGGGCTCCACCGCTCGAAGGATGTTCGAGACCGAATACCCGACCCACGGCACCACCATCGACCAGCCCTCCACGCAGCGCAGCCGGTAGATGCGCTCCTCCATGGGGGCGAGCTTGAGCAGGTCTTCGATGCCGAAGGTGCGCGGCTTGGCGCACTCGCCTTCCACGCTCACCGTCCAGGGCCGGGTGCGCAGGGTATGCGCGTGGCGCGCGGGGTCGTTCTTCTCGAGGCCAAATTCGTAGAAGTTGTTGTAGCCGGCCACATGCTCGTAGGCGGTGAGTTTGTCCATCACCACCGCGCCCTCGACACTGGAACGCACGGCCGGCAGCTTGGCCAACTTCCCCGGCCCCGCCGTCGTCGTGGCGGTGGGGTTGGGCGCTGCGCCAGCACCGCCCATCTGCGCCCTCGCATCGCGCGATGCCCACAAGGCCAGCGACGAACCCGCCGCACCGGCGGCCAACGCACGCAGCACGTCGCGCCGCTGCTCCAGCACCTGGCGCGGGGTGATGTCGCTGGGGGTCGGGTGCTCGAAGCCCCGGTCGGTCTTGATCAGCATGGTGCAACTCCGGCTTGTCACCCCAAGCGTATACGGTCGCCAGCGCCCGGCGGTTTCAAGGGGACTTCACAACTCCCCGTAGGAGTGCAGACCCGACAGGAACATGTTCACACCCAGGAAGGCGAAGGTGGTGACCGCCAAGCCCACCAGCGCCCACCACGCCGACAAGGCCCCGCGCAGGCCCTTCATCAGCCGCATGTGCAGCCAGGCCGCATAGTTCAGCCACACGATCAGCGCCCAGGTCTCTTTCGGGTCCCAGCTCCAGTAGCCGCCCCAGGCCTCGGCCGCCCAAAACGCTCCCAGGATGGTGGCGATGGTGAAAAAGGCAAAGCCCACGGCGATGGACTTGTACATCACATCGTCCAGCACTTCGAAGGATGGCAGACGCGGACCGATGCGCCCCCGCAGTGACAGGATCCCGGCCACGATCAGCGCACTCAAGCCGAAGTAGATCACCCAGTACGAGCCCGACTGCTCTGAACCCTTGCGGAACACCAGCGGCTCAAAGCACAACACCACCCCCAACAACCACAAGGGCGCCAACTTCCACCAGCGGCTCTCGGCCGCCTGCTGCTTGATCAGGTAGGCAAAGGCCACCATCGCGGCCAGCGCAAAGGTGCCATAGCCCACGAAATTGGCTGGCACATGCAGCTTCATCCACCAACTTTGCAGCGCCGGTACCAGGGGTTGGATCTGGTGTGCGCCCTTGACCACCGTGTACCAGAGCAGGAAGCCCACGGCCGCGCTGACCACCAGCATCACGAAGGGCCCCATGGCCGCCGTCTTGTACTGCTGTTCGTAGTACAGATAGAACAGGGCCGTCATCCAACAGAACAGCACGAACACCTCGTAGAGGTTGCTCACCGGAATGTGACCGATGTCCGGTGCAATCTGGTGGCTCTCGAACCAGCGCACCAGGGTACCCACCAGGGCCATGAACACCGCAGCCCAGGCCAGGCGTGAGCCCAAGCGAAAGCCCGTGTTGTATCCGGCGCCCAAGCCACCGGCCACGCCTGCTGAAGCCGTACCCATCGCACCGCCCGACGCTCCGACCGCCGCCGGCCCGGCCAGCATGCCGATCCAGTAGAAGACCGTGCTCATGAAGAACAAGACGCTCATCCACAGGATGGCGCTCTGGCTGGACAGAAAGTACTTCAGCAGGAACACCTGGTCGGCTGCGGCCAGGTCGGCCCCAAAGGCGTCGGTGTGACGGCCGTACAGATGAATGGCCAGCAGCGTGGCGGCCCCCACCCCCAAACTCAGAGCGCGCAGCGAGGGCCACAGCCACACCAGACCGATCAATGACGGGACCGCGCCGATCAGGATCCAGGTCTCGTACACATCCATGGAGGCGCCATAGCGGTTGAGCGCATAGGCGGCCCCCGCGATCACCATCAGTGAGGTGATGGCATCGGCCAGGCCGACGCGCAGTCGCCAACCCCTCTTGCCGATGTCCAAGGTGGTGGTGTTCATGTCGTGATGCCCTCCGGAGCCTTCAACAGCGCGGCCTTCAATTGTTCAAATTCCTGGTCCGCGTCCAAGGTCTTGCGGGTGGTGGACAGGGCCGCGGTCAACTTCGTGCCCCCGCCCGGGCCTTCTTGGATCCAAATCCACAAGCGTCGTTCCCGCACATAGAGCATGGCAAAGACTCCGATGATCAGCAACACCGACCCCAGGTACACCAGCGTCTTGCCGGGCGCGCGCGCCACCTGGAAGACGCTGGCCTGCTTTTGCTCAAAGGATGACAACTGCGCCATCACCGGCGCCGGGTAGAAGAAGCTGTCGGACAGCGACAGCACCGCCTGTGTCATGAAGCTCTGCGCCTTCTCGCCTGCGGCCATGGGTGCCAAGCCCGCCTGTTGACGCGAGAGGTTCAGCAGCTCGAACAGCGAGCCATTGAGAATGCGCAGCAGCACCTCGGAGATTCGCGCCCGCTCACCCTCGGGCACGCTGCGCTCCAGGAAGACCGTCAAAGCGGTCAGGCCGCCCGGCGCCTCGTCCCGGTCCACGCCTTCAGCGGGCCGTTCTGCCCCCGAGAACAGGGCCAAGGCCCGCAAGGCCGTGGCCTGGATCTGCGGTTGGAGGTCGGGCTGGCCCGGCGGTGTGGCCTGCTGGGCGTAGCGCCGAGCGGCCAGCTCCCGTGCCTGCGGGTTCAAAAGGGCGTGCCGCAGCCCCATCCAGGAGTCAATGGCGTTGTTCTCGTCCACCGGCAGGCGCAGGTAGCGGAAAGGCTCATTGGTGCTGTCGCGCACGCCGGCCAGCAGAACCATTTGCCCATCGATCTCGAAAGGCACCATGTAGTTGTGGAACTCGCGCGCCTGGCCGCTCTCGTCACGCAGCCGGTAGGTCACCGATGGACCCACATTGCGCATCGTCTTCTCCCCGGGCGCCTTGGCGCCGGTTCCCAGGTGTTCGGTGATCGATGTCTTCAGATCGACCTTGCGCACATCGGCGCCACTGCCACGTCCACCCGCGCCGGTGGTGTCGCTGAAGTTCTCCACATTGATGACCTTGAGGCCCGCGAACTCCAGCTTGAGCTTTTCCTGTTCGCTGACAAGCGCCGTGTCTTCACCCACACGGCCCTCCACCTCGAAGGCTCTGCCGCCCCCCAGGGGCAGCACCCGCAATGTGAGCCGGCTTCCCCCGTCGTCGAAGCTGCTTTGGTAGATGGCCACGCCGCGGTGGAAAGCCGGCTCATTGACCTTCACCGTGGCCGGGCGCGCCTCGCCCGTGGCCCGGTCGTGGATGATGATCTCGCTCGCAAAGAGCTTGGGCATCCCGGTCTCGTAATAGTCGACGATGAACTTCTTGAGCTCGATGTCAAAGGGCAGGTCCTGCAGCACCACGCCGCCGGGCATGTTCAGCAGGGCCACGCCCTGGCGCCCCCCTTCGGGCACCAACACATTGCCGCGGTAGGTCAGGCTGCCTTCAGCAAGGCGGTGCTTCTCGGGTACTTCGGTGATCAAGCCACCGCCGGAGAACACGCTCTTGCCCTGCAGCGCCATCTGCAGCCGCACCATCAGGTCACCGTCACTGAGCCCACCCACGCAGATCAGGACGATGGACGAATGCGCCGCCAGATAGCCCAGCTTGTTGGCCATGCCCTTGCGTGCTGCGAACATGGTGCCGGATTGCGCCTGGGCGCCGGCCTCGGGCTGGCGTACCTGGGCCTTGGCGCGCCAGCCCTGCTCCACCAAGAGCGCGGCCACGCGCTCGTACGCGGCCTTCGGGGATTCGTTCAGCACACCCTGCGCCCGGTGGTGAAAGGCCAGCAGCGACTGCTCACGAATGTGCTCCTTGTAGGTGCGCAACTCCGCCATGATCTTGGGTGCATTGCGGACGATGCACAGGGTGGTGGAGGTCACCAGGAAGGCCAGAATCAACAGAAACCACCAGGCGCTGTAGACCGTGTACAGGTTCACCTGCGCGAACAACTCGGCCCAGAAGGGCCCGAATTGGTTCACGTAGTTGTTCAGGGGCTCGCCCTGTTTGACCACGGTGCCGATCACCGAGGCGATGCAGATCACCGTGAGCAAGGAGATCGCAAAGCGCATGGAGGACAGCAGCTCCACCGCCTCCTGCACAAAGGCCGAACGGCTGCGAACCTCAAGTCCGCCGGTGTGTGGGGTGCTGCTCATGTCGCCGGAGATTATCCGGGAGGCGCTGTGGCGAGAAAGAAAAAGGCCGGTCGATGACCGGCCTCTTGGTCAGGGCTTGAGCCAGCCCATTCAGCGCAAGCCGTTGATGTAGTCCGAGACCGCCTTGATTTCGCGGTCGTTCATCTTGGCGGCAATCTGCATCATTTGGGTGCTGTTGCCGCGTGCGCCGCTGCGGAAGGCCAACAGCTGGGCTTCGGTGTAGTCACCATGCTGGCCACCCACACGGGGATACTGTGCGGGGATGCCCGCGCCCGTGGGGCTGTGGCAACCGGCGCAGGCCGGAATGTTGCGGTCGGCAATGCCACCACGGTAGATCTTCTCGCCCAGGGCGGCCAGGTCCTTGTCCTTGGCTGCTCCCGGCTTGGCCTGCTTGCTCGCGTAGAACGCCGCCACGTTGCGCATGTCGTCTTCGCTGAGGGTGGCCGCAAAGCCAGCCATGATGGCGTTCTTGCGCTTGCCGGCCTTGAATTCTTGCAATTGCTTGACCAGGTACTCCGGGTGTTGGCCCGCCAGAATGGGGTTGGCCGGGCTGCCGCGCGAGCCGTCGATGGTGTGGCAGGCCGAGCACACCGCCGCCGTGGCCTGGCCCTTGGCGAGATCGGGGGCCGGTGAAGCCGCGGGGGTGGCCGCCAGTGCGGCGCCCATGCACAGGAGGGCGGCGCTGCCCGCGCTCAGGAGCACGGTGGCGGTGCGGGCGGTCAGGAGGGAATTCAGGGCCTTCATGTCGGCAGTCATTCAAGCAGTTACGACCAAACCCCGCATTTTACAATGGTCCATGACGACCAAACCCCATTTGCCCGAACCGACCGAGCCGGTGTCGGCTGACGCGTCGCGTGAAACGCCCAAGCCGTTGCCGGCGGCCACCGACGCGGGCGATTCGGGCGGGCCCGTTGTCAGCGCGCCCCGCACGGCCCCCACGGCGGTGCAGGCTTTGGGCTGGGCCCACACCGCACGGTTTCTCACCACCGCCAGCCGGCTGGACCAACTGCCGTCCACCGAGCTGTGCGAAATCGCCTTCGTGGGCCGCTCCAACGCGGGCAAGTCCACCGCCATCAACACCCTGGCGCAGCAAAAGCGTCTGGCCTTTGCCTCCAAGACGCCAGGCCGCACCCAACACATCAACCTCTTTGCCCTTGGGCCCAAGGACGAGCCCAACGCCCTGTGGGCAGACCTGCCCGGCTACGGCTACGCCGCCGTAGAGCGCGGCGCCAAGTTGCGCTGGCAGAAGGTGATGGCCGACTACCTCGAGTGGCGCCGAAGCCTGGCCGGCGTGGTGCTCATGGTCGATTCGCGCCTGGGTTTCACGCCCTTGGACCAGCGGCTGCTGGACTTCATCGCCCCGAGGGTGGGCTGCGGCCAGGTCAAGCTCATGGTCGTGCTCACCAAGGCCGACAAGCTCAACCGCAAGGAAGCCCAGGCCGCCTTGGCCGCCGCCACCGACGCGCTGGGCCCGTACGCCACCGAAGAGTCCGACATCGCCTGCGTCCCCTTTTCCGCCCTCAAGAAGTCCGGCGTCGCCGACCTGGCCCAATCCCTGCATCAATGGGCCCTGGGCTGAAAGCGGCATCGGAGTCGACCGTCTTGCGAACCCACAACATCCGCCATTCATTCGCCGATCTGCCCGATGGCATTCGCCTGACCCTGAGGCAAAACAGCGCGGCGGCCCACCTTCCCCGCGCCTTGCTGCTGCATGGCTTCCCGGAAGCGGCGTTCGTCTGGGATGAGATCCTGCTGCGATTGGACGGCATCGTGCAGGCTACGGCACCCAACTTGCGAGGATTTGCTGATTCTTCAGCGCCGGCAGATCCCAAGGCCTATCGCGCCCGTCATGTGGTTGGCGACCTCGTGGCCCTGACGGAGCATCTCGGCGCACCGTTGGACCTCTTGGTGGCCCACGACTGGGGAGGGGCGCTTGCCTGGAACTTGGCGGCCCAACGCCCGGACCTGATCAAACAGCTGTTGATCATCAACTCACCTCATCCTGCGGCCTTTTTGCGCGAACTGCTGTGCAGTCAAGAACAACAAGCGGCCAGCGCCTACATGACCTTCCTCTGCCGGCCCGATGCCGAGCCGCTGTTGGCCGAAGACGACTTTCGTCGCCTGTGGCCCTTCTTCACCCACATGGGCGCGGGCGACGTCGGCCAGCCCGACGGTGCGTGGCTGACCGAAGACCTGCGCGAACGCTATCGCCAGGTGTGGCGCGCCGGCCTGAATGGGGGTCTCAACTACTACCGCGCGTCTCCGCTGAAGCCGCCCACGGGGCCCGATTCCCCCATCCACCGGATCGTCTTCAAGCCTGAGGAGGTGACGGTCAAGGTGCCCACCACCGTGCTGTGGGGCCTGGCCGACAAGGCGTTGCTGCCGGGCTTGCTGGACGGCTTGGAGCAGTGGGTGCCGCAGTTGCACTTGATTCGCGTGCCGCAGGCCACCCACTGGATCGTGCATGAGCAGCCGCAGCGGGTGGCTGGGCTGATCGCCCAGCAGGCCGCCAGAGGGCTGGCCGGCGAGCGTGTGGAGGCCCCCGGTGGTGATGCGGCGGGCCCCCTCACTTGAGGTGTGGGCGGAAGGTCCAGCTCCGGTTGATCAGGAAGTTCCAGAAGAACACGATCGCGGTGCTGAGCAGTTGTGCAAGCAGGTAATGAATCTCGATGAGATGGACGCCAAGGAACATCAGTCCGGCGTTCAGGCCCGCACCGGTCGCGGCCACCGTGAGGAATCTCGGCACGCTTTGCCCGTGATGCCGATCGCTCCTGAAGGTGTAGTGGTAGTTCAGCAGGTAGTTGACGCCGGCGCCCACGCCCGAGGCCGCCACGGATGCGGGCACGGGGCTCACCTTGAGCCACTCCACGCAAGCCACCAGCGTGCCGTAGTGAAAGATCGCGGAGACCCCCCCGACACCGGCGTACTTGACGAGTTGAGCCGGCAGGGTGCCGAGACGTGACCAGCGGGGAATGCGGTTCATGGTGAGCCTGATGGGCGCTCAATGCCCGATGGGTCGAGTGACGCGCGAGCCGGACCCGCATTGTGCGTGAACCGATGAAAAAAGCCCCGCGATCACTCGCGGGGCTTGTCTTCGTCGGCTGAGGTGCCGCAACTCAGATGAGAGGCGACACGGCATCAGGCCAGCGCCGGACTTACATGTCCATGCCGCCCATGCCGCCCATGCCACCCATGCCGCCAGGCATGCCAGCGGGGGCTTCATCCTTCGGGGCTTCGGCCACCATGCACTCGGTCGTCAGCATCAGAGACGCCACCGAAGCCGCGTTCTGCAGGGCCGTACGGGTCACCTTGGTCGGGTCCAGGATGCCCATCTCGATCATGTCGCCGTAGGTGTCGTTGGCCGCATTGAAGCCATAGTTGCCCTTGCCGGCCAACACCGCGTTCACCACCACGCTGGGCTCGCCACCCGCGTTGTAGACGATCTCGCGCAGCGGAGCCTCGACGGCCTTGAGCACCAGCTTGATGCCGGCTTCCTGGTCGGCGTTGTCGCCCTTGATGGTCCCGGCGGACTGACGGGCGCGCAGCAGGGCCACGCCGCCACCGGCGACGATGCCCTCTTCAACGGCCGCACGCGTGGCGTGC
>RFTU01000040.1 GCA_009923315.1 Betaproteobacteria bacterium
CCCGCTGCATGCAGCGGGCATTTTTCTTGTCGGCTACCGACACACTACAGGCAAAACGCCCCACCCCCACAATCGAGCAGAGGAACGCTCACAGACGACAACCGACCTTCCGCCTCACCGTCTGCGCTCAAACGCGCGCGGCTTTCACGCGCAGGGACATTTCCTGCAGTGCGGCAATGCCGCTTTCTTCGGCGCGTTGGCACCAGGCCTGCAGGTCGGTCACCAGTTGCTCGCGCGACACATTGGTGCGGGTCCACAACTGACGCAATTCCTCGCGCATGGCCACGAGCGTGGTGAGCACGGGACTCGACGCCATGGCCACGGCCACGTGTGGCCTTACCCCCTGAGGCACCTTTTCATCGTCACGCGGCAACCACCGGTGGGCGATCAGCATCTGAGTCCAGCTTTCGCTGCCCTTGCGGCCCTGTTCACGCAACCGGTCGAGTTCGGCGCTGCAGGCGCGCTTGAGCGCAGCGGCGTAGTCGGCCATCACCTCGTAGCGGTGGTGAATCAAGGCCTCGAGCGTCTTGCCATCGGCCTGCTGGCGCACCTCACCAAGCTTGAGCACCGGGGCGGTCTTGCGCACCGTGGCCTGACCCAGGGCCTGCAGCACGCGGATGTAGAGCCAGCCGACATCGAATTCATGCGGCTTGACCGACAACTTAGCCGAAGTGGGGTAGGTGTGGTGGTTGTTGTGAAGCTCTTCACCACCGATGATGATGCCCCACGGTGAAATGTTGGTGGAGGCGTCAGTGGCCTCGAAGTTGCGGTAACCCCACCAGTGGCCAATGCCATTGATGATGCCCGCTGCGGTAATGGGAATCCACAACATCTGCACCGCCCACACCGCGCCGCCGATGGCGCCAAACAGCAGCACATTGATGATCAGCATGAAGGACACGCCCAGTGCGCTGTGGGGGGTGTAAAGGTGACGCTCAATCCAGTCGTCGGGCGTGTTGTGCCCATACTTGGACAGCGTTTCCTGATTCTTTGCCTCAGTCCGATACAGCTCTGAGCCCTCCAGCAACACCGTGCGGATGCCGCGAACTTGAGGGCTGTGCGGATCTTCCTCGGTTTCGCACTTGGCGTGGTGCTTGCGGTGGATGGCCACCCACTCCTTGGTGACCATGCCGGTGGTCATCCAAAGCCAAAAGCGGAAGAAATGAGACGGCAGCGGGCCCAGGTCCAGTGCTCGGTGCGCCTGCGAGCGGTGTAGAAAAATGGTCACCGAGGCGATCGTGATATGGGTCACCACCAGGGTGTAGGCCAGGATTTGCCACGCACTGGCACCCAGCAACCCGTCGGCCAACACGTTCACGAATCCCATCCAGAGCTGATAAATGTCCATGAGCGGTCCAAAAAGCGACCCGCCCATTCTATCGTGCGGGGGTGTGGGCGCGCCCACCGCCTTCGGCTGGGCTCAGGTCCTGCGGGTCATGACCGCCGCAAAGAAGCCGTCGGTACCGTGGCGCTGAGGCCACAGGCGCAGGCTGCCTTCCCGGCACAAGGCCGAGGCCTGGGGCACCTTCAGCCGCTCCAGTTCTCGGGCCGCGTCCAGCACCTCAAAGTCATGATGCGCTGCCAAGAAGGCCCGCACCGTGTCCTCGTTTTCTTCGGGCAACACGCTGCAGGTGGCGTACACCAGGCGGCCACCGGGCTTGAGCAGCCGCGCAGCGCTGGACAGGATGGCCTGCTGCAGCGCCGCCAGTTCGGCCACCGACTCGGGCTTCTGGCGCCACTTCAGGTCAGGGTTGCGCCGCAGCGTACCCAGCCCTGAGCACGGCGCGTCCACCAACACCCGGTCAATCTTGCCGGCCAGGCGCTTGATGCGATCGTCTCGCTCGTGGGTGATCTGCACGGGGTGCACATTGGACAGGCCGCTGCGGGCCAGCCGCGGCTTGAGTGCAGCCAGCCGATGACCCGACGTGTCGAAGGCGTACAAGCGCCCGGTGTTGCGCATCGCCGCACCCAGAGCCAGGGTTTTGCCCCCGGCGCCGGCGCAGAAGTCCACCACCATCTCGCCTCGGTGGGCATCGGTCAGCAGCGCCAGCAACTGGCTGCCTTCGTCCTGCACCTCCACATCACCTCGGGAAAACACCTCCAAGCGGTTCAGGGCCGGCTTGCCTTGCAGCCGCAGACCCCAGGGTGAATGCGGCGTGGGTGCACAGGGGAACCCCAAGGATTCGAACTCCGCCAACACCGCCTCGCGCTTGGCCTTGAAGGTATTGACCCGCAAGTCCAAGGGCGCGGGCGCTTCCATCGCCTGCAGGAATGCGCCGCATTCCTCGCCCAGCACCGACTGCAAGCGCTCCAGCAACCAGGGCGGCATGTTGGACCGCACCCGCTCGGGCAGGCTGGTCACATCCAGGGCCCGCACCTGCTGCAACCACGTCCACTCGGATTCCGTGGCCGCCGCTTTGAGGTACGCCTGGCTGCCTTGCCAAGCCAAGAGCACGAGTCGGCGAGCCAAGGGGCCCTGCCCCGACTGGGCCAGGTGCTGCAGAACCAGACGCTGGCGCAAGACTCGAAAGGTGGTTTCGGCCAAGATGGCGCGGTCCTTGGCGCCCAGTGCCTTGTGTTCACGGAAGAAGGCTGACACCTCGCGGTCCGCCGGGTGCACCAGCAGCATCACACGCTGCAGGAGTTCGGTGGCCAGTTGGACCTGTTGTTTGGGGTGCATGGACGGCGCTCGGTGAAGGGTAGAGGGCGTGGACGATCAGCCCCAGGCGGATCAGTCGGGGAAGTACAGCGCTTGCGAAGCGCCCTGGCGATGGCTCACAAGGCCGTCTTGCAACTGCAGTTCGCCCTTTACATGCCATCCCACGGCCAGGGGCAACACGCGGTGCTCGGCCTGCAACACGCGTTGTGCGAGGCTGTGCTCCGTGTCGTGCGCACGAACCGGTACCGCCGCCTGCGCGATCACCGGGCCGTGGTCCAGCGTCACGGACACATAGTGGGCGGTCGCGCCGGCGAACTTCACACCGGCCTGCAAGGCACGGCGGTGGGTGTGCAGCCCCATGAAGGCCGGCAGCAAGGAAGGGTGGATGTTGATCAGACGGCTCTCGTAATGCCGCACGAAAGCCTCACCCAACACGCGCATGAACCCGGCCAGTACAACCAAGTCGGGCTGCCGCGCCTGGCAAGCCGCCAGCAGGGCGGCGTCGAACGCTTCGCGGGAAGCAAATGCTTGGTGGTCCACGACTTGGGCGTGAAACCCTTGCTCACGCGCCCACTGCAGGCCCGCGGCCTGCGGCCGATTGCTGATGACCCCCACCACCTCGGCTGGCCACCCATTTGCGCGGGCAGCTTCCACCAAGGCGGCCAAATTGCTGCCACGGCCAGAAATGAGGACCAGGATGCGCGTGCTCATGGGGAACCAAGGGGCGGCAGTGTACCGGGCAGGACAGGCGCCCCACTCCTACAATCTTCCAATGAGTCAACGTGTTCTAACCGGTATCACCACCTCGGGCACGCCGCACCTGGGAAACTATGTCGGCGCCATTCGGCCGGCCGTGGCCGCCAGCCGTGAAAGCGGCGTCGAAAGCTTTCTGTTTCTGGCTGACTACCACGCGCTGATCAAGTGCGACGATCCGGCGCGGGTGTCACGCTCTCGTCTGCAGATTGCGGCGACCTGGCTGGCCTGCGGGTTGGACCCCGACCGCGTGACCTTCTACCGCCAAAGCGACATCCCCGAGATCGCCGAGCTGAACTGGCTGCTCACCTGCGTCACCGCCAAGGGCCTGATGAACCGCGCCCATGCCTACAAGGCGGCCATGGACGCCAACCATGCACAGGGCCAGGAGGAGGATGCCGGCGTGACCATGGGCCTGTTCTGCTACCCCGTGCTGATGGCCGCGGACATCCTGATGTTCAACGCTCACCGCGTGCCGGTGGGCCGCGATCAGGTGCAGCACATTGAGATGGCGCGCGATATCGCCAGCCGCTTCAACCATCTTTACGGCAACGGCCGCGAACTCTTTGTGCTGCCGCAGGCGCAGATCGACGAGGCCGTGGCGGTGCTGCCGGGCCTGGATGGCCGCAAGATGAGCAAGAGCTACGACAACACCCTGCCCTTGTTCGAAGGCGGCGCGCGTGCGCTGCGTGAAACGGTGGCGCGCATCGTCACGGATTCGCGCCTGCCTGGCGAGCCCAAGACGGTGGAAGGCTCTGCGCTGGTGATGATCCACGACAGCGTGGCCACGCCCGATGAGCGCGCGGCCTTCCATGCCGACCTGCGGGGCTGGCTGGGATGGGGCGAGGCCAAGGCCCGCACCACCGCGCTGCTGGAGGCCCACCTGGCGCCGATGCGACAGCGCTACGAAAACCTGATGGCGCGGCCTGACAGCATCGAGGACGCGCTCATCGTGGGGGCGCGCAAGGCGCGTGCCTTGGCCACGCCGTTTCTGGAGGAACTGCGGCAGGCGGTGGGACTGGGGCGGCTCAGTGGTGCTGCTGCAGGGCGCGGGGCGTCTGCGGGCGGTTCGTCAGCGGACTCTGCGGCTGGCACTTCCGAGCGCCTGGCGGTGTTCAAGCAATACCGCGAAGGCGATGGCCGTTTCTATTTCAAGCTCAGTGCCCACGATGGCCGCGTGCTGCTGCAAAGCGAAGGCTTCGAGGGCGGACGTGAAGCGGGCCAGTGGGTCAAGCGCGTGCGCAGCGAAGGGTTGCCCGCCGCACAGCAGGCACCCGTGGCACTTGGCGAGGGCGTGGACTGGGCGACCGTGGACAAGGCGCTGCAACGCTTGATGGCGCATGACGCGCAGCAGGCGGAGGCTGCCCCGCGCGCGCAAGCGACTTGACCGGCGCGCTGTCCATGGCCGGCATCCACATCACCGACATCGAGTCGGCCATCAACTGGTGGCGCGATCGATCGCCATCGCCCGATGGCATCAGCGCCTGCGCTGAAGTGCGAGCCCTGGCGGAAATCTATGCCCTGATGGTGTACCACCGCGAGCCCGAGTGCGACGAGGTGAGCATGCCGGCCAAGGCCAAGAAGGCCTGGCTGCATTGGTACGAGAGCACGCCCGATGCGCCGTGCATCGCCATCTGCTCCACCAGCCAAGGCGATGATGTGTGCAAAGGTTGTGGCCGCACCTTTGACGAAGTGCAGCACTGGACGGCCATGACCCCCGCGGAAAAGCGCAGCACCTGGCGGCGCATCACGCAAGAAGGCACCGCCTGGCGCTTCAATCGCTACGCCGAGCGGGCCTCGAGTGCCGCCGAGCCTCCCGCGTGAACGAGCGCGCGTTGGCCTTCGGCCAAGACACCCAACGGATTCTGAAACTGGCTTGGCCTGTCTTGGTGGGCCAGCTTGCCGTGTTGGCCTTCGGCACGATCGACACGGTGCTGCTGGCGCGCATGGGCTCGCAAGACTTGGCGGCGCTGGCCGTCGGGTCGGCGGCTTACATCACCGTCTTCGTGGGTCTGATGGGCGTGCTGCTGGCCATCGGCCCCATCGTGGGTCAGTTGTATGGCGCGCGGCGTTACGAAGAAGCCGGTCAACAGTTTCACCAGGGCATCTGGCTGGCCTTGGCGCTATCGGGTGTGGGGGCGCTGGTACTGGCGTTTCCGCAGCCCTTCCTGGCCCTGTCCAAGGTGGAAGGCGAGGTGGCGCAGGGCATACGCGGCTACATGGCGGCCCTGGCCTTCGCACTGCCTGCAGCGCTGTTGTTCACCGTTTACCGTGGATTCAACACGGCCATCTCAAGACCCAAAGCGGTGATGAACCTGCAGCTGGGTGCCCTGGTGCTGAAGCTGCCCTTGTCTGTGGCCTTGGCCTGGGGCGTACCGGCCTGGGGTTGGCCGTCCATGGGTGTGGTGGGCTGTGGCGTGGCCACTGCCATCGTCATGTGGCTGCAGTGCGCTGCGGCCGCGTGGATCCTGGTTCGTGACCCGCACTATGCGCCCTATGCGCTGCTGGGGCGAGGCCTGGATCTGCCCAACGGATCGATGCTGCGCGCGCAGTTGCGGCTGGGCCTACCGATGGGAGCGGGCATCCTGATTGAGGTCACCGGCTTCAGTTTCATGGCCATCTTCATCGCACGGCTAGGCCCACTTCCGGTGGCTGGGCACCAGATCGCCGCCAACTTGGTGTCCATGCTGTTCATGGTGCCCCTGGCGCTGTCCAACGCCGCCAGCACCCTGGTGGCGCAACACTTGGGCGCGCAGATGCCCCATGCAGCGCGCAACCTGGCCTGGCACGGGGTGTGGTTGGCTGCACTGCTGGCGCTGTTGATGGGCGCCATGCTGTACGTCGGGCGCGGCATCGTGACAGGCCTGTACACCCAGGACGCCGCTGTGGCGGCTGCCGCCTTGGTGCTCATGGCTTGGGTGGTGTGGCTTCACCTGGCCGATGCACTGCAGACCATGGCCGCGCTGGTGCTGCGCGCCTACCGCGTGGCAACCCTGCCCGTGGTGGTGTACGCCGTGGCGCTATGGGGCGTGGGCCTGGGTGGCGGCTATGCGTTGGCATTCCGCGAGGTCACCCCGACATCGTTCCTGCCTTGGGCCGTTGGGGCCTCAGGCTTTTGGGTCACCTCGACACTGGCCCTGTGGATGGCCGCCTTGCTGCTCCTGGCCTTGCTGGCCTGGGTCATGCGGCAGAAGCAACGGGAAATCCAGCCCGCTGCAGCGGAACCTGGATGATGAAGCAACTGCCACCACCCTCGCGCGGCTGCACCTCGGCCTGACCGCCATGGTGCTGGGCGATCTGCCGCACCAGGGCCAAGCCCAGGCCCACACCGCCTTCGCTTTCGGCGTGCCCGGGTAGGCGATAGAAGGGCTCAAAGATGCGCTGCGACTCGTGCGGGGGAACGCCGGGGCCGCGATCGAGCACGCGCAGTTCGGCCAGCCACAGGCCCTCGCGCGCCACATGACGCAGCTCCACCTCCACCTGTCCTTGCCCGTAGCGCGCGGCGTTTTCCAGCAGGTTGCGCACCGCCCGGCGCATCAGACGCTCCTCACCCAGCACCGGCGTCACGCCGTCGGCCACGGTGAGTTCGGCGCTGCTGCGCGCGGCTTCTTCGGCGACAGTGGCCAACAGGTCGAAGGTGGTGCAGCCTGCAGCACCAGCGTGACCGTCACCGTCACGGGCAGGCGGCGCGTTCGGATCAGATGGACGGACGCCCGCGGGAACCGTCGCCATCGCCGCGGGCGTCGGGCGCTGGCCAGCTTGTGCCTGCAAGCGGCTGGACAGCAGCAGCTCTTCGATCAGGGCGTCGAGCTCGCGCAGGTTGTGTTCAATCTCCAGCCGCAGCCGTTGTCGAATGGGCGAGTCTGCGGCCTCTTGGGCTTGTCCATCCTGCAACAAACCCAAGGCCACCTTCAGGCGCGCCAGAGGTGAGCGCAGCTCGTGCGAGGCGTTGGCCACCAGGCGTGCATGAGACTGCACGAGGGACTCAATCCGGTCGGCAGCCCGGTTGAAGGACGCGGCCAGCTGGGCGACCTCGTCCTGGCCCGAGTCGTCGACCCGGTGACCGAGTGAACCGCTTCCAAAGCGCTCGACACCCCGCTGCAAAGACTCCAGGCGGCGCGTCAGGCGGCGCACCACCGGGTAGGCGCCCAGGGCCACGGCCAGGAACAGGGCTGCCAGCACGGCCACCAATCCACTGCCCGATCGCCAGGGGTCCAAGGCAGCCCACGGTCCGCCCCGAGACGCGGGCGGCTGCGCAGGGCCGCCTTCTGCGCCCTCGGCCCCCGCACGCCGCTCGCCAGCCGGGCGCAAACCACGCATCATCCACAACGTCCTGCCATCGTCCAGGGCCAAGGGCCAGGGGGGCGGGCCCATACCCTCGGCCTGTCGCCGCTCGAACGAGGCGCTGGAGGCGATGCGGCGGCCCTGCCCATCGTCCAGTGCCAAGGGAACGCGCAGGCGCTCAGACCAACTTCGCAGGGCGGCGGCCTGCTGGGCCCGGTCTTCATGGGCTTCTGGCAAGGCCTGAACGATCAACTCGCCCATGGCGCGCAGCCGGTCGCCACCGCCCCCCTGTTGGATCAACCGCTCGCGCTCCTGGTCCACATGACGCTGAGCCAGCCAGCCCGAACCCAAGGCAAACAGGGCCAGCACCACGACCACGGTCAGCCACACCCGGAGGTACAGCGACTTCAAGCACGTGCTCCGCGGCTGGACCGTCTTTCAGGGTAGTCCGGAGCATCGGGTTTGGCCGCACTGCGGGCCAACAGGTAACCCACCCCTCGCACCGTCAACAAACGCTTGGGTGCTCGCGGATCGTCTTCGATCACCGCGCGAATGCGCGACACATGCACATCGATGGAACGGTCATAGGCCTCCAGGCTGTGACCCCGCAGCGCTTCCATGATTTGGTCGCGGCTGAGCACGCGGCCCGCTTGGCGGGCCAGTGCCAGCAGGATGTCGAATTGATGGCCTGTCAGGTCACAGGCCGTGCCGGCGAGTCGAACCCCGCGTGCCCCGACGTCCAATTCGAGGTCACCCACGCGGAGCACCTCGGTCGGCGAGGGCCCCGGCTGGGCGCGACGCAACAAGGCCCGCACGCGAGCCAACAGTTCGCGCGGCTCAAAAGGCTTGGCCAGGTAATCGTCAGCCCCCAGTTCCAAGCCCAGGATCCGGTCGGCTGGGTCGCCGCGCGCCGTGAGCATCAGGATGGGCAAGCCGCTGGTGCGGGGCTGTTGGCGCCATTCGGCTGTCAGGGCCAGGCCATCGCCATCGGGCAGCATGACATCCATGAGCACCAAGTCGGGCGGCTGGCGCAACACCGTTTGGCGGGCCTGCGCCACGGTGGGCGCACGGTCCACGGTAAACCCCGCTTGGCCCAGATAGTCGGCGACCATCCCAGCCAAGCGGGCATCGTCTTCAATCAGCAACAGCCTGTGCATGCTCGTCATCAAGGTCCATCAACTCGGCTCGGCGGTGGCCACCGCGGCGCGACCAATGATCCGCCAACATGCGGCGCTGCTCGGGTTGCAGCACGGCGCCGATGTCGACCATGGCCTGCACCATGCGCTTGCCTGCCGCATCGCGCCGGGCCGCCATGCGGGCGCGCTCGGCCTCGAGGGCCGCCGCATCGACCCGATCGGCCGTCCAGGCGGCCAGCATGGCCTCGCGGCGCGGCCGCCCCTCCTGGCGCGCGGCGCGCAGGTCATCTCGGGCAGCGCCGGCGATACGGCGAATGTCGGCACGCTGCTGGGCAGTGGCCTTGACGAGTTCGAAGGCACGGTCTTGCCCCCGACCCATCAACATCATCATCGGGCCTGCGCCCAGGCCCATCATGCCGCCTCGTCTGGCCTCACCTTCGCGATGGCCATGACGACCCGGGCCGCCGGGCTGCATGCCGGGATGCATGCCGGGCCCCCCGCGGGGACCCTGGGCCATGGGGCCGCTGGGTGCCGCAGGCGGTGCGGTCGGGGCCATCTGGGCCCAGGTCGCGCCAGACAACAGCGCGAGCAGGGCCAGTGCGGAAAGGCGAGCGCGTGAAACGATGTTCATGGGGAGCTCCTGTGTCGGATTGTGAACGGGTCGGCAGTGAACGGGGGCTTCACTGCTGGTGGCCCAAGTTTGGGTGGACGCTGTTAGGGCCGGGTGGCGGGTTTATGTAGTTTTGTGAAGATCATCACCCACGCGGTATGCCCTGGGGGATTCGGCTCAAGCGGACCTGGCCGGCCCTTGCGCCTATGCAATTGCCGCAAGCCAGCCAATTCACAAAATGGTGCTGTCGTTCAACACCATCCAAGGGGAGGACTCAGCACCATGAAAACAGACGCGCAACTCAAGAAGGACATCACCGACGAACTCGAATGGGAGCCCTCGGTCAACGCCACGCACATCGGCGTGTCGGTGGACCGCGGCGTGGTCACCTTGACAGGCCACATCGACACCTATGCGGAAAAGGCGGCCGTTGAGCGCTCGGTTCTGCGCGTGCAGGGTGTTCAGGCCTTGGCCCTGGAACTTGACGTGAAGCTCGCCCCCAACCATCAGCGCAGCGACACCGAACTGGCGCAGACCCTTCAGACCGCCCTGCAGGCCCAGGCTCTGGTGCCCACCTCACGGATTTCGCTCAAGGTGGAACACGGCTGGGTCACGCTGTCGGGCGAAGTGGACTGGGACTACCAACGCAGCAATGCAGAGCGCACCGTGCACCAGACCATGGGCGTGGTGGGCGTGAGCAACCGCATCACCCTCAAGCCCCGCTCCGTGCCCACCGACGTGAGCAATCGCATCAAAGATGCCCTGGCCCGTCAGGCCGAACGCGAGGCGCGGGGCATCGAAGTGTCCATTGCCGGCTCCACCGCCACCCTGCGTGGCGCGGTTCATTCCTGGGCCGAGCGCAATGCCGCTCAGGGCGCGGCGTGGTCGGCTCCGGGCATCGCCCTGGTCGTCAATGAGTTGAGGGTGCAGCCGTGAGCATGACGACCCGTGCCCGGCGTGCGCGGATGGCGCCGACGTGTCCTGTCAGCGGCCGTACGTAAATCTCCTAAGGAGGCTGGTGCGCACAAGGGGGCCGGGCAAAGGTACAGTCCCGGCGCTTCATACGGAGTTTGTATGCGCCGAGACACCTTCCTCAAAGCCCTGGCCGCCGCGGCCGCCACCGCCGCCTGGCCCCACGCGGCCCACGCCGCCAATCCCCTGAAGATGATGATCCCCGCCAACCCTGGCGGAGGATGGGACACCACAGGACGCGCACTGGGCAAAGCCATGGTCGACGCCGGCCTGGTGCCCAGCGTGTCCTACGACAACAAGGGTGGAGCCGCCGGCGCCTTGGGCTTGGCCCAGTTCGTCAACGCCAGCAAGGGCGACCCCCAGGCGCTCATGGTGATGGGCGCGGTGATGCTGGGCGGGATCATCACCAGCAAGGCGCCCGTGAACCTGCTGGCCAATTGCACCCCGATCGCGCGCCTGACCAGCGAATACAACGTCTTTGTGCTGCCGGCCAATTCCCCCTTCAAGTCGATGAAGGACGTGGTGGAGCAGATGAAGAAGGACCCCGGCAGTGTGAAGTGGGGCGGCGGCTCGCGCGGCTCGACCGAGCACATCGCTGCGGCCATGTTGGCCCGCGAAGTGGGCGTTGACGCCACCAAGGTGAATTACGTGCCCTTCCGGGGCGGCGGCGAAGCCACCGCCGCCATCCTCGGCGGCAATGTGACCGTGGGTGGTAGCGGATTTTCCGAATTCGCGCAGTACATCGAAACGGGCAAGATGAAGCCCATCGGGGTGACCTCGCCCAAGCGCCTGAGCGGCGAGCTGAGCAAGTCCATCCCGACGCTCAAGGAGCTGGGCTTCAATGTGGAAATCGGCAATTGGCGCGGCGTGTATGGCGCCCCCGGTTTGACGCCGGTCCAACGCAAGGCGCTGACCGATCTGGTGTTGGCCACGGTCAAGACCAAGGCGTGGCAAGAATCGCTGGGCAAGAACGACTGGACCTCCTCGGTGATGACGGGTCCGGAGTTCGACGACTTCGTGGACCGCGAGTTCGCTGCGCTGCGCGCGGTGATGGTGAAGTCCGGAATGATCTGAGTGGCCGTGCAGCCGCAAGCCCTGGCGGGGCTGGGCGTGGCGGGCCTGGGAGGCTTGCTCGCCTGGGGGGCCGTGGACATTCCGTCGGATGCGGGCTATGCCGGCGTGGGCCCGAACTTTCTTCCCTGGGTGGTGGCCACAGCCCTGCTGGTGTGCGGCGCGCTGCTGACGCTCCAGGCCCTTCGAGGCGGCTGGAAAAACGTGGAAGCGCCATCGGGCGCCGAAGCGGGCGACTGGCGGGCTCTGGCATGGGTGGCCGCGGGGATTGTGGTGAACGCCGCCTTGATCACGCGGCTGGGCTTCATCCCGGCCTGCGCGCTGTGCTACGTGTTGGCGGTGCGCGGACTGCGCCTGTCTGAGGGCAAGGCCGCGCAAGGTGCAGCGGCCCTCACGCAAGCCTGCACCGACGTGTTGGTGGGGGCAGCCATCGCGGCACCCGTGTTCTGGATCTTCACCAAACTGCTCAACATCTCCTTGCCGGGGCTGACCGCCAGCGGCTGGCTCTGATGGACATCGCCACCCAACTGCTGGCGGGCTTTGCCACCGCTGCCACGCCCATCAATTTGCTGTGGGCCTTCGTGGGTTGCGCCATCGGCACCGCCATTGGCGTGCTGCCCGGCCTGGGCCCGGCGGTCACGGTGGCCATGCTGCTGCCCATCACCGCGCAGGTCGAACCCACGGCCTCGATGATCTTCTTTGCCGGCATTTACTACGGCGCGATGTACGGTGGCTCCACCACCTCCATCCTGCTGAACACGCCCGGTGAAACCGCCACCATGGTCACGGCCATGGAAGGCTTCAAGATGGCCCGCAGCGGCCGCGCCGGCGCGGCACTGGCCACCTCCGCCATCGGATCCTTTGTGGCCGGCACGATCGCCACGGTGCTGGTGACGCTGTTTGCACCCTGGGTAGCCCATGCGGCTGTGCAGCTGGGCCCGCCGGAGTATTTCTGCCTGATGCTGTTGGCGTTCACCACGGTCAGCGCGGTACTGGGCAAGAGTGCGCTTCGCGGCATCACGGCGCTGTTCATCGGTCTGGCCATCGGCCTGGTGGGCATCGACCAGATCACCGCCGCCGTGCGTTACACCGGTGGGGTACCCGAATTCATGGACGGCATCGAGGTGGTGCTGGTGGCCGTGGGGTTGTTTGCCGTGGGCGAGGCGCTCTACACCGCGCTGTACGAGGGCAAGAGCTCCAACACCATCCAGCCCTCGGGCCGGGTGCACATGAGCCGCCAGGACTGGAGACGGTCCTGGCCCGCCTGGCTGCGGGGCACGGCCCTGGGCTTTCCCTTTGGCACCATCCCGGCCGGGGGCGCGGAGATTCCCACGTTTCTGAGCTACGCCACCGAACGCAAGCTGTCCAAGCACCCCGAGGAATTCGGCACCACCGGTGCCATCGAAGGTGTGGCGGGGCCCGAAGCGGCCAACAACGCGTCGGTCACGGCGGCCCTGGTGCCCATGCTCACCCTGGGCATTCCCACCACGGTGACCGCGGCCATCATGCTGTCGGCCCTTCAGAACTACGGCATCCAGGCTGGGCCGCAGCTGTTCACCAACTCGGCCAACCTGGTCTGGGCGCTGATCGCCTCGCTGTACATCGGCAACGTGATGCTGTTGGTGTTGAACCTGCCCCTGGTGGGGCTGTGGGTGAAGCTGCTGCAGATTCCGCGCGCGCCCCTGTATGCCGGCATCCTGATC
The DNA here is from genome assembly GCA_009923315.1 of Betaproteobacteria bacterium. GTDB lineage: Bacteria > Pseudomonadota > Gammaproteobacteria > Burkholderiales > Burkholderiaceae_C > RFTU01. The sequence goes on from RFTU01000040.1 coordinate 13,189, forward strand.
TTTGCCACGGTGGGCGTGTACGGCATGCGCCAGAGCGCCTTCGACCTGTTCCTGATGCTGGGCACAGGCCTGTTGGGCCTGGCGCTGCGCCGACTGGATTTCCCAACCGCCCCGGTGATCGTGGGCATGATCATGGGGCCGCTGGCCGAAGCGCAGATGCGCAATGCCTTGTCCATCGGCGAGGGGCGCTGGTCGGTGTTCCTGGAGCGGCCGGTGTCGGTGGTGCTGTTGGGGGTGGTGCTGGCCGTACTCGTGGCGCCTGCGCTGTGGCGCCGGCTGGCCCGGCGGCGCTGATCGGCTGGCGACGGCCGGGTCCTGACGCCCCGGGGAATTCCCTGAGCAGGGCCCCGAATCCCCGTCAAACAGTTGGATTCACGCAACACCGGGCCCTGCAGACGCGCCTTGTCACGAATTCGCCTTCCTTTAGCCGCAACAATCCAGGGGTTGTCGGGATTTCTCCCGCAGAACGGCTTTTGTCACCTTACCAACCGGAGAACCTTCAAACATGAAGAAGACCCTGATCGTCGGCGCTGTGCTGACCGCTTTCGCCGCTACCGCCAGCGCCCAGCAAGCCTCGAGCGTGACGCTGTACGGCATCATGGACGTGAACGTCGCGCAGTCCAAGACCTTCGGCAGCGCCGCCACGCCGTCCACCACGGTCACCGGCATGAACGTCTACAACCCGACCAACCCCCGCGGTTCGCGCTTCGGCATGCGCGGATCGGAGAACTTGGGTGGCGGCCTGCGCGGCATCTTCCAACTCGAAGCCGCGATCAACCCCGAAAACGGCACCACCTCGTCAAACAACCAGCTGTTCAACCGCCACGCCTGGGTGGGCGTGGGTGGTGGCTTCGGCGAACTCACGCTGGGCCGTCAAGAGACCATGCACCGCGTGATGAACAACGGGAACTTCAACGACGTGGCGACCGAGGGCGAGCTGTCGGTGACGACCGCCAACTCCGGTTTGCAGTTGATGCAGAACTTCGGCACCCGCGTGGACAACGCCGTGCGCTACACGTCGCCGACGATCTCGGGCTTCCAACTCCGCGTGCAGTCGGCCGTGGGACAGCGTGTCACGGCCTCCACCAACGGCATGCTGCTGACCTACAGCAGTGGCCCGCTGCGCGCCGCGCTGACCTATGAGTACTACGACGGCGCCGGCGTGACCGGTCTGGACCGTTGGAACCAGGTGACCACCGTGAGCGGCCAGTACAACCTGGGCTTCGCCACCCTGGCCCTGGGCTACCAGTGGACCGACCGCCTGCTGGCCAGCAACGCGGCCAACACGCTGACCTCGGCGGTCACCCTGGGTGAGCACAAGGCCTACAACATCGGTGTGATCTACCCGGTCACCAAGGAACTGTCGCTGCGCGTGCAGTACACCGAGTCGAATACCAAGACGCCCGCAGCAGGTACCGCGGTGGCCACCGACCGCAACTACGGTCGCACGGGCATCTCGGCTCGCTACACGCTGTCGCCGCGTACCTACCTGTACCTGGCCTACACCGAGAAGAAGATTGACCTGACCCCGGGTGTGGCTGCACAGGTGACGTCCAACGCCACGGCCAACAAGAACTCGCTGGGCCTGGGCATCAGCCACGCCTTCTGATCCTGCCGCCGGGCCCGGCCCGGCTTGGCACACCTCCACCCACGCGGCTCAGGCCCCGTGGGTTTTTTCTTTGTTGGAGAACGACACATGCGTCTTGCCCGTCGACATCTGCTGCAGGCCGCCGGTGGCGCAGCGGCCTGGCTGAGTGCATCCCTGGCCCTGCCCGCGTGGGCGCAACCCAAACCCTGGCCCCAGCGCTCGGTGCGTTTCGTGGTGCCCTTCGCTCCGGGGGGCAGCAGCGAGATCATCGCCCGCGCCACCGCGTTTGAGCTCACCAAAAGCCTGGGACAGACGGTGTATGTGGAAAACAAGCCCGGCGCCGCGGGCAACGTGGCGATGCAGGAAGTGGCGCGCTCGGAAGACCAGCACACGCTGATCCTGGGCCATATCGGCACGCTGGCGGTCAACCCCTACATCTTCGACCGCCTGCCCTACGACCCCAACCGCGACTTCAAGCCGGTGTCGCTGCTGGCCAAGGTGCCCAGCCTGTATCTGGTCCACCCCGATCTGCCGGTGAAGAACCTGCGTGAGTTTGTGGACTATGTGAGGAAGCGCCCGGGGCAGCTGAGCTACGGATCGGCCGGCAACGGCAGCGCCGGGCATCTGGCCATGGAGTATCTGAAGATGGCCACCGAAACCTTCATCGTGCACGTGCCCTACCGCGGCACGGGCCCCCAACTCACCGACCTGTTGGCCGGCCGGTTGCAAGCGGCCTCGGTGGGCGCCGCCGCCGTGATCCAGTTCGTGCGCACCGGCAGGCTGCGCTGTATTGCCACCGGCACGCTGCAGCGCTTGCCCCAACTGCCCGATGTGCCCACCGTCGCCGAACAGGGATGGCCAGGCTTCGAAATGACCCAGTGGTATGGCATCTTGGGGCCGGCCAACCTGCCGCAGGCAGCGGTTGAGGCCCTGGCCACGGCATCGGCCTCAGCGCTCAAACAACCTGCCACGAATGAGAAGTTCAGCGCCGACGCGGTCATTGGCGTGGGCGGCGGTCCGGCGGAGTTTGCCCGCTTCATCGCCCAGGAACAGCAGCGCTGGAAGACCGTGGTGGACCGCGCCCGGATCAAGCCGGACTGAGGGGCCTCCACCACTCGAGCAGCATGCCGGCGACGGCACCGCCGGCCAGCAGGACCAGCAGATGCGTGCGACTGCGCCACACCAGCCAGGCGGCCGCGGCGGCCAACATCCACAGCCAGGGCTGTTGGTCTTGCGCTGAAGGCGCTCGGGCCAGGATGAGCGCCGTGGACAGCATGGCGCCCACCACGACGGGCGCCAATCCCGATCGCAAGGCCTTCACGCCCAGCAAGTGGCCGTGCCGCTGCGTCAAGCGACCCACCGCCAGGGTGAGCACTGACGTGGGCAAGAGGGTCCCCATCAGGCAGATGCCTGCGCCGGCCAAGGCGCTGCCCCAGGCCAGGCCGGGCACGCCACTGGCTGCGCCGGCGTTCAGGCCCACATGCCAACCCCACAGGGCCAGGAACAGGGCATTCGGGCCGGGTGCGGCTTGAGCCAGCGCAATCGACGCCTGAAACTGCTGGTCGGTCAGCCAGCCCTGCTGCAGCACCAGGAAGCGGTGTTGCTCGGAAGCCAACACGATCACCCCGCCCACCGACAGCAAGGACAGGGAGAGCTCGAACGCCAGCAGGGCCCAGGCCTGGTCAAGGCTCACGGCGTGCGCCTTTCATGGGCCAGGCGCCACCAGGTCAGGGACACACCCACGCCGCCCAGACCCAAAATGACCGGTGCGATGGGCCAGCGCAAAAGGGCCAACGCCACAAATGTCAGGCCGGCCATCGCCACCGTCGCTGGAGTGCCCAGGGGGTGGCGTCGCAGCTCGGCCATGAGCTTGAAGGCCGTCCCCGCCACGGTGCCAGCGGCCACCGCCCCCATGCCGTGCAAGGCACCCTCCACCAGAGCGTGGCCGGCCCAACCCGTGTACAGCACCACCGCGGCCAACAGCAAGACCGCAGGCAGCGCCATCAGACCCGAGAGCGCCGCGGCGGCGCCACGCCAACCGAAGCAGCGGTCGCCGAACATCACCGCCAGGTTGCATACATTGGGACCCGGCAGCGCCTGCGCCAAGGCGACTTCCTGCAAATAGGCTTCGTTGCTGAGCCAACGCCGCCGCTCCACCAATTCCCGGTGCGCCACCGCCATCACACCGCCAAAGCCCTGCAGGGCCAGGACGGTGAAGGCCACAAAGAGTTCGGTGAGCCCAGACGGGCGGTTCAGCGCCGGGGGGTCCGGCGTGGGGGGGGACGGGAGCATCTCAGGGGTGCGGACGTGGCCGATCTGGAGGCATTGTGCGTGCAATCGCCTTACCGACTGCGCCCCCCGGGGCGACCCTGATAGGCCTGTGTAGGAGACTCGGTACCATGCGGCGGGCCGTGCAGGGCGGCATCACATGCATCGGAGTTCCCTATGAACGAAACCCAATTGCGAGCGCTGGTAGAAGAAGTCCGCCGTGGCGCACTGCCGCGCCGCGGCTTCATTGAACGGTTGGTGGGCCTGGGCCTGAGCGCCCCCATGGCCTCGATGATTCTGATGCATGAGGGCGTGGCGCAAACGAACACGCCCATGCCCTACCGCGGCACCAAGCGGGGCGGTGGTGGCACGCTGCGGCTGATGTACTGGCAAGCACCGGTCCACCTGAACCCCCACTACGCCGGCGGCACCAAGGACCAGGATTCCTGCCGCATCTTCTACGAGCCGCTGGGCGGGTGGGACGGCGAAGGCAATCTGATCCCCATTCTGGCGGCCGAAGTGCCCACAAGAGCCAATGGGGGCCTGTCGGCCGATGGCCGCACGGTGACCTGGAAGCTCAAGCGCGGCGTGAAATGGCACGATGGGCGCGACTTCACCGCTGACGACGTGATCTTCACCTGGCAGTACGCGGGTGATCCGGCCTCAGCCATGCTCACGGTCAATGTGTACCGCGACATCAAGGTGGTCAAGTTGGACTCGCACACGGTGCGGGTGGAGTTCGAGCGTCCCACGCCCTTCTGGGCCGAGCCCTTCGTGGGCACCTGGGGCCTGATCCTGCCCAAGCATGTGTTCGAGCCGTTTTCGGGGGCCAAGTCGCGCGACAACCCGGCCAACCTCAAGCCGGTGGGCACGGGGCCGTACCGCTTGCTGGACTTCAAGCCCGGCGACATGCTGCGCGCCGAGGCCAACGCCAACTACCACGTACCCAACCAGCCCTTCTTCGATGCGCTGGAACTCAAAGGTGGCGGAGACGCCACCAGCGCCGCCCGCTCGGTGCTGCAGACCGGTGAGTTCGACCTGGCTTGGAACCTGTCGGTGGAGGACGTGATCCTGCGCCAGTTGGAATCGGCTGGACGCGGACGGGTGCACTTCCACGAAGGCAGCGACCTCGAGTTCGTGGCGCTCAACCCCACCGACCCATGGAGGGAAGTGGACGGCGAACGGGCCAGCGCCAAGAGCAAGCATCCGGCCTTCAGCGAACGCGCGGTGCGCGAGGCCATGAGCCTCTTGATCGACCGCAAGAGCATCGCCGAGGCCATCTATGGTCGCGGGGCGATCGCCACGGCCAACTTCCTGAACAATCCGGTGCGCTTCAGAAGCCCGAACCCGAAGTACGAGTTCAACATCGACAAGGCCAACCAGGTGCTGGAGGCTGCGGGATGGAAGCGCGGGCCCGATGGCATCCGGGCCAAGGGCGGCACCAAACTCAAGTTCGTCTTTCAAACGTCGGTCAGCGGCCCGCGCCAAAAGTGCCAGGCCATCATCAAGGACGCCTGCGGCAAGGCTGGTATCGACCTCGAACTCAAGAGCGTGGTGGCCTCGGTGTATTTCGGCGGAGACTTCGCCAACCCTGACACCTACCAGAAGTTCTGGGCCGACCTGCAGATGTACACCACCACCATGACGCAGCCCGACCCGCAGAGTTTCATGGAGCAGTTCACGTCCTGGGAGCTCTCGCAGAAGGACAACAAGTGGGCGCGGCGCAACCTCACCCGCTGGCAAAACGCCGACTACGATGCCGCGCACAAGGCCGCGCAGGTGGAGATTGACCCGGTCAAGCGCGCGGCGCTGTTCATCCGCATGAACGACTTGGTGGTGGGTGACCTGCATGTGGTGCCGCTGTTTTCGCGGCCGCGTCCCTATGGGGTGAGCGCCAAGCTGCGCCCGGTGCTGTCGGCCTGGGACAACACCACCTGGGCGCTGGGGTATTGGACACGCGAAGGTTGATGGCGGATTAGACGGTGGGCGGCTACATCCTGCGGCGATGCCTGATTGCGCTGCCCAGTCTGCTGGGAATCAGTGCGGTGTTGTTCACGGTGCTGGCGCTGGCGCCAGGCGATCCGTTTGAGGAGCTGGCGACCAACCCCAATGTGCCGCCCGAAGTGCGCGCCGCGCTGCGCGTGCAGTTCGGCTTGGATGACCCCGTGTGGGAGCGCTACGTGCGCTGGCTGGCCAGCATGCTCCAGGGCGACTGGGGCTATTCCTTCGTCAGCCGTATCAATGTGGATGAGCTGATCCTGCAGCGGCTGCCCACCACCATCGTGGTGATCGGTTTGTCGCAGGTGCTGGCCATACTCGTGGCCATACCGGTGGGCGTGCTGGCCGCGGTCAAGCCCTACTCCTGGTTCGACCGCATCGCCAGCACCGTGGCCTTCGTGGGATTTTCGCTGCCCACCTTCTTCACCGGCGTGTTGTTCATCCTGCTGTTCTCCATCACGCTGGGCTGGCTGCCGTTCGTATACCGCACCGACATTTCATCGACGGGCTGGCAGTTCCTGTGGGACCACTTCAAACAAAGCATCATGCCCATCACGGTGCTGGGTCTGTACCAGGCTGCCAGCATGATGCGCTACGTGCGCAGTGCGGTCCTGGATGTGATCCGCCTGGACTATGTGACGACCGCACGCAGCAAGGGCTTGAGTGAGCGCGCGGTGGTGATGCGCCATGTGGTGCGCAACGCGATGATCCCCGTGGTCACGCTGGTGGCACTGCAGATGCCCGCGGTGTTCGGCGGGGCGATCGTCACCGAGCAGATCTTTCGCATACCGGGCATTGGCAGCCTGTTGATCGATGCGATCCTACGCAACGATACCCCGGTGATCATGGCGGTGACCTTCGTCTTCAGTGGCCTGGTCATCTTCTTCAATCTTGTGGCTGACGTGCTTTATGGCTGGCTCGACCCGCGCATCAGCTACCGCTGATGGCGATTCCTCGCTTCCGCTGGTAACCCCTTCCATGGGCAAACCGGTGGCCGGCATTTCGCCGACGCGCGAAGCCTGGCGCCGTTTCAAACGCCACCGCCTGGCCTATTGGAGTCTGTGGCTGTTGGGCGCACTGGTGCTGGCCGTTTTGTTCGGGCCACTGGTGTGGAAAGTGGGCATCAACGATGTGGACCTCTTGTCCAGCCTGTCCAAGCCCAGCGCAAAACACCCTTTGGGCACGGACGATCTGGGCCGAGATCTCCTGGCACGCATGCTGTACGGCGGGCGCATCAGCCTGGCCGTAGGGTTGGCGGCCATGCTGACGGCGGTGCTCGTGGGGGTGGTGATCGGGGCCATCGCGGGCATGTCGCGAGGCTGGGTGGATGCGGCCCTGATGTGGCTGACCGACCTGTTTCTGAGCCTGCCGCAGTTGCCGGTTCTGCTGCTGCTGATTTTCCTGTTTCGCGAGCCGCTGAAGCAGACCTTCGGACTGGAGGCGGGGATCTTCATCCTCATCGTGGCGGTGATTGGGGGTTTTCGATGGATGCCGGT
>RFTU01000005.1 GCA_009923315.1 Betaproteobacteria bacterium
TCGTTGCCCTGCCCCTGCTCGCCCACGCTCACGCTCACGCTCACCGCCCCCGACGGGTCCAGGCGAATCACGCAACCGTCCTGGGAGGCAATGCGCGCACCGCCCACGCCGTAGAAGGCGGCGCTCGGGTTGGTCAGTTCGATCAACGCGGCAAAGCCAATGCCGCGATAGATGCCTTGTTGGCGCAATTCCGCCACCTCGGCCTTGAGCTTCGGGTAGTCCATCAGCTCTTCAATCTTGCGCAGGCAGGCCTCATGCGACAGCACCTCCAGCTTGATGCCGCTGGCACCGGTGGCTGGGTAGGCATCATCGGGAATCACGTTTTTCTTGCGAATGTCCAACGCATCCATGCCGATGGCCCGAGCGGCCAAATCCACCAACCCTTCGGTGACCGCGCAGGCGATGGGGTGTCCGACGCCGCGGTACTGGCAGGTGGGCGTCTTGTTCTGGAACACCACTTTCAAGTGCGCGCGGTAGTTCTGATGCTTGTAGGGACCACCCACCAGGTTGACCACCTGGTTGCCCTCGATGGCGCTCGTGCGCGGGAACATCGAATAGGGACCGATGCCCGTCAGGTCATCCATCTCAAAACCGACGATCTCGCCGGTGTTCTTCACGCCAATGCGGGCGGTCACGCGGTGGTGGCGCGCATGGATGTCGCTGGTGAAGCTCTCCAGGCGATCGGCCACGAACTTCACCGGGCGGCGGCACATCATCGACAGCGCCACCGTGGCGAAGTCATCCGGATAGGCGTGCACCTTGATGCCGAAGGAGCCGCCGACTTCCTTGCAGATGACGCGGATGTCGGATTCCGCGATGCCGAACTGCCGCGAATACAGGTCCTGCATCATGTGCGGGGCCTGGAAGGAGTGGTAGACGGTGAGCTTCTGCTCGGCCGGATGCCAGTGTGCAATTTGGCAGCGCGGCTCCAGCGTCACACCGGTATGGCGCCCGAAGTGGAAGGTGGTACCCACCACCTTGTCCGCGCCGGCGAAGGCGGCATCCACATCACCCACATTCAGGCTGCGGGTGAAGCACAAGTTGTCCCCCAACTCAGCGTGGATCAGTGGCGTGGACGGGTCCAGCGCCGTTTCCATGTCCACCACGGGTGGCAGTTCATCGAACGCCACATCGATCAACTGCAGCGCATCCTCGGCCTGTTCCCGTGTCTCGGCCACCACCGCCACCACCGGCTCGCCCTGCCAGCAAACGCGGTCCATCGCCATGGGGTACTGCGGCGCACTCTTCATGCCGGCCAGGTGGGCCAGGGTGGCCACCCAGGGCTTGCAGTACCGCGCCACATCTTGCCCGTCGGCCACCAGGATCACGCCGGGCATTCCACGCGCCTGAGCGGCGTCGATGCGTTTGATCTTGGCGTGGGCCAGGGGGCTGCGCCAATACACCACATGGGCCATGCGGGGCAGTTCGATGTCATCGATGTAGGTACCCTGCCCTTGCACGAGCTTGCGCGCGCTCGGGCGTTCGCTGCTGGCGCCGATGTAGCGAGGGTCTTCGGTGACCGGCGGCAGCGGCGCTTCCTCATGCCGGGTGGCGGGTCGGTCTTCAACCTCAGCACCGGCGATGGTCATGGGGAAACTCAGGTCGGTGACGTTGTTCATGGTCGGTCTCCAGGGCCGTGGACGTTCAGGCTGCGCGCTGCTTGGCCCGCTCGGCCAGGGTGTCGCACACCGCGTCCACAATGGCGTGGTAGCCGGTGCAGCGGCAGTAATTGCCGCTCATCCATTCGCGCACTTCTGCGCGCGTGGCGTTGGGCTTGGTCTCCAGCAGTTCCTTGGCCGCCATCACCATGCCCGGCGTGCAGAAGCCGCATTGCAGAGCGTTGTGGCGAATGAAAGCATCCTGCAGGTCGCGCACATCGCCGTCTTCGCTCAGGCCTTCGATGGTGCGCACGCGGCAGCCCTGTGCCTGCACCGCCAGGGTGAGGCAGCCGCGCACGATCTTGCCGTCCAACTCCAAGGTGCAGGCCCCGCACACACCGTGTTCGCAGCCCAAGTGCGAGCCTTTGAGACCCAGGTCATGGCGCACGAAGTCCACCAGATGCTGCCGCGGTTGCACGCTGCAGCAATGCGACTGACCGTTGACGTTCACGCTCAGGGTTTGAAGTTCAGCCATGTTCGAAGGCTCCAGAACAATCGGGATTCAGGGGTTGGGTCAAGGGAAGCAGGCAGACCGAAGTGACAGGCTGGCCAAGTGCCATCAGACCGTCACCGCCGCGCGGCTGGCGTCGGCGGCTTGCAAGAGCCGCTTGAGCAGGACGGATGCCAAGTGCCGCTTGGTGTCCGCGCTGTGGGTCAGGTCGGCCAAGGGGTCGAGCTCGGCCTTGAGCGAGGCCGCCGCAATCTCGACGGTGGCTGCATCCAGCACCTTGCCTGCCAAGACGCCTTCGGTCTGAGGCGCGCGCATCGGCTTCACGCCCATGCCCAAAAGTCCCAAGTTCACCCGCAGGGCCTTGCGGCCTTCGAAGCGGGCCGCCACGGCCAGGCCGGCCACCGCATAGTCGCCGTGGCGGCGGGCCAGTTCATCAAACCCGAACCAGTCGGCGGTGGTGGCCACCGGCACATCGGCACCGATGACGATCTCATCGGGGTGCAGGTCGGTGGTGTAGAGGTCCTGGAAGAAGTCGGTGGCCTTGACCTGGCGCTGCCCTGCGGGGCCTTGCACATGGACGGTTCCATCCAGCGCCACCAGACAGCAGGGCCACTCCGCGGCCGGGTCTCCATAGGCGATCGATCCGCCCCAGGTTCCGGAATTTCGGATCGCCCGATGGGCGATGTGCGGCGCCGCGCTGGCCAACATCGGCGCGAGTTCGCCCACGAGAGGCGACTGCTCCACCGACGTATGGGTCACCAAGGCCCCGATGTACAGGCGATCACCGCGCCGCTCGATCGTGGACAAGTCCGGCAAGCCGGTGATGTCGATCAACAGCTTGGGGTCGGAAAGCCGCATGTTCAGCGTGGCCACCAGGGTTTGGCCGCCGGCCATGATCCGAGCGTCCGGACCATACCGCTTGAGCAGTTCGAAGACGTCCCCAATGGCGCGGGGTTTGCAGTAATCGAAGGCGGCAGCTTTCACACATCGTCTCCTGGTGTCCGTTGCAGGGCCCGGGTTTCCACGGGTGATCTTTGTTTACCAAGCGGTCAACAATCCTATTGGCTATTGAATTCTGGGTAAATAGCGTGCGCCTACCCAAAAACCCTGAACCCGCAACCTCAGCCCGACCCGCACTTCCCGTGGCCGCCAACGCGCCGCTTGCCCGGCGGCGCATGGGCACGGCTGAGCGGTCACGCCAGATACTGGACGGCGCCATCCAGTTTTTTGCCCTGCACGGGCTGGATGGCCAACTGCGTGATCTGGCCAAAAGCATCGGGATCACCCATGCCCTGCTCTACCACTACTTCCCCACCAAGCAAGCATTGATCGATGCGGTCTACCAGGAGGTTTTCGTCGAACGATGGTCCCCCTGGTGGGATGAGCTGCTCGACGATGAAGGCTTGAGCGTGGAGGACAAACTCACCCTGTTCTACGACGACTACATCAATCAGGCCCTCACGCGGGACTTCGTTCGCATACTGGTGTTCTCCGGCCTCACCGACCGCACGATCACGGACCGCTTCTTCGGCATGCTTCGACAACGATTGTTCCCCCGCCTGATCCGCGAAACCCGTCGACATCGCGGCGCATCGATGCGCGGCAAGGCCAGCCAGCGCGAACTCGAACTGCTCACTGGGCTGCACGGCGGCTTCTTCTACATTCCCCTGCAGCGCTGGGTCTACGGCCAGGCCGTGTATGGAGCTCCGGCGCCGCAGTCGTACGATCAAGCCCTGGTGCGCGATCGCGTGCGTGCCTACCTCGTGGCCACCGAAGCGCTTTTCAGCGCCAGCGCATCTGCGCCGGCATCCCCCGTGCGGCGCGCTTCGCGCCGATCCCTCGCTCGAAGTCCCAAGGAGACCACATGAACTTCAAGAAACTCGCGCTGACCGGGGCGATCGCCCTGGGCACCACGCTCACCTCGATGGCGGCCTATGCACAGCAGACCATCACGGTCAACATCGGGTCGAGCCACCCCGTGACCAACATCTGGGCCTACGCCATGAAGGAGGTGTTCCAGCCCGAGGTGGACCGTCTGCTCAAGGAGGGCGGCAACAAGTTCCAGATCCGCTGGCGCGAAAACTACGGCGGAACACTCTACAAGTTCAACGAGACGCGCGCGGCCGTGAAGGACGGCATCGTCGATGTGGGCATGGTGGGCACGGTGTGGGAGAACTCCGCCATGCCGCTGCAAAACGTCACCTACTTCACGCCCTTTGCCACCACCAACCATGAGATGCTGATCGAGATCTTCGACAAGCTCAACGCCACTCACCCGGCACTCAGGGCCAGCTGGACGGCGCAGAACATGGTGCCCCTGTCATCGCTGATCACCGACAGTTACGATGTCTATGCCAACTTCCCGGTGACCAACATGGCTGCGCTGCAGAACAAGAAGATCCATGCACCGGGCACCTCTGCCAACTGGATGCGCGACACGGGTGCCACGCCCGTTGAAGGCGCGCTCACCACCTACTACACCAACATCCAGACCGGCGTGACGCAGGGCGCCCTGAGCTTTGCCAGCGGCATTGGACCGGCTCGGGTGTACGAAGTGGCCAAGCACCTGACCCGCGTGGATATTGGCGCCATGTACTTCGGCAGCGTTGCCGCCAACAAGGGCTTCTACGACAAGTTGCCCAAGGAGGTGCAGGACGCCTTCGTGAAGGCCGGCCAGGCCACCTCAGCCGCCCACGGCAAGCACGTCACCCGCTCGGCTGCCACCGCCATGGACACCATGAAGGCCGCCGGTCTGCAGATCACCGACCTGCCCGCCGCCGAGCGCGCCAAGTGGATCAACGGCCTGCCCGACATCATCGGTCCGTGGCTGCAGACCACGGGGGATGCCGGCAAGTCCGTGCTGCGCGCCTACTTCGACGAACTGCGTGCCCGCGGCGTCAAGCCCCTGCGCGATTGGGACAAGGCGGCGCGCTGAACACGGCGCTTGAAACAAGCCCGGGCCGACAGGGCTGCCGCCATGCAGCCCCGTTGGCCAATTTGACGGAAATGGAACTCGATCGTGGCCGCTGACACCGACCTGCAAGCGCCGCCCCCGGCGTCGAGACACCCCCTGGACTTTCCTGCCAACGTGCTGGCCTCAGTCGGCACCGTGTGGATCTTCCTGATCATGTGCCTGGTGGTGGCCGATGTGATCGGACGCGACTTCCTGGATGCGCCCATCACCGGCGTGGCCGAATTCTCGGCCCGCTCCGTGGCCTCGATCGTGTTCCTGCAACTGGCCGCTGCCGTTTGCAGCGGCCGCATGACCCGCAGCGACTTCCTGCTCAACCTGATCGGCAAACGCTCGCCCGCGGCCGTCACCGCGCTGGATGTACTGAACTCTGTGGTCGGAGTCGCTCTGTTCGGCGCGCTGGCCATCATCGCCTGGCCGGAACTGCGCCAATCGCTGGCCTCCTCCGAGTTCTATGGCGTGCAGGGCGTGTACAGCGTCCCCGCCTGGCCTTTTCGGGGGCTGATCGTGGCCGGCTCCGCCGCTGCCGCGCTGTGTTACCTGCTGACCATTCCCGGCATCCTGCGTCGCCATGGTGCCGTGGCAGCGGCTGAAGACCCGCTCGGAGGTGGAGCATGAGCGACCTCGGATTGGGCGGTCTGCTCATTGGCGGACTGGTGCTTCTGGTCCTTCTGGGCGTGCACATCGGCGTGGCCCTGCTGGCGGTGGGCTTCTTCGGCGTCTGGCTGGTGCGCGACAACATCGACATGGCCATGCGCCTGTTGTACATGGCCGCCTACAACGGCATTGCCGACTACATCTTCGCCACCATTCCGCTTTTCGTCCTGATGGGCTTGCTGGTCAGCATTTCCAACGTGGGCAAGGACACCTTTACAGTGGCCGAGTACCTGCTGCGCAAGTTGCGCGGCGGACTGGGTGTGGCCACCGTGGCGGCAAATACGGTGTTTGCCGCGGTCACGGGCGTCTCGATCGCCTCGGCGGCCGTGTTCACCCGCGTGGCCGTGCCCGAGATGGTGCGCCACGGCTACAAAACCACCTTCGCCACCGGCACGGTGGCCGGCAGTTCCGTGCTGGGCATGATGATCCCGCCCAGCCTGCTGATGATCATCTATGGCGTGTTGGCCGAGCAGTCGATCGGCACCCTGTTCATCGCGGGCGTGATCCCGGGCTTCATGCTGGCCATCGTCTTTGCCGCGATGATCATGTTGATGGCGAAGTACACGCCCGCTGCGGTGTTCGACCTTCAGAAGGAAATGGCGCTGCGTCGCGCTCATCAAGTGGACATCACGCTCACCAAGTTGGAAATGGTGTCCAAACTGGTTCCCATCGCGGCCTTGGTGGCCCTGGTGCTGGGTGGCCTTAGGCCGGCGGCGTAGGAGCGGCAGGCGCCTTGGCGATCGCGCTCATGCGCCGTTCGCTCGGCCAAGGCAACCTGTGGCGCGTGTTGCACGAAACGGGCAGCGTGTCCTGCACCATCCTGATCCTGCTGGTGGCTGCGGCCTTCTACAGCCGCATGCTCAGTGTGGCGGGCGTGCCGGTGGCCATTGCCGAGCTGGTGCGCGACGCCGGTCTGGGCCCCTATGGTTTTCTCACGCTGTACATCGTCATCGTGTTGCTGCTGGGCATGATCCTGGATTCCAGCTCCATCCTGCTGATCATGACGCCGGTGGCTGCACCCATCGCACAGGCCTTCGGATTCAACATGATTCACTTCGGCGTGATCACGGTGCTGGCCGTCGAGATGGGGCTGTTGACGCCGCCTTTCGGTATCTCGGTATTCACCGTGAAATCCACACTGAACGACCCCAAGGTATCGGTAGAAAGCATCTTTGCCGGGGCCATGCCCTTCGTCGGTGCCATGTTCCTGGTGCTCCTGCTGGTGTGTGCGTTTCCCTGGCTGTCTCTGGCCTTGACATGAACCTGGCCGAGCTGCTGCACCGGCGTGCAGGGGCCCAGCCTGAGTCTCCTGCTCTATACCGCGGCTCGCAACTTCACGGGACCCACGGGCAGTGGGCCCGCACCGCGGCCCACCTCGCGCTGCAGTTCAGGGTTGGCGGGCTGCAGCCCGGCGACCGCGTCGCTCTGTTCATGCGCAACCATGTGCGCTATCTTGAGCTGATGCTCGGCGCCTGGTGGGCCGGGCTCGCCGTGGTACCCATCAATGCCAAGCTGCACCCGCATGAGGCGCAGTGGATCATCGACCATGCGCAGGCACGATGGGCATTCGTCACCCAGGATGTGATGGGTCAGGGCGACGCCGCCAGTGGCCCGTCTCGCTTCAGCGGCATCGAACGGCAATTCGATGTGGACGCCGCGGACGCCGACGCGCTGTGGTCCTTGAACGCCCACATGTCTGCACCATCGGGCCCCGTCGCACGCGGGCCCGACGACCTCGCTTGGCTTTTCTACACCAGCGGCACCACGGGTCGCCCCAAAGGCGTGATGATCACGCACCGCAATCTGCACACCATGGGCATGGGTTACTTCGTCGATGTCGACCCCATCGCACAGGATGACCGGATCGTCTATGCCGGGCCCATGTCGCATGGTGCCGGCCTCTACGCCATTCCGCATCTGATGGCCGGCGCGCGGCACGTGGTGCCCGCCTCAGGTGGCTTCGATGCCGCCGAACTGTTTCAACTGGGTACTGAACTCGGACCCTTGTCGCTCTTTGCCGCCCCGACCATCGTCAACCGTATCGTGGCTCAAGCCCTGAAGCAAGGCGCATCGCATCAGGACTGCGCGCGCGCCTTCAAGACCATCGTCTACGGCGGTGCGCCGATGTATGCCGCCGATATCCAGCGAGCGTTGCAGGTCATGGGCCCACGCTTCGTGCAAATCTACGGGCAAGGTGAAACACCCATGACCGGAACGGTTCTCAACCGCGCCCATCTGGCCGAGATCCAGCACCCGCGTCATCTGCAGCGTATGGCCTCCGTCGGCGTGGCTCAAACTCCCGTGCGCATCCGCGTCGCCGACGGACAGGGCCACGATGTGGCCCCCGGCGAGATCGGCGAGGTGTTGGTGAAGGGCGACTCCGTCATGGCCGGCTATTGGCGCAACCCACAGGCCACGGCCACCACGATCCGCGATGGCTGGTTGTGGACCGGCGACATGGGCACCCTGGATGAGGACGGCTTCCTCACCCTCAAGGACCGCAGCAAGGACCTCATCATCAGCGGTGGCTCGAACATCTACCCGCGGGAAGTTGAAGAAGTGCTGCTGCAGGCTCCCGGCGTGGCCGAGGTGGCTGTGGTGGGCGAGCCGCATCCCGAGTGGGGCGAGGCCGTGGTGGCCTTCGTCGTCAGGACTGCCGCGCACCCGGCCCATGGGAGTAAGCCAGCGGATGCACCGGGCTCCGGCAACGCGTCGGGCCCTGATGCAACGGGTGCCCAGAGGGCCGATGCCGCCACACTGGACGCCTGGTGCCTGGCCCGCATCGCCAGGTTCAAGCGCCCCAAGCGCTATGAGTTTGTGGATGCATTGCCCAAGAGCCATTACGGCAAGGTTCTCAAGCGTGAGCTTCGAGAGCGATTGAAGAACCCTTCTGGCGCGGCCTGATGCTCGCCCCCGACGGCGCCACCTCAACCCCATATCCAGTGTTGATATCATTTGACGTCAACGTGGATTGACAGCCAAACTGAGGTCTTTCCAACTGGCCGTCTTCGGCGGCAAGAAAGGCCCTCACATGGCTGCGCAAGACACCCCCAGCACCTCGCTACCCGTGCGCCGCCGCACGTTCGAAGACAAGACCGTTCGGATGCTCGCCGACCACGCCGGCAAGATCTACCTGGGCCTGTTCGTATTGGCGGCTTTGGTCGTGACCTTGCACGAGCCCCTGGGCTGACGCAGCCGTGGCGCCACGATGGCGCCAAGGGTTCAGACCGGCGTGTCAGGCGCGGTCAGGGCCGCCCGGTCCCGGATGCGATGGGTGGCCTGCACATCGACCACCCACACCAGGCCATCGCCCACCGTTCCGGTGCTGCAGGTATCGAATACCGCCTCACGGATCGAATCGACCATCGCCGCTTCGCACAGCACGCACACCAGCACCTTGTGGGAGAACTCGGTGAGTTCCTCCCTCACCGTACGCTTGACCAGCGCTGCAGGCGCGGTAAAGCCGTCGGCGTTCCAGACGGTGACCCCGGGAAAGTTGGGGATGGCCCTCAGCGCCTCACGCAGGCGGGGCAAACGGCTGGGGCGCACGATGGCGCGAACTTCTTTCATGCTCATTTTGGACTCCAAGGAATTCAGGCTTCGAGCGCCCGGTCGTCAAACCAGCGGTACAAGGTGGGCAAGACCACCAGGGTCAACAAGGTTGAGGACAACAAGCCCCCGATCACCACAATGGCCAGCGGGCGCTGCACTTCAGATCCAGGGCCTGTGGCGAACAGAAAGGGCACCAAGCCGAGCAGTGCCACCGTGGCGGTCATCATCACCGGGCGAAAGCGCTGCACACAGCCCTCACGGACCGCCGTGGTCAGCTCCACACCATCCTCACGCAGTCGCTTGATGCAGGTCACCAGCACCACGCCGTTGAGCACCGCAATGCCCCACAGCGCGATGAAACCCACCGAGGCCGGCACGCTGAGGTATTCGCCGGTGATGAACAGCCCGATCACGCCGCCGATCGATGCGAAGGGCAGCACCATGATGATGAGTGCAGCCAACTTGACCGAGTTGAACAACAGGAACAGCAGGAAGAAGATCGCCGCAATCGTCAGCGGAACGATGATGGCCAGCGTACCCATGGCACGCTCCATGTTCTCGAACTGACCGCCGTAGACGAAGCGATAGCCCTCGGGCAGCTTCACCTCCGTGTCCAGCCGCTGCTGCACCTCGGCCACGAAGCCCGCCAGGTCTCTACCTTCGACATTGGCACCCACCACCACGCGGCGCTTGCCGCTTTCACGGCTGATCTGAGCCGGTCCATCCACCAGCTCGATGTGAGCCAGGCTGCTCAGAGGCAGCTGAGCACCGTCCGGTGCATTGACCAGCATCTTGCCGATGGCCTCCACCGTGCTGCGCTGCTCGGCCGGGAAACGCACGATTACGCTGTAGCGGCGTTCACCTTCGTAGAGGGTGGTCACATCCTTGCCGCCCACGGCCGTTTCGATCAGCGCCTGCACATCGGCCACATTCACGCCGTGGCGGGCAATGGCCTTGCGATCGATTTCGATGGTCAAGGCCTGCTGACCGGACAAGCGCTCGATGCGGATGTCCTTGCTGCCCGCCACACTTCGCAGAATGCGCGCCACTTGCTCAGACAAGTCGCGCAGCTCCTTGAGGTCGTCGCCGAAGATCTTGACGGCCAGCTGTGAGCGCACCCCCGTCACCATTTCGTCCACCCGCTCGGAGATCGGCTGCGACAACACGATCTGAACGCCGGGAATCGTGGACAGGCGCTGGCGGATGTCCTCGTCGATCTCGTCTTGCGTGCGGCCAGACTTGGGGTCCAGCAGTACGATGGGGTCGCTCTCATTAGGCCCCGCAGGATCCGCTGGCGACTCGCCACGGCCCAGCTTGGACACCACCATCTTCACACCGGGTACCTCGGAAATGGCTTTCATCGCCGCCATCTCCATCTTCACCGACTCGTCCAGCGAAATGCTGGGCACGCGATTGATCTGCGGCGTGAGCGCTCCCTCCTTCATGATCGGCATGAAGGACTTTCCCAGGAAGGGGAAGAGTGCGACCGACCCCAGCAGCAGGGCCAGCGCCACCAGGATGGTCTTCTTGCCGTTGCCCATGGCCTGGTCCAGCAGCTTCAGGTAGTGGCGCTTGAGGAAGGCGATCAGCTTGGTGTCGTGGTCAGCACCACCCTTTAGAAAGTAGGAGCACAGCACCGGCGACAGGAACAGCGAGACGACGAGCGAGACCGTCAGTGCGATCGCAATCGTCAGGGCCAGCGGCGCAAACATCTTCCCTTCGATGCCTTGCAGCGTCATCAGCGGCAGGAACACCAGGATGATGATGGCAATGCCAAAAATGGTCGGAGTGGCCACCTCCTGGGTGGCTTCCAGCACCGTGCGAACACGCTCTCCGATCGATTGACCCGCTTGGCCCAGCCGGTGGTAGACGTTCTCCACCACCACCACCGTGGCGTCGACCATCAGGCCGATGGCGATGGCCAGCCCCCCCAATGACATCAGGTTGGCCGACATCCCCTGCTGGTTCATCACGATGAAGGTCGTCAGCGGCGCGATGATCAGCGTGGCCACCACGATCAGGCTGGAGCGCACATCCCCCAGGAAGATGAAGAGGATGACGACCACCAGGAAGATGCCCTCGATCAGCACCTTGCCCACCGTCCAAAGGGCTGAGTCCACCAGGTCGGTGCGGTCGTAATAGGGGACGATCCTCAGGCCATCGGGCAGCATGCCCTTGGCGTTGATCTCCTCCACCCGATCCTTCACGCGACCCACCACCTCCTTGGCATTGCCGCCGCGCATCATCAGCACGATGCCCGAAACCGCCTCGGTGTAGCCGCCCTTGATGATGGCGCCTTGCCGCACCTCATGGCCGATTTGCACCGTGGCCACATCCTTCACGTACACCGGCAGGCCGCCCTGCTCCTTGACCACGATATTGCCGATGTCCTCCAGCGTCCGGATCAGGCCCACGCCGCGGATCAGGTACTGCTCCTGGACCTGGGGCAGGATGCCGCCGCTGGCGTTGGAGTTGTTGTCGGCGATGGCCTGCACCACCTGCTGCACTGACAGCCCATAGTGGCGCAGCCGGCCCGGGTCCACCATGGCCTGGTACTGCTTCACATAGCCGCCCTGGGAGTTGATTTCAGCCACCCCAGGAATCGATCGCAGCAAGGGACGCACCACCCAATCCTGGATGGTGCGCCGCTCCATGAGCTCTTCCTGCGTCAGCGCACGCTGGCCGTCATCGGGTCGTTCCAGGGTGTACTGGTACACCTCGCCCAGGCCGGTGGACACCGGGCCCAGGATGGGCACGATGCCCTGGGGCATGCGAGGGGTCACCTCCAGCAGGCGCTCCATCACCAGCTGACGCGCGAAGTACACGTCGGTGGCGTCGGTGAACACCAGGGTGATGATGGACAGGCCACTCTTGTTCAGAGAGCGCATCTCGGTCAAGCCGGGCAGACCCGTCATCGCGATTTCCAGGGGCACCGTCACGAAGCGCTCGATTTCCTCGGGCGAACGGCCGGGGGCCTCGGTGGCCACCTGCACCTGCACATTGGTCACATCGGGAAAGGCGTCGATGGAGAGCTTGGTGGCCTCGCGCAGGCCGAAGCCGCACATCACCAGGGCGATCACCACCACCACCAAGCGCTGCGACAGCGCCGCTCGGATCATGTTGCCGATCATGGTGGGCCCTACTCCAGCTCGGCGCGCTTGCGCTCGTTGTTCAGGTGGAAGGCCCCCTCGGATACCACGCGCTGCCCTTCTACCGCCGGACCCAAACGCACCGGGGTCAGCCGAAAGCGGCCTTTGCCTTCCTCCACATACACGTGATCCTTATCCTGCTCACGCACCACGGCGGAAGCCGGGATCGCCAACACCCGCTCGGCGGCTGACGATATGCGCATCGTCGCCAGCATCTGCGGCTTGAGCGCGCGGCCGGTGTTCTCCACCTCGGTGCGAATGGCCACGGTGCGTGTATCGGGGTTGACCGTGTCACCCACGAACACGATGCGTCCACTCCAGCGCTGCTGCTGGCCCAAGGCCGGCACTTGAATCTCGACGGCCTGACCCACCTGAACCGAGCGCGCGGCCTGTTCGGGCAGCCCGCCGACCACCCAAACACGGGTCAGGTCCGCCACGGTGAACAGCGGGTCACCGGGCTGCGCCACCTGACCCTGGCTCAACTTGCGCTCAATCACGGTGCCCGCCAGGGTGGAACTCACGGCTGCATGCGGCACCAGTTGGCCCTGCTGTCGCAGGCGGGCCACGGAATCAGCCGGCACGCCCATCATCTGCAGCTGGTCGGCTGCAGCCTTCAGTTCTGCGCCGGCGATGGCCAGCTCGGACTGCCGACGCTGCAACTCCGCGGAGCCGATCACATCGGCGCGCAGCAGCTGCTGAGCCCGGTCTTCTGCCCGTTCGGCCAACTCTCGATTGGCGTGGGCTCGCAGATAGGCCAGCTGCGCCTGGGCCAACTCTGGGCTGGACACATGCGCCATGGCCTGCCCGCGGGACACGCGGTCGCCCACATCCACCAACACCTCGGTCACGCGGCCGGTTACCGCCGCACCGATGCGCGTGACCTTCTGCTCATTGGCCTCGATACGACCCGCCACTTCCTGAACCGAGGCCAGATCGTGCAGCTTCACCGGAATGGACTGGAAGCGATCCAGCATCTCCGACTTGACCGTCACGCGCATGGGGTCTTCTGCGCCGCCGGCGGATGCACCAGTTGCCGTCAGGGCCTTGCCGGGCTTGGTCTCGTTGGGCTTACTGGACTCGCCACAGGCAGCCAGCAGCACCACACAGGCTGCTGTCACCAGCGCGTGCTTGGAGAGGGTCGAAGGCAGGTTCATCTTGTTTGGGAAGTCCAGGGAAACAGATCGGGGTTCAGATGCGGACGAGGCTTCACCGGGCCGCCGAGGTTCACGGTTGGGAGCCGGCATATCGCCCCTCCAGTCGTTCGATTTCGATGAGCGCCGCCTGCGCTTCGAAGCGGGCTTGAATGAGGTCAGCCCGAAGCGTCCGAAGTACCCGCTGCGCATCCAGCACGTCCAGGATTCCGCGTTCACCAAATCGCCAGGCCGCCTCAGCCACCCTTACCGCGGCCTCGGCTTCGGTCAACGCGCCCTGGCTCAGCGCACGTACACGCGCCTGTGCCATCTCCAGCGCGGTACGCGCCATCTTCAATTCCTGCAACAGCTCGGCGCGGCGCCCCTCCAGTGCGGCCTGAGCGCGCGCCACATCCAGTTGCGCCTGAGCGATGGGGCCCTGCCTGCGGTCCCAGATCGGAACATGGAGGCTCACGCCCAGCCCACTCTGGCGAACATCGGGCTCCCGGCTACGACTGGCCACCACATCCACTGACGGCCACACCGACGAACGCGCCTGGGCAAGCGATGCGCCCGCCTGCCGCGTCACCTGCTGCAGCAGCGCCAACTCCAGGTTGCCTTCCAGGCCTCTATCGGTGAACGTTGCGTTCATGAGGTCTGACGCCTCCATCACCGCGCCCGGTGGCAAGCTCCACGAGGCCGGCAGCAGGCCGCCGGCCATCCGGTTGAGCGCCAGGCGCACCTGATCGACCTGCAGGCGGGACTGCTGCAGCCGCTGGCGGGCCACAACCAACTCCGCCTCCGACTTGATGAGGTCATAGCGTGCCGCCTCTCCGAGGTCCACTCGGCGCCGAACGCGGTCTCGCACCTGCTCCAGAAGCGTCACCGACTCCGCGTAGGCCTGTACCTCGCTCTGACGCAGACCCAACTCCACCACCAGGGTGCGGGCGCGGGCTGACACATCGTTCCTCAAGAGGCTGCGCTGCTGGCGGGCCACGTCCACACCAGCCTCGGCAGCCGCACGGCGGGCCTGACGCAGCCAGGGGTTCTCCAAAGGTTGCGCCACGGTCATGGCGGTCGAGTCACCCGCCCCAGCGCTGGGCGTGGGCTTCCACCGCCCGGCCTGCCAGTCCACCCGGGGATTGGGCAGGGCGCGGGCCGTGAGCACGCCAGCCTGGGCCGACTCTATGGCCAATGCTGCCAAGCGCAGATCCGATTGCTGAGCCAGCACCTTGTCCACCACCGCTTCCAGGCTCAACGGGACCGGCTCGGCCGTCGGCAGGAAACCCGACGCTGTTCCCGCTGCCGGAGTCCCCGACGCGCCCGCGCGGCTGACCGCCTTCGCCGAAGGATGGGCTTCCAAGCCACCTCCGGCCGCAAGGCTGGCGTCGTGCGACTGCGCCGAAGCGGGCAGCGAACACACGCCAAGCGACAAGGCCGCCAAGGCCGTGAAGAGGACATAGGGCCTGGCCCCCAACACGTCTTGCGGGGCGGGCGGCTGAAGGCTCGTTGGCCTGCGCCTGCAGCGGAAGCTGGCCAAAGGGATCGACAGGGTCATGTGCATAGGGGCTTGAATGACAAACGGATGCGAACCCGCACCCGTCTCAACCCCTGCACTCTAGGCTCGATGCAATATCCTAAAAATATGGTGTATTGAGATAGACAATCCTGTTTTTACGAACTTGAAATGATCTGTTTGACCAGGGGATGGTGTTGGGACCGCCGGGTCACGATCGCGTGTACATCCTCGGTGATATCGGTTTGTGCCAGTACCCGCAAGCCTCGCACAAGCTGCAGGTCCTCAAGCCCCAGAGTGCTGATCGGGAATACGCCCATGCCGCGCGCCGCGAACACCGACAGCAGCGCGCTGTCCTCGAACTCTGCCACCACCCGAGGGGACAAATCCTGCTGCTCGAACCAGGCGTCCAGCGCATTGCGCAGAGGTGAATGACCGGTCGGCAACAGCACGGGCAATTGGTTCAGGCAGTTCGGGAACTCCGCCACCCTTGCCTTGCTCACCAGGGCCGCCGGGCCACACCAAGCCACAGGGGAAGAAACCAACAGACGGCTGCTCACCTTCAGGTTGGGGTTGTGCGGGGCCGGCTCGCCAGCCAGGACAATGTCCAGCTGGTGCAGGGCCAATTCAGCGATCAGCTCATCGAACTCCCCCTCATGGCAGACCAGTTTGAGGCCCGAGGTGTGGAGCACGGGCTCTAGCAGCGCGTGAGCGGCCAACTTGGATAGACCGTCGGACATTCCCACGGTCAGCCGAACCGTCTCGCTGGAGGCCACCTGACGCACGTCACGCGTGATCGCCTGGCCGATCTGAAAGATCTCTTCCGCACGCTCAAAAGCCACCCGCCCGGCCTCCGTGAGCGCCACACCCCGGCCCTGGGGCTTGAGCAGCTGATGGCCCAGGGAGCGCTCGAGTTCGCGGACCTGCGCGCTCACGGTCTGCACCGCCATGCCCAGCCGCTCGGCAGCTCGGGCGATGCCACCCTCCTTGGCCACGACCCAGAAGTAGTGGAGATGGCGGTAGTTCAAGTTGGACATACTGACGACTTAGATTCGAAAAAAGCTAACTGAGCTCTCAGTACGTTCTGATTTTAATAGTCGGACTAGCGAGCGGAAACCTCAGAAGCGCCCTTGATCTGCCGAAGCAGCTGGGCCTTGAAGGCGGCCGCAATGGGCGACAGACCGCGCGCAGCCGGGTGCACGATGTGCCACTGCGACGGGATCGGAAAGCCAGCCACCTGGAGCACGGCCACACCATGCTCGCGCGCGCGACCGTGAAGCGCATGGCTGGAAATGACGCCCAAACCCAGGCCGCCGGCCACGGCCTCCTTGATGGCTTCGTTGCTACCCAATTCCAGCCGGACCTTGGGGTGAAAGCGCACCCGCTTGAAGTGCTGGTCCACAGCCATCCGGGTGCCTGATCCGCCCTCTCGCAGGATGAAGCGCTGGGAAGCCAGCGCCGAAAGCTCCAGTTCACCTCGGCGCAAGAGCCCATCGCCGTAGGGCGCAATCACCACCAGCGGGTTGCTCATGAACACTTCATCATCCAGCTGCAGGTCTTGCGGCGGTGTGGACATGATGTAGAGATCGTCCATGTCTTCCCGCAGGCGGGCCACCACCCCGTCGCGGTTGAGGATCTCGATGGCGACATCAATGGCCGGATGCCGTTTGCAAAAGGCACCGATCAAGCGCGGCATGAAGTACTTGGCCGTACTCACCACCGCCACCCGCAAACGGCCACGCGTCAACCCTCGCGCGCCATCCACCACCTGCTCAAAGGCGCTCCACTGGTTGACCATGGCTCGAGCTGTCTTGGCGAGTTCCACACCAATATCAGTGAGTTGCACTTTGCGCGACACCACCTCGTACAAGGGCAGGCCAACGGAATCGGTAAGTTCGCGCAATTGCATGGACGCCGTGGGCTGGGTGACGTGCATGGCGCGCGCAGCCGCCGTCACGCTGCCGGTTTCGGCCAGGGCGAGGAACAACCTCAACTGCCTGAACGTTGCTTTCATAGATTTATTCATATGTATCGCTAAGTATAAATCGATTTTTCAAAATTCATTGATCTTCGTAGGATCTCCGGAAAAGGAGATGAACCCATGAACAACCTCACCGATCCCGCCATTCTGTTTTTCATCTTTGGTGTGCTGGCCGGCACGCTGCGCTCGAATTTGGAAATCCCGCAGGCCATCTCCAAGTTCCTCTCGCTTTACCTGCTGATGGCGCTGGGCCTCAAGGGCGGCTTTGCCTTGGCCAAGTCGGGCCTGTCGCCCGAAATCATGCTCAGTTTGGGTGCTGCAGTCGCCATGGCCTTCCTGGTACCCACGATCGGCTGGCTCTTCTTGCGCCAGCGTGTGGCCGGCTACGATGCTGCAGCGGTCGCAGCCGCCTACGGCTCGGTCAGCGCCGTCACCTTCGTGACCGCCATGCAGTACCTCGAAGGCCAAGGCTTGAATTTCGGTGGACACATGGCCGTGGCCATGGTGCTGATGGAGTCACCCGCCATCATCATGGCGGTGCTGCTGGCCAGCACACTGCGTCACGCAAGGGCCGCCCAGGTCTCAGCCGTCCCCACGGGTGGCGCCACAGTCGCCCTTGGCGGCCCTCCTGCGCAGCCGAGGAGCCTGCCCTTGTCAGGCGGTCAAATCGCGTCACCGTCCATAGGCGGCATCCTGCACGAGTCCTTCACCGACGGCGCCCATTTGCTGCTGCTCGGTGCCATGGCCGTGGGGTTCATCAGTGGGGATGCTGGCAAGGTCGTGATGCAGCCCTTCTCGGGTGACCTGTTCAAGGGCATGCTGGCCTTCTTTCTGTTGGACATGGGTCTGATGGTGGCGCGCAACTTCAAGGACGCCCGCAAGGCTTCTCCCGCGCTGCTGGCTTATGCGGCTGTGGGCCCGTTGGTGCACGCCGGCATCGCGTTGGCTTTGGGCTGGATCTTGGGGCTTCCCGCAACAGACGGGGCCCTGCTGATGGTCCTGTCGGCCAGTGCGTCGTACATCGTCGTGCCCGCCGTCCTTCGGTATGCGATTCCCGAGGCCAACCCCGCCCTCTACTTCGGCCTGAGCCTGGGGGTCACCTTTCCCCTCAACATCCTATTGGGGATTCCGTTGTACACCGCAGCCGCGTTGGCAGTCCTGTGAGCTCAGGCCTTCTACGTGTCTTTCGATCCCAACAGACCGCGCAGATCGTGACCGAGATCCTCGAGATCGTGAAAGACCTCAACCAGAAGGCAGGCGTGAGCATCCTGTGGGCTGAGCAGAACACCAACGTGGCGCTGAAGTACGCCGACTACGGCTATACCCTGGAAAGCGGCCCCATCATGATGGACGGCGATGCCGCCAGCCTGGCCCATAACCCCAATGTCAAGGAGTTCTACCTCGGCATCTCCGGCGAAGGACGGCGCAGCTTCCTTCAGATGAAGTCTTACCCTGGCCGCAAGTGGTGGCTGTGATCCCCCATCACGGGCCGTGCTCATGAAGATCGGATTCCTGACCCAACACGGCAAGGAAGCGCTCTTGGCGCAGATTCTGGCTGAGGGCTTGGGCGCTGAGCTGTCTCGCGTGGAAGGCTTCGACACCGACACCCTGGGAACCTTTACCCGAGAGTGCCCACGCCGCGGCACACAAGTGGAAGCCGCCACTCGCAAGGCCGAGCTGGCGTTGGAACTCTCCGCTGCCCAGGTCGAATGGGGACTGGGCAGCGAAGGAGCCTTCCACCTCGACCCTTATCTGAGCCTACTGCCCTGGAACACGGAAGTGTTGGTCCTGATCGAACGCCGCAGCGGATACCGAATCACCGCCTTGGCTCATGCCAAGGCACAGTCGGTGGGCGTTGATGTGCGCGATTGGGACGAACTCAGGGCCGCTGCGGAGCGCGCAGGTTTTCCGGAGCATCACCTCGTACTGCGACGCAGCGGCGCTGACGGACCTGTGCTGGCCAAAGGCTTGGCTTGCCTGGAGGGCTTGCGCAAGGTCTTTCAGCGTTCCAAGGCCTCGGAGCCTGAACTGACACTGCATGTCGAAAACGATCTGCGAGCCCATGCCAACCCGACCCGCCAAACGGTGATCCGCCAAGCGGGATTGGACCTGGTGCGGCGATTTCACTGCCGCTGCCCCCAGTGCCATGCACCGGGATACGGCTTGTTGCGGGCCGAACCTGGCGCACCCTGTGCCAGTTGTGGAACACCCACGCGCGTGCCGCGCGCCGAAGTGTGGAGCTGCCCATCGTGCGGACATCAAGCCATCAAGCCACGAGCACAACCCGTGATGGCCGACCCGCAGCGCTGTGACGTGTGCAACCCTTGATGGGGAATCCCGCCAGACCGAGCCGGCGCCCTTGGGAACCGGGTTAACCCAAGGCGGCAATGACCTCAGCTGGCGCCTGCACCAGCTCGATCAGCACACCCTCCCCACCGATGGGAAATTCTTCATTGCCTTTGGGATGAATGAAGGTGATGTCATGGCCCGCAGCGCCCTTTCGAATGCCACCGGGCGCAAAGCGCACGCCTTGTGCGGTCAGCCACTCCACCGCCCTGGGTAGATCGTCCACCCACAAGCCGATGTGGTTGAGCGGCGTGGCGTGCACAGCCGGCTTCTTCTGCGGATCCAGCGGCTGCATCAGGTCCACTTCCACGGCGAACGGACCAGAGCCCAAGGCGCAGATGTCTTCGTCCACATTCTCTCGTTCGCTGACAAAGGTGCTCTTGACCTGCAGCCCCAGCATCTCCACCCAGAGGCTGCGCAACTTGTCCTTGCTCGTTGCGCCGATGGCCACCTGTTGAATGCCCAGAATGCGAAAGGGTTTGGCGGGGCTCATTCCATGATCCTCTGAATTCGAGTCATCTTCACACTGCACCTCCAGATCCGGCTCACTCGAATTCGAGGATCACCTGGTCCACGGCCAAGCTTTCGCCCACGACGGCTTTCACTGCCTTGACCACCCCGTCCTGCGTGGCCGTCAGGATGTTTTCCATCTTCATCGCCTCGATCACCGCCAGCCGCTCGCCAGCCAGCACCTTCTGTCCAATTTGCACCGCCACATTGACCAGCAGCCCCGGCATAGGAGACAACAGCATCTTGGACAGGTCTGGCGGGGCTTTGTAGGGCATCAGCTTCAACAGCTCCGCGGCTCGAGGCGACAGCACCAGTGCGGCAATGGCCGAGCCGTTATGGGAAATGCGCAGTGCCAGCGGCTGACGAGGAGTCCCCCGCTCGACCTGGGCGCTGAACGGTTGGCCGTTGACGGTCCCCACCATCAGGATGTCTCCGATCTTGGTGCGGCTCTGGATGGCGAAAGTACGGCCGTCGACCTTCACTTCGGCCTTGCCCGACACCGGTTCAAACTCGCCCACCTGCACCTGGTGGTACTCATGCTGATCCTCTTCCCCCAGCACGACCACCACGAAGTCGCTGACATGGCCAACCTCATGGCCCAAGACCTGACCGCTCATGCCTGCAGCGCGAAAGCGGGCCTTGCATCGGACGAAGCCGGCGATCGCCAGCAGGAATGCCGGGTCGTCATGCGGCACATCCTCTGCGCGGAATCCCTGGGCGTAATGCTCAGCGATGAAACCGGTGTTGAACTGTCCACTCACAAACTGGGGATGTGCCAGCAGCGCAGCCTGAAACGGAATGTTGCTGCTGATGCCCCGAATGACGAACGCATTGAGCGCCTCGCGCATCTTGGCAATGGCCTCTTGGCGGTCACGCCCGTGCACGATCAGCTTGGCAATCATCGAGTCGTAGTACATCGGGATCTCGCCGCCCTCGTACACACCCGTATCCACGCGAACACCGCCGTAATGGCCGTTGTCGTAGGCGGCGCCCTGAAGGGTCGCGCGTGCCTGCTCCAGGTTTTGCGACGGCGGTTGGTAGTTGACCAAGCGGCCCGTGGAAGGCAAGAAGTTTCGGAAAGGGTCCTCGGCATTGATACGGCATTCGATGGCCCAACCGTCACGCGCCACCTGCTCTTGCGTGAAGGCCAACCGCTCACCGGCGGCCACACGAATCATCTGCTCGACCAGATCCAGACCGGTGATGCACTCCGTCACCGGATGCTCCACCTGAAGACGCGTATTCATCTCCAGAAAATAGAAGTCCTGGTCCTTTCCCACCACGAATTCAACGGTACCAGCGCTTTGGTACTGCACCGCCTTGGCCAGGGCCACGGCCTGCTCGCCCATGGCCTTGCGCGTAGCCTCGGTAATGAAGGGCGAAGGCGCCTCCTCAATCACTTTCTGGTGGCGACGCTGGATGGAACACTCGCGCTCCCATAGGTACACCACGTTGCCGTGCGCGTCGCCCAATATCTGAATCTCGATGTGCCGCGGCTCCAGCACATACTTCTCGATGAAGACGCGGTCGTCGCCAAAACTGTTGCGCGCTTCACTCCTGCACGATTCGAAACCTTCGTGCGCTTCCTTGTCGTTGAAAGCCACGCGCAGGCCCTTTCCACCGCCGCCCGCACTGGCCTTGATCATCACCGGATAGCCGATCTTCCTGGCGATCTCGACTGCTTGCGCAGGCGTGTGGATGGCCTCGTTGTAGCCGGGGATGGTGTTGACCTGGGCCTCACCGGCGAGCTTCTTGGAGGCGATCTTGTCGCCCATGGCCGCAATCGAGTGGTGCTTGGGGCCGATGAAGACGATACCCTCTTCCTCACAACGCTTGGCAAAGGATTCGTTCTCCGACAAAAAGCCGTATCCAGGGTGCAGCGCTTGTGCCCCAGTTTTCTTGCAGGCCTCGATGATCTTTTCGGCCGCCAGATAGGACTCGCGCGAAGGCGCCGGGCCCAGCAGCACCGCCTCATCGGCCAGCTCCACGTGTCGTGCGTTCTTATCGGCCTCGGAATAGACCGCCACCGTGGCAATGCCCATCTTGCGTGCGGTCTTGATGACCCGACAGGCGATCTCTCCGCGGTTGGCAATGAGAATCTTCTTGAACATATTCAACTCCTCCAACCCGTCACAGGGGAATGTTCCCGTGCTTGCGCCATGGGTTGTCCAGCTTCTTGTCCTTGAGCATCTTCAGCGACCGGCAGATGCGCTTACGCGTTTCGTGAGGCTGGATCACATCGTCGATAAAGCCCCTGGCACCCGCCACGAAGGGGTTGGCAAAACGCGCCTTGTACTCCGCTTCGCGCGCGGCCAACTTGGCCGGGTCGCCCTTGTCTTCACGGAAGATGATCTCCACCGCACCCTTGGCACCCATCACCGCTATCTCAGCATTGGGCCAGGCGAAATTCACGTCGCCACGCAGGTGCTTGGATGCCATCACGTCATAGGCTCCACCGTAGGCCTTGCGGGTGATCACGGTGATCTTGGGCACGGTGCACTCGGCATAGGCATACAACAGCTTGGCACCGTGCTTGATGATGCCCCCATACTCCTGCGAAGTACCCGGCATGAACCCGGGCACGTCTACGAAGGTGACCACCGGGATGTTGAAGGCATCACAGAAGCGCACAAATCGCGCCGCCTTGATCGAGCTCTTGATGTCCAGACAACCCGCCAATACCAGAGGATTGTTGGCGACCACGCCCACACTCTGGCCCTCTAGGCGAGCGAAGCCGATCACGATATTGGCGGCATAGTCGGGCTGCAATTCGAAGAACTCACCATCGTCCACCACTTTGACGATCAGTTCCTTGATGTCGTAGGGCTTGTTGGGGTTGTCCGGCACCAAGGTGTCCAGCGAATGGTCCAGGCGGTTTCCGGGGTCACCACTGGGGCGCACCGGCGGCTTCTCCCGGTTGTTCAGCGGCAGGTAGTTGAAGAAGCGCCTGACCATCAACAGCGCTTCCACATCATGCTGGAACGCCAAATCCGCGACGCCGCTCTTGGTGGTATGGGTCAGTGCGCCGCCGAGCTCTTCAGCGGTCACCTCTTCATGCGTGACCGTCTTCACCACCTCGGGACCGGTCACGAACATGTAGGACGAGTCCTTGACCATGAAGATGAAGTCGGTCATCGATGGGCTGTACACCGCGCCCCCCGCGCATGGTCCCATGATCATGCTGATCTGAGGAATGACCCCGCTGGCCAACACATTTTTCTGGAAGACATCCGCGTAGCCCCCCAAAGACGCCACGCCTTCCTGAATGCGGGCGCCACCTGAATCGTTCAGGCCGATCACCGGCGCTCCCACCCGCATGGCCTGGTCCATGATCTTGCAAATCTTCTCGGCATGCGTCTCCGACAAGGCACCCCCGAACACCGTGAAGTCCTGGCTGTAGGCAAAGGCCAGGCGGCCATTGATCATCCCGTAGCCGATCACGACACCATCGCCCGGAATCTTGTTCTCGGCCATACCGAAGTCCACGCATCGGTGCTCAACGAACATGTCCCACTCTTCGAACGTTCCCTCGTCGAACAGCAGTTCCAGCCGTTCGCGCGCAGTCAGCTTGCCTTTGGCATGCTGAGCATCGATGCGCTTCTGCCCGCCCCCCAAACGCGCCTTGGCGCGCTTTTCCTCGAGCATCTGTTGTATGTCGTGCATCGGGGTTCTCCTCATCAAAGCTATCGGGTTGTATCGACTTGAATGCGCCCGTGATTCACTGACACATGCTCATAGCCGTCATCTCAATGGAACAAATCCAGCAGACGCCGGGCTGCCACCGAAGCGGCGAGGCGCCCTTCGCTGACATCGGCCTGCATCGACACCAACGCCGCCTGCACGGCGGGATGCCCTCGAAAGCGCTGTCTCAAACCGGCTTCGATGCGCTCCCACATCCAAGCCTGCGACTGTTGCACTCGACGCCGAGAGAGCCGACCGCTGTCCTTCTGAAGCTGATGGAACCGTTGAACCTGCCCCCAGAAGTGATCCAAGCCCTGTTCCTTGAGCGCGCTGAGTTGCATCACCGTGGGCTGCCACATTGGTTCCTTGCCCTGGTTGTGATCGGGCTGCCCGTGCAATCCCAACAAGCGCAGCGATGACTGAATCTGAGCCTGCGCGCGCGTGGCCGCATCGGGGTCAAGGTCGGCCTTGTTGATCACCACCAGATCGGCGAGTTCCATCACGCCCTTCTTGATGGCCTGCAACTCATCGCCCGCGTTGGGAAGATGCATCAGGACGAACATATCCGTCATGCGCGACACCGCAGTCTCGCTCTGACCCACGCCCACCGTCTCGACGATGACCACATCATGGCCGGCAGCCTCGCACAACAGCATCGCCTCACGGGTTCTTTCTGCCACCCCGCCGAGGTTGCCGCTGCTGGGACTCGGGCGAATGAACGCGCGCTCGTTCACGCTGAGCCGCTCCATACGGGTCTTGTCACCCAAGATAGAACCGCCGCTGACCGTCGAAGAGGGATCAACCGCCAGTACCGCCACCCGATGCCCCAGACCGATCAGCATCATGCCCAAGGCTTCGATGAAGGTGCTCTTGCCCACACCCGGAACGCCACTGATGCCCAGGCGAAACGAATTCCCGCTGTGTGGCAGGACAGCGTTGAGCAACTCGTCAGCTCGAGCCCGATGGTCTGCACGCGTGCTCTCCAGCAGGGTGATGGCCTTGGCCAAGGCACGACGCTGGTCTGCACCCGGCGCGCCAATGAGCGCCGACAGAATGGGGTCAGCCACCATGCTGGGTCGAGATCACCTGACGAATCTGCTCCAGCACATCCTTGGCACTGGCCGGAATCGGCGTGCCGGGCCCATAGATGCCCTTGACCCCTGCCTCGAACAGGAAGTCGTAGTCCTGCGGCGGGATCACACCCCCCACGAAGACGATGATGTCGTCTGCGCCCTGCTTCTTCAGTTCGGCAATGATGCCGGGAACCAATGTCTTGTGACCTGCAGCCAGCGTGGAGACGCCCACGGCATGCACATCGTTTTCGATCGCCTGGCGTGCGCACTCCTCGGGTGTCTGGAACAGTGGACCCATGTCCACATCAAAGCCCAGATCCGCGAAGGCCGTAGCCACCACCTTGGCGCCTCGGTCGTGCCCGTCCTGGCCCAGCTTGGCAATCATCACGCGCGGGCGGCGTCCATACTGATCCGCGAAAGCTGAAATCTCGACTTTGAGCTGGTCCCACCCCTCGGCGGAATCGTAGGCGGCTGCATACACACCGGTCACCTTCTGAATGTCAGCACGGTGACGGCCGAACACCGCCTCCAGCGCATCGCTCACTTCACCCACAGTCGCCCGCAGGCGAACGGCTTGAATGGCCAGGTCCAGCAGGTTGCCCTGACCGCTGCGAGCCGATGCCGTCAAAGCGTTCAGCGCAGCCTGTACCTTCGCGCCATCACGCGTCGCCTTGATTTGCCGCAAGCGCGCAATTTGACCTTCACGCACCTTGACGTTGTCCACCTCCAGGATATCAACCCTGTCGTGCTGCGCCAGCTTGTACTTGTTGACGCCCACAATCACATCCCTGCCGCTGTCGATGCGCGCCTGTTTCTCAGCCGCACTGGCCTCGATCTTGAGTTTGGCCCAGCCGCTGTCCACGGCGCGGGTCATACCGCCCATCGCATCGACTTCCTCGATGATCTTCCACGCGGCATCGGCCATGTCCTGCGTGAGCTTTTCCATCATGTAAGACCCCGCCCAGGGATCGATCACATGGGTCATGTGGGTTTCTTCCTGAATGATCAGCTGCGTGTTGCGCGCGATCCGGGCACTGAACTCGGTGGGCAGTGCTATCGCCTCGTCAAAGGCATTGGTGTGCAGGCTCTGAGTGCCGCCAAAGACCGCAGCCATGGCCTCGATCGTGGTGCGCACGACATTGTTGTAGGGATCCTGCTCGGTCAGGGACCATCCCGAGGTCTGGCAGTGGGTGCGCAGCATCAGGCTTTTCGGGTTCTTCGCGCCAAAGCCTTTCATGATGCGACACCACAACAGCCTGGCTGCACGCATCTTGGCAATCTCGAGATAGAAGTTCATCCCGATAGCCCAGAAAAAACTTAACCGCCCCGCGAATGCATCGACGTCCAATCCCTTTGCCAATGCCGTCTTCACATACTCCTTGCCGTCGGCCAAGGTGAAGGCCAACTCGAGCGCCTGATTCGCACCGGCCTCCTGCATGTGGTAGCCGCTGATCGAGATCGAGTTGAACTTGGGCATGTTGCGCGCGGTGTACTCGATGATGTCCCCAATGATCCGCATGCTGGGCTCAGGCGGGTAGATGTAGGTGTTGCGGACCATGAACTCCTTGAGGATGTCGTTTTGGATGGTTCCGCTCAGCTTCTCCTGCGTCACGCCCTGCTCTTCAGCGGCCACCACATAGCCTGCCAACACCGGCAGCACCGCACCGTTCATCGTCATGGACACACTCACCTGGTCCAAGGGAATGCCATCGAAGAGGATCTTCATGTCCTCCACCGAATCGATGGCCACGCCGGCCTTTCCGACATCACCCACCACACGGGGATGGTCGCTGTCGTAGCCCCGGTGGGTGGCCAGATCGAAGGCCACGCTCACGCCCTGCCCTCCGGCGGCCAGAGCCTTGCGGTAGAAGCGGTTGCTGTCCTCAGCTGTCGAGAACCCGGCGTACTGCCGGATCGTCCAGGGGCGAACCGCGTACATCGTGGCTTGCGGGCCGCGAATGAAGGGCTCGAAGCCCGGCAGGGTATTGGCATGCGGCAGCGCGGAGGTGTCGGCCGCGGTGTACAGCGGCTTGACGGTGATCCCCTCGGGCGTGACCCAATTCAGCTTGGACACGTCACCGCCCGGGGCGGACTTGGCAGCGGCCTGCGCCCACTGATCGAGTGTGGCGGCTTTGAAGTTGTCGGCGGACATGAAGGCTCCTTGGTCCACCCATGATCATGCCCTCAGGGGTTTGAGGTGACCAGGGTTTCCCGAGAGGGATCTGTGATGCATAATTATAAATGCATTCTCCAGTCTCTTTACGCACGACGCTCACTGCCTCACATGGCCGCTGCCTTCACAAGCCTCGCCCCTCGCGCCCTCTACGAAGAGGTCGCCGAGCGCCTGCGCCAGCAGATCTTCAATCACGAGCTCGAGCCCGGCAGTTGGATCGATGAATTGAGGCTCGCTGCCGCCTGGGGCATCAGCCGAACGCCCCTGCGTGAGGCCCTCAAGGTTCTGGCCACCGAAGGCTTGATCACCATGAAGGTACGACGCGGCGCTTACGTCACCGAACCGTCAACAGCAGACGTGGAGCAGGTCTACCACCTGCTGGCCGTCCTGGAAAGCGACGCCGCGGGCGAGGTGGCCCGGCGCGCCGACCCCTCGGCGCTGATGCAACTGCAGGGCCTGCATGACCAACTTGAACGGCAGGTGCGTCAACGCGACGCCTTCTTTGCCACCAACGAGGCCTTTCACCTGCAGTTGTTGGAGCATGCCGGCAACCGTTGGCGAACCCAGATCGTGGCAGACCTGCGCAAGGTCATGAAGCTCAACCGGCACCACTCCTTGTTCAAGAAAGGCCGGCTGGCTCAGAGCCTGTCCGAACATCGCCAGATCATGTCCGCCCTTCGCGCGGGTGACGCTGCAGCCGCGTCCACGGCCATGCGCGAACACTTCGAGAACAGCCTGCGCACGCAGGCGCTATGGGCAACGCCCTAAGCGCACGGCCGGCTCAAGAAGAGACCGCCTGCACGGACGGTTCACACACCCATCACCCCGTCGTGGAGGGCCGACCTTCGCCGGCACGCGCTCAAGCGCGCTTGGCCAGCGGCACCACCTGACGGGGCTTGGAACCCACGAACAACTGGCGCGGACGCCCAATCTTGTATTCCGGGTCACCGATCATCTCGTCGAGCTGGGCAATCCATCCTACGGTGCGGGCCAGCGCGAAGATGGCGGTAAACAGCGGCACGGGGATGCCGATGGCGCGCTGCACGATCCCCGAGTAGAAGTCGACGTTCGGGTACAGCTTGCGGGCCACGAAGTACTCGTCTTCCAGCGCAATCTTCTCCAGCTCCATGGCCAACTTGAACAAGGGATCGTTCTGCAGACCCAATGCGCCGAGGACTTCATGGCAGGTCTCACGCATCAACTTGGCACGCGGGTCGTAGTTCTTGTAGACGCGGTGGCCGAAGCCCATGAGCTTGACGCTCGAGTTCTTGTCTTTGACCTGCTTGATGAACTCGCCAATCTTTTCGACGCCACCTTGCTTCTGGATGTCGCCCAACATGTTGAGGCAGGCTTCGTTTGCGCCGCCGTGAGCAGGGCCCCACAGGCAGGCCACGCCAGCGGCGATGGCCGCAAACGGGTTGGTGCCCGAGGAACCGCATAAACGCACGGTGGATGTCGAGGCGTTTTGCTCATGGTCGGCGTGAAGGATGAAGATGCGGTCCATGGCGCGCACCAGCACATCGTTGGGCTCGTATTCTTCGCACGGCGTTGCGAACATCATGCGCATGAAGTTCGCGGTGTATGACAGGGAGTTCTTCGGGTAGATGTAGGGCTGCCCGATTCCGTACTTGTAGGACATCGCCACCAGTGTGGGCATCTTGGCAATCAGGCGAATGGCTGCAATCGCACGGTGCTCGGGATTGTGCACGTCGGTGCTGTCGTGATAGAAGGCCGACAGCGCGCCCACCAAACCGGTCATCACAGCCATCGGGTGGGCATCACGACGGAAGCCACGCAAGAAGAACTGCATCTGTTCATTGACCATGGTGTGCACGGTCACGAGCCGGTCGAAGTCCTTCTTCTCCTGAGGGTTGGGCAACTCACCCTTGAGCAGCAGGTAACACACCTCCATGAAGTCGCAGTTCCGTGCCAACTCCTCGATCGGATAGCCGCGGTACAGCAGCTCGCCCTTGTCGCCATCGATGTAGGTGATGGTCGAATTACAGGATGCCGTGCTCAGAAAGCCGGGGTCGTAAGTGAACTTGCCCGTCTGGCCATAAAGCTTGCGGATGTCGATGACATCAGGGCCCACCGAACCCTTGTAAATCGGCAGGTCCATGCTGGGACTTCCGTCTGAGAACGACAGGGTGGCTTTCACATCAGAGGGGGTCATCTCATCTTCCTTTCGGTCTAGTCCTCATGCCGGTGTGCGCAGCAGCGTCAGCACCTCCAGAACATCCTCGCTCGCGAGCTCGCCTTGCGGTTCCTGCCGGCGCAGCAGCAGGTCCAGCAGGTCGTTATCGGGCAGGTCCATCAACTTCATCAGCCCCGCCGCCTGTCCATGCGTCAGCTCTTGCTCGTACCGGCTGAAGAAACGCTCGATGAAGAGGTCGTTCTCCAAAAGCCCGCGCCGGCAACGCCACTTGATCTGGTTGACGGCCATCGGCCCGAGCCGCTCATGCATAGCCAGCGCGGGACTCATGCCAACAGTCTCCACCACGCCACTTGCACGGAGCTGAATGTGCAGACGCATCGGGACGCGAACATGACGATCGGAGCAGGCTCAGACGGCGCGACGCACCATCAGTTCCTTGATCTTGCCGATGGCTTTGGTGGGATTGAGGCCCTTCGGGCACACATCGACGCAATTCATGATGGTGTGGCAGCGAAATAGGCGATACGGGTCTTCCAAGTTGTCCAGCCGCTCACCTGTGGCCTGATCACGGCTGTCGGCAATGAAGCGGTAGGCCTGCAGTAGGCCGGCCGGGCCCACGAACTTGTCCGGGTTCCACCAGAAGCTCGGGCAGCTGGTGGAACAGCTGGCGCACAGGATGCATTCGTACAGGCCGTTGAGCTCCTCGCGCTCCTCGGGCGACTGCAGACGCTCCTTTTCAGGCGGGATGGTGTCGTTGATCAGGTAGGGCTTGATCGAGTGGTACTGCTTGAAGAACTGGGTCATGTCCACGATCAGATCGCGAATCACGGGAAGGCCGGGCAGCGGCTTGAGCACCACGGTGCCCGGCAAGCTGCGCATGTTGGTCAAGCAGGCCAGCCCGTTCTTGCCGTTGATGTTCATGGCGTCCGAGCCGCACACGCCTTCGCGGCAGGAACGGCGGAAGCTCAGCGTGGGGTCCACCGCCTTGAGCTTCATCAGAGCGTCCAGCAGCATGCGCTCCGAACCATCGAGTTCCACCTCGAGGGTCTGCATGTAGGGCTTGGCGTCGGTGTCGGGGTCGTAGCGGTAGATCTGGAACGTACGCTTGGTCATGTCAGCCTCTTACTGCTCAATCGGTAAACGGTTCGGAACAGCTCACCCGCTGTGCGCTCAGTCGGTCTGTTCCATCAGGTCTCAAAATGTTCTCACCTTCGGTGGAATGCTTTCCACTGTCAGCGGCTTGAGGTTCACCGGCTTGTATGCCAGGCGGTTGCCCGCGCTGAACCACAGGGTGTGCTTCATCCATTCCCGGTCGTTGCGCCCGTTGGGAAACTCCGAGCAGTCGCCGTAGTCGTTGACGGTGTGCGCACCGCGGCTTTCCTTGCGCGCAGCGGCCGAGACCATCGTGGCATTGGCGGCCTCGACCAGGTTCTCCACTTCCAGCGCCTCGATACGGGCCGTGTTGAACACCTTGGACTTGTCCTTCAGAGCAATTGCCTTAGAGCGCTCGGTGATGGCAGCCATCTTGCTCACGCCCTCGTCCATGCTGGACTGAGTGCGGAACACGCCGGCATGCTGCTGCATGGTCTTGCGGATATCGTTGGCCACATCCTGAGCGTACTCGCCGTCGCTGGCAGCATCCAAGCGGGCCAGCCGACTCAGTGATCGGTCTGCAGCCTCGCCCGGCAGCGCCTTGTGCGATCGGCTCTTGCTCGTGTACTCCACGATGTGGTTACCTGCTGCACGACCGAACACCAGCAGGTCGAGCAGTGAATTGGTGCCCAAACGGTTGGCGCCGTGCACGCTGACGCAGGCACACTCGCCCACGGCGTAAAGGCCGTTGATGATCTGTTGAGACCCATCTGGCGCCGGTGCGACCACCTGTCCGTGGATGTTGGTGGGAATGCCCCCCATTTGGTAGTGAATCGTGGGTACCACCGGGATCGGTTCCCTGGTGATGTCCACGTTGGCGAAGTTATGGCCGATCTCGTACACGGAGGGCAGCCGCTTCATGATCGTCTCGGCGCCCAGGTGCGTCATGTCCAGCACCACGTAATCCTTGTTGGGTCCGCAACCACGGCCTTCCTTGATCTCCTGGTCCATGCATCGCGAGACGAAGTCGCGCGGTGCCAAGTCCTTCAGCGTGGGCGCGTAGCGCTCCATGAAGCGCTCTCCGTTGCTGTTGCGCAGGATGGCGCCCTCGCCGCGGCAACCTTCGGTCAGCAACACACCCGCACCGGCCACGCCGGTGGGGTGGAACTGCCAGAACGCCATGCCCAGGCCATCACCGGTGTTGATGAAGGCATTGGTGGAGGCCGCGAAAATACGGCCGGCGCCACCGGTGGCCAACAAGACCGTCTTGCCTTCGAGTATGTGCACATCGCCGGTTTCCATTTCCAGCGCGGTCACGCCCACCACGTCACCGTCGGCGTCCCGAATCAGGTCCAGGGCCATCCACTCCACGAAGAATTGCGTGCGGGCTTTGACGTTCTGCTGGTACAGCGTGTGAAGCATCGCGTGGCCGGTGCGGTCAGCCGCCGCGCAGGCGCGCTGCACCGGTTTTTCGCCATAGTTGGCGGTATGACCGCCGAAGGGACGCTGGTAGATGGTGCCGTCGGGGTTTCGGTCGAACGGCATGCCCAAGTGCTCGAGTTCGTATACGACCTTGGGCGCCTCGCGGCACATGAACTCGATGGCATCCTGGTCGCCCAGCCAGTCTGAACCCTTGACGGTGTCGAAGAAGTGGTAGTGCCAGTTGTCTTCGCTCATGTTGCCCAGTGAGGCGCCGATACCGCCCTGCGCCGCCACGGTGTGCGAACGCGTGGGGAACACCTTGGACAACACCGCCACATTGAGGCCTGCACGAGCCAGCTGCAGCGATGCCCGCATGCCAGAACCACCGGCTCCGACGATCACCACATCAAACTTGCGCTTGGGCAAGGAACTTCCCACTGCCATGATCAAAGCCTCCAGAGAACCTGCACCGCCCAACCCGTGCAGCCCACCAACCACACGATGGTCAACACCTGCAGCACCAGCCGAGCGCCCACAGGCTTGACGTAATCCATCCAGATATCGCGCACGCCGACCCAGGCGTGCCAGCCCAGCGCGACGATCACCACAAAGGTCAAGACCTTCATCCACTGCGCGGAGAAGATCGCCGCCCAGCGGTCATAGCCCAAAGGCCCCCCGAACAGCACCTGCACCAACAAGACGATGGTGAACAGGGCCATCAGACTGGCCGTGACGCGCTGGCTGAGCCAGTCGCGCATGCCGTAGTGCGCGCCCACGACGATGCGCTTGGAACCGTAGTTCTGTTGCATGGTGTTCTCGGTACTGCAGGAAAAAGACGGACTGAAGCTGGATTCAGAACAAGCCGAAGAGCTTGGCACCCAGCGCCACGGTCAGCACCACGCTGGAGGCCAGCGTCAAGATGGCCGATGAATGGCCCTGCTGCTTGCTCACGCTGTGCGTCATGTCCATCCAGAGGTGGCGCACGCCGGCAATGAAGTGGTGCAGGTAGGCCCAAATCAGGGCCAACACCACCAGCTTGACCAACCAGCCCGGCACGAAGCCGACGCCAACGCCAAAGGCCGCTGTGAACTGCTCATAGCTGATCTCCGACGTGAGGCTGACGTCCAGAAGCCACACCAGAAAGGGCAGCAGCAGGAACATCACCGCACCACTGACGCGGTGGAGGATGGAGACGATGCCCGCCGGCGGCAGCCGGTACTGCAGGATCTGCGTGACGTGAATATTGCGATAGGTGGGGCGGGTTTTCACAGCCTCGGCCATCTGGTTACTCCTCAACTTCAGGCGACCGCCCACGGATGGGGTCGATTGCATCGAAACGGATCAACGATTCTATTGCGGCGCAGCATACGCTCGACTGACGCTGCAGGCGATGGGGCAAGCCCCTCAGTTGAGCTCATTGCGGTAATGGTGCGCCGCGGTGTGGTACAGGCCACGGCGCAACTCCACCGGCTTGTCTTCATAGGAATACGACAGCCGCTCCACGCTCAGCAGCGGCGAGCCTTGGGGCAACTCCAGCCACTGCGCGGCCGCTGCGTCGGCGGCCACCGCCCGCAACTTTTCGCTGGCGCGGATCATGTGCACGCCGAATTCCGTTTCAAACAAGGCATACATCGGGCCGCGGTACTGTGAGAGACGCTCGGCGCTCAGGCCCTTGAACAGCCCGCCAGGCAACCAGATCTCGTCGAGCACCACCGGACGCCCCTGCGCCGACAGCGTTCGACGGATCTGCACCGCCGCGTCTCCGCTCTTGATTTCCAGGGCTCGCGCCACATCGGCCGGCGCACGCACGCGCCGACAGTCCAGGACGCGACGGCTCATGCGCGCGACCTGCCCACTGGCATCCAGTGCATCGGGCACCAGGCGCAAGAAGCGGTACTGGGTCAGTTGCTCGGAGTGGGTGGACACGAAGGTCCCCTTACCCTGTCGGCGTACCAGGCGGTTTTCGGTGGCCAGTTCATCGATGGCCTTGCGCACCGTGCCCTGGCTCACCTTGAACCGCGCGGCCAGCTCCATCTCGCTGGGAATGACCTCCCCGGGCCGCCATTCACCCGACTGGAGGCTGCGGGTGATCAGGGCCTTGATCTGTTGGTACAGGGGGCTGAACGCCGGAGCGGCCTCAGGCGCGTCTTCGCTCGATACGGTGGCGGTGGCCATGGGCTGGATTCCAACACACAGGGCCCAGACCGTCCACTGCTGTGTCTTATATAAGACATAAGATACGGGCTTACCCTCTCTGCCTCGGGGTTTCTGCCCTACACTCGCTGCCGCCCCGCAGGGCTCGGGTATCGCCGCCAAACCGGTGGCGACGATGGCGCGAGCACTCACTGCGCCCGCCCCACTCACACCATCCGTTTTCTTCAGTCGCCAATCCAGGAGTCCCCATGAGCAAGAAGCCCGTCCGCGTGGCCGTCACCGGCGCTGCCGGCCAAATCGGTTACGCCCTGCTGTTCCGCATCGCCTCTGGCGAAATGCTGGGCAAGGACCAGCCCGTCATCCTGCAGCTGCTCGAGATCCCCGATGAGAAGGCACAAAAGGCGCTCAAGGGCGTCATGATGGAACTCGACGACTGCGCCTTCCCGCTGTTGGCGGGCATGCAAGCCCATGGCGACGCCAACACCGCCTTCAAG
Source organism: Betaproteobacteria bacterium (assembly GCA_009923315.1). Lineage (GTDB taxonomy): Bacteria > Pseudomonadota > Gammaproteobacteria > Burkholderiales > Burkholderiaceae_C > RFTU01. The sequence goes on from RFTU01000005.1 coordinate 34,166, forward strand.
GATGCCGATTACGCCCTGCTCGTGGGCGCACGCCCCCGTGGCCCGGGGATGGAGCGCGCTGACTTGTTGGCCGCCAATGCCCAAATCTTCACCGCCCAGGGCAAGGCGCTCAACGCCGTGGCCAGCCGACAGGTGAAGGTGCTGGTGGTGGGCAATCCGGCCAACACCAATGCCTATATCGCGATGAAGAGCGCGCCGGACCTTCCAGCCAAGAACTTCACCGCCATGCTGCGCCTGGACCACAACCGCGCATTGAGCCAACTGGCCGCCAAGACCGGCAAGCCTGTGGCCTCCATCAAGCAACTGGCCGTGTGGGGCAACCACTCTCCCACGATGTATGCCGACTACCGCTTCGCGACCGCTGAAGGCGCCAGTGTGAAGGACATGATCAACGACCAGGCGTGGAACCAGGACGTGTTCCTGCCCACGGTGGGCAAGCGCGGCGCGGCCATCATCGAAGCGCGCGGCCTGTCTTCTGCCGCCTCGGCGGCCAATGCAGCCATTGACCATATGCGCGATTGGGCCCTGGGCACGAAGGGCCAATGGGTCACCATGGGCGTGCCCTCCAACGGTGAATACGGCATCCCCAAGGAGGTGATGTTCGGCTACCCCGTCACCTGCGAAGCAGGCGAATACAAGATCGTGCAAGGCCTACCCATCGATGCCTTCAGCCAAGAATGCATCAACAAGACCCTGGCTGAGTTGCTGGGCGAGCAAGACGGCGTCAAACACCTGTTGTAAGGCAGCATGAGGCCTTACAGTACGGCCAAGACCATAGGGCCGGCGACCTACAGGTTGCCGGCTTTTTTATTTGCAGGTGAGTGTCGTGCCCCCACATCGCGAACGCCTTGAGCCAATCCGCTCCACCGCCCATCCCGCCGCGGTGTTGTTCGACGAAGGCGACGGTTGGCCCTTGCTGCCGGTGTGTGACCATTACAGCGGTGTAGAAGCGCGCATGCGCAAGAGCCTGGCGCTGCAGGCCGAACTCGGCCCCATCTTTGATGTGACGCTCGACAACGAGGACGGCGCGCCCGTGGGCGCTGAAGTCGAGCATGCCCACTTGATTGCTGAACTCTTGGGTGGCCCGGACAACCGCTGGGGCCGTGTCGGCGTTCGACTGCTCGATGTTGGGCATGAACGCTTCGAGGAGGTGGCGCAGGTGGTGTTGAAGGCCCCGAAAGCCCCCGCCTTCCTGATGATCCCCAAACCCCGGAGCGCGGCTGACTTCGATCGGGCCGCCACCGTCATCGACGCCCTGGGCGCGGCGGATATTCCCCTACACGCCCTGGTGGAAACACATGGCGCACTGCGCGAAGTGGATGCCCTAGCGGCCCACCCGCGGATCCAGTCGCTGTCATTCGGTCTGATGGACTTTGTGAGCGCCCATCGCGGGGCCATCCCGCAGTCCGCCATGGGTGTGGCCGGGCAGTTCAGCCATCCTTTGGTGCTGCGCGCCAAGTTGGAAATCGCCGCGGCCTGCCATGCGCACGGCAAGGTGCCCTCACACGGGGTGGTCACCGAATTCAAGGACTCGGTGGCGCTGGCGAATGCCGCGCGTCAAGCCGCGCTGCAGCTGGGCTACACCCGCATGTGGAGCATCCACCCGGACCAGATCCGCCCCATCGTGCAGGCCTTCACGCCCAGCGCCGATGAGGTGACGCAAGCCGTGGAGGTGTTGCTGGCCGCCGAAGCCGCCCACTGGGCGCCCGTGCGACACCGCGACCGCCTGCATGACCGCGCCAGCTACCGGTACTTTTGGCATCGACTTCAGCGCGCGCACGCCAGCAACGCCGGCGGCGCATCCTTGCCCGCAGACCTGCGCGCGCGCTGGTTTGGCGAGGTTCCCGCATGAAGCCTGAGCTGGCCACCATCAGACGGCCTCGCGAGGCCAAGCCGATCGGCCTGATGCAACCTGTCGAACCCGTCTTGAGAACGGGCCGACGCGCTCCATCGTGTGGATGCACGATGCTTGGGCTGGCGGGCGTCCTGGCCACGGCCAGTACCCTGGCCCTGGCAGCCCAGACGGAGCCCGACAGCAGCAGCGCTGCTCACGGCCGTGCCGTTGCCGTGGGCAGCGCGCCTGCACCGACCCGCACGACCGCTGCCCCACAGGCGACCTCCAATGCCAAGGCCCAGCAGCCGCCCACCGACAAGGCCCGTGCGGCCGCACGCAAGGCCGCCACCGCCGCCGCTGCCGCAGCCGCGGCAGCCCCTACCCTGGCTCTGGCCACGGAAGAACAGCGTCACGCCTTTGGCCTGGCGCACTTGGGCGAGTACCAGTGTGAATTCAAGCGCCTGATCCGCGTACTGGCCAACCCTCGGCATGAAGGCTACGTCGACCTGCACTTTGACAAGCAGGTGGTCACCGCGCGCCCGGTGCTGTCCAGCACTGGCGCGATCAGGCTCGAAGACGTCAAGGGCCGATTTCTGATGGTGCAAATTGCCTTCAAGAGCATGATCCTGGACACCCGGATCGGCCAGCGTGTAGCCGATGATTGCCAGCATGACAACCATCACGAGGCCCGCCGCGCAGCGTCTGAAGCGCCGCCAGCGCCGGGCCTGGGCATCAGCACCCCGCCACCTCAGGAGGATGGCCCCTCGCCCCCTTCGACGCGGTAAACGACTTCCCAGCCACCGCATTTGCGCTGACACTCAGATCGTCTGGAGTCGACCCGCTCGAGGGCTGGCTGAAGTCTTATATAAGACATAAAATAGCAGAGCAAACCCCAACCGGAGCTGTCCCATGCTGCATGCCTATCGAGCCCATGTCGCCGAACGCGCCGCCCTCGGCATCCCGCCCCTGCCCCTTGACGCCAAGCAGGTGGCCGCGCTGATTGAGCTGATCAAGAATCCCCCGGCCGGCGAAGGGGCCTTCCTGTTGGACCTGCTCACCCACCGCGTGCCCCCGGGCGTGGACGACGCCGCCAAGGTCAAGGCCTCCTTTCTGGCCGCCGTGGCGCATGGGGATGAAAAGGTCGAGCTCATCAGCCGGGCCAAGGCCACCGAGCTGTTGGGCACCATGGTGGGCGGCTACAACGTTCACCCGCTGATCGAATTGCTGGAGGACGGCGACGCCACCGTGGCCGACACCGCAGCCCAGGGCCTGAAGAAAACCCTGCTGATGTTCGACTACTTCAACGACGTGGCCGAGAAGGCGCGCGCAGGCAACGCCAAGGCCAAGGAGGTGATGCAAAGCTGGGCCAATGCCGAGTGGTTCACCAGCCGCCCCGAAGTACCCCAGAGCATCACCGTCACCGTCTTCAAGGTGCCCGGGGAGACCAACACCGACGACCTCTCGCCCGCACCCGACGCCTGGAGCCGCCCGGACATCCCGCTGCATTACCTGGCCATGTTGAAGAACACCCGGCCCGATGCGGCCTTCAAACCGGAGGAAGACGGCAAACGCGGCCCGATGACGTTCATCGAAGATCTGAAGAAGAAGGGGCATCTGGTGGCCTATGTGGGCGACGTGGTGGGCACGGGCTCCTCACGCAAGTCCGCCACCAACAGCGTGATCTGGGCCACCGGACAGGACATCCCCTTCGTGCCCAACAAGCGCTTTGGCGGCGTCACCCTGGGCGGCAAGATTGCGCCGATCTTCTTCAACACGCAGGAAGACTCCGGATCCTTGCCCATTGAAGTGGATGTGAGCAAGCTGGCGATGGGCGATGTGATCGAAGTCCATCCCTACGATGGCAAGATCACCCGTGACGGTGCGGTGTTGGAGCGGTTCAAGCTCAAGAGCGATGTGCTGCTCGATGAAGTGCGCGCCGGCGGCCGGATCAACCTGATCATCGGGCGCTCGCTCACTGCCAAGGCTCGAGAATTCCTGGGCCTGCCCGCCTCCACCGCCTTCCGCCTGCCCCAGGCGCCCCAAGACAGCGGCAAGGGCTTCACGCTCGCGCAGAAGATGGTCGGCCGCGCCTGCGGACTACCCGTGGTCGGTGGCCACCAGCAAGGCATCCGCCCGGGCACCTATTGCGAACCGCGCATGACCACCGTGGGCTCGCAAGACACCACCGGCCCCATGACGCGCGACGAACTGAAGGACCTGGCCTGCCTGGGCTTCAGTGCCGACATGGTGATGCAGAGCTTCTGCCACACCGCCGCCTACCCCAAGGCGGTGGATGTGAAGATGCACCGCGAGCTGCCCCACTTCATCAGCAACCGCGGCGGCGTGGCCCTGCGCCCGGGCGATGGGGTCATCCACTCCTGGCTCAATCGCCTGCTGCTGCCCGACACCGTGGGCACGGGTGGCGACTCGCACACGCGCTTCCCCATCGGCATCTCCTTCCCCGCCGGCTCCGGTCTCGTGGCCTTTGGTGCGGCCACGGGCGTGATGCCACTGGACATGCCCGAGAGCGTGTTGGTGCGCTTCAAGGGCCAAATGCAACCCGGGGTCACGCTGCGTGACCTCGTACATGCCATTCCGCTGTACGCCATCAAGGCGGGCCTGCTCACCGTGGCCAAGCAAGGCAAGAAGAACATCTTCAGCGGCCGCGTGCTGGAAATCGAAGGCCTGCCCGATCTGAAGGTGGAGCAGGCGTTCGAGCTCAGCGACGCCAGCGCCGAGCGCAGTGCCGCGGGCTGCACGATCAAGCTCAACAAGGAGCCGATCATCGAGTACCTCACCTCGAACGTCGTGCTGATGAAGAACATGATCGCCAATGGCTATGAGGACAAGCGCGCCCTGGAGCGACGCATCAAGGCCGTCGAGGCCTGGCTGGCCAAGCCTGAACTGCTCGAAGCCGACAAAGACGCCGAATACGCGGCGGTCATCGAGATCGACCTGGCCGACATCAAGGAGCCCATCGTCTGCTGCCCCAACGACCCGGACGATGCCAAGTTCATGAGCGAAGTGGCCGGCACACCGATCGATGAAGCCTTCATTGGTTCATGCATGACCAACATCGGCCACTTCCGTGCGGCAGCCAAGGTGTTGGGGGGCGCGCGCGACATCCCGGTCAAGCTGTGGGTGGCACCGCCCACCAAGATGGATGAAAGCGAACTCATCAAGGAAGGCCACTACGCCACCTTCGGCACGGCCGGTGCGCGCACCGAGATGCCGGGCTGCAGCCTGTGCATGGGCAATCAGGCTCAGGTTCGGGAAGGCGCCACCGTAATGTCCACCAGCACGCGCAACTTCCCCAACCGCCTGGGCAAGAACACCAACGTGTTCCTGGGCTCGGCCGAGTTGGCTGCGGTGTGTTCCAAGCTGGGCCGCATTCCCACGCTGGCCGAATACCAGGAGGCCGTGGGCATCATCAACAAGGACGCGGCCAACATCTACAGGTACATGAACTTCGATCAGATCGAAGAGTACGCCGATGTGGCCAAGGACGTGACGGTCTGAGGACCGCGCTCACCCAGACGCCTACCGCGGCGCCCGGGTGCGTTCCGCTTGAAGCCGGGCCGCGTGCCCGGCCTTTTGTTTCAGAAGGCCACGTCGCGGCCTGCTGAATCCCCCAGACCCAGGAACACGGCCACTCGATCCAGTTCCTCGTCCAGCGCTTGCCTAAAACCAGCCTCACGCGGTGGACTGCCCTTCACGAACCCTAGGTCCACATCCAGCTTCGGCAACGTGTTCAGGTTGTTCACCGACAGATTGCCCCAACCCACCACACCGTCACGCCACATCAGCGGCATCGCGTAGTAGCCGCGCACCCGCTTGTGCGCAGGCGTATAGGCCTCAAAACGATAGGCCCAGCCCCAGAATCGCTCGAAGCGGGTACGGTCCCACACCACCGGATCAAAGGGCGCCAGCAGACGCACGCCCTGCTGCGGCGCGTGGCGCACGCTTGCCGGGCTCTCACCACATGGCCAGTACCAGACCATGTCTTCCACCACCGCATGCGAAAGCCGCTGCTTGGCGCGCTTCAGCGCAGCCGCGCGCAGGGGCTTCCACTGCGGCGCTCCGTAGAGCAAGCGGCCCACCAACATCCCCAAGGTGGGCGCCGGCACCGGCGCGTAATGCGCCACCACGACATCCACCAGGGCGTCGTAGGCCGCCGCATCATCCGGTTGGGGTGGCCACGGCGGGCGCACCTCGAAGTGGCGGATGCCCGACTCCCGCTTGGCCACGCGCAGCAGGCCGCGGTACAGCAATCCGTCCAGCAGTTGCGTGCTCGCGCGGGAGTTTCCACCAAACCAATTGGTGGCGCGACCCATGGCCATGGCCTCGTCCACGTCACGCGGATGCACCACGCCCTGGCTTTCGATGAAGCGAAGGAGGCGATGGGCCCTGTCCCACTGGGCCTTCGGCCATGGCCGGTAAGCCGAGCGGGGGTGCATCAGCGCATGCAGGTCACGCGGCATGAAGCCGTGGTTGATGAAGAAGTCTTCTTCAAGGTCGAGCTTCGGGTAGCGCCGCTCCAGGTCACCGGCTCGGTAGTCCTTCACGCGGTGGCGAAGGATCAGGTCCTGCGCGCGGGCCGGGCTGCGGATGGGGTCGGCCTGCACGAAGCCCAGCCGCTGTATGGCCGGCCGCAGTGCGACCGGGTTGAACAGGGAACGCGCCAGGGCGTACCGAATCAGGTGCTGCAGGAGGATTGGAGTGGCGCGGGCCATCGCAACAAGGTGTCAGGGCGCCATCGCCTCCACCCAATCCACCAAGGCACCCAGCACGTTCTGACCGGCCTCGTCATCAGCCTGCATGCGCTCTTCGGCCAATTCGTCGATGCGCTGCAGCACCTGCGCCACGGTGCGGTGGCCGCTCTTGCCTTCATGCAAGCGCGCCCGGCAATGGCTCAACCATTGAGCCTGCTCCTCCTCGTTGAGGGTATCAGGCCAATTCCGCGCGCGGTAGCGCAGCAGCAGATCGTCCAAGCGCGCGTCCTCGAAGGCCGGACGCGCCGTGGCCAACTGCACGCCTGACATGACTCGCAGCCGCTCGAGCTGCTCACGATCACCTCGAGTCAGAAATGCACCGCTGTACAAGGTCTGTTCGACATCCGTGGCCGTCTCGTTCACAAACTCTCGCTTGAACACCTCCGCCCAGGGAAGCGAATCCAGCGCCGGCAAATCGGCACGGGCGTTTTCCGCATGCCCCACTGCACGCTGCACATCAATGCCCCAATACGCAGCACGCGCGGCGCTCAAGGTGTCCAAGTTGCTGATCACCACCGGGCTCTGGTTGATGTGGATCGATTTGATCGGCAGCCGCGTCACCCCTTCCGGCATGTCCTCACGGCGCGTGAAGAGCCTGGCGCGGATGTCCTGAGCCGACAGGCCCAGCAGCATCCATGCTGGGCCAGCGGCCACACCACGGCGGTGTAGCCGCGGTGCGGGTCGTACTTGCCCGACACATGCAGAAAAGGCTGCCGCATTGCACTCAACGGGCCGATCACGTTCTGCACCTCGCGCTTGTCGCGCAGCTTCAGGCAATAGTCGAACAGCTTGGGCTGACGCTGGCGCAGCAACCGGGCCAAGCCAATGGTGGCCCTCACATCACTGAGCGCGTCGTGCGCGGCCTCATGCGCCAAGCCGTTGGCCGCACTCAGGTGCTCCAGCTTCAATGAAGGGCGCCCGTCCTCCTTCATGGGCCATTCGATGCCCTCGGGTCTCAAGGCATAGGCGCAGCGCACCACGTTGAACAGGTCCCAGCGGCTGCATCGGTTCTGCCACTCGCGGCCGTAGGGGTCGATCAGGTTGCGCCAGAACAGGTGCCGCGTCACCTCATCGTCGAAGGACAGGGTGTTGTAGCCCACGCCAATCGTGCCTTCAGCGCCCAGTTCGGCCAGCACACGCTGCGCAAACGCCGCTTCAGTCACACCGCGCTCTTCACACCATTGGGGCGTGATGCCCGTGACCAGGCAACTCCCCGGGTCTGGCAGCGCATCGCGTGGTGGCTTGCAGTACAGCATCACCGGGTCGCCCATCTCGTTGAGCTGCGCGTCGGTGCGGATACCGGCGAATTGGGCCGGCGCATCGCGCCGGGTGTCGATGCCGAAGGTTTCGTAGTCGTGCCAGAAGAAGGTGTGGCTCACTCGATGGGGCCTTCTAGATCCTTCATGCCTTGGCTGCGCGCCCAGGCCTTGAGCACCGGCAGCAGTGGCCCCAGGCGCTCGTCCACGGTGCGTCGCACCGTGTCCACCATCACCTGCGTGCTGCGCTCAATCTCAATGTGCACCGCATCACCCTCCTGCTTGTCGCCGAAGGTGGTCATGCGCAGGGTTTCCGGAATCAGCCACACGTCAAACCATCCACCACCACCCGCCTCGTACCCGGCCTCGGCCACGGTCAGGCTGGCACCGTTCACGGCAATGTAGCCCTTGGCAAACACGTAGCGCATCCAGGGGGCAGGCACGGCGAATCGAAGCACGCAGTTGTTGTCGGGGCGGCGGATCTGCGCCACGGACGCGCAGAAGTCCACATGCCCGGACAGCACATGGCCGCCCACTTCGGCGCCCTCCTTGGCGGCCCGCTCGGCATTGATCCGCAGGCCGGGCTGAAGCCCGCCCAGCGTGGTCAGGCTCAGCGTCTGCTGCATCACGTCGAAGTCAGCCGTGGAAGCCGCTTCATCAAAGCCCGTTACGGTCAGGCACACGCCATCCAGCGCGATGCTCGCGCCGATCTCGACATCCTTGAGGAAGCCCGATGGGAAGGCCACGCGCAGTGTGCGCAGGCCGGGCCGGTCTGTGAGGGCCGCCACCGTGGCCACGCCCTGAACGATTCCAGTGAACATCAGCGGAGCTTATCAGCCGCTCAATGAGCCCTGGGGCCCGCCTCCCAAGCCGTGACCGCTCACAGGAGGCGGCTCACTGGCACCATACCCACCGTGATGTGGCCATCAGGCCACTCGATCACCGGACGCTTGATCACACTCGACTGCGCCCGCATCAACACCGCGGCGCTGGCCGCATCCACCACCGCAGCCTGCTCGGTCGCCGAGAGCTTCTTCCAGGTGGTGCCCTGGCGGTTCAACAAACGCTCCCATCCCACGGCCGCCGTCCAAGCTGCCAGTCGATCCGTCGGCACGCCCAGCTTCTTGAAGTCGCGGAAGTCCACCGCCCAGCCGGCTGCCATCAAGGCGGCGCGCATCCTCTTGACGGTGTCGCAGTTGGGGATGCCCCAAATCACCGCTGTCGAATTCACCAGATGATCCCCCTTGAGGGCGCGGCATCCATGCGAAACAAAAACAGATCCATGTTGTTGAATTGCTGTGAGATGCTCAGGGGCAGGCCATGCCGACAACACTCTAGGGGGTCACGAACACCGTGGCGCTGCGCGGCGGCACCGTCATGCGCCGCTGATCAGCCCACCAACGGGCCTGCTCTCGTATCCGGCCATCGGCCGCACCGGGTGCACGATGCACCGGGTGCAAGTCCCATGTCGTGGCCAGTTCAGGCTCCAACACCAAGGCACCCGGCTCACTCGAGGCGTTGAACACCACGAGTATCGCCGCATGGGGAGACCCTGGCCAGCCGCGCCCATCGATGTGCATCGCGATCAGGTCCGGTCTCCCCTGCAGCCCCGAACCCGGGAAGCTCACCCTATCCCGAATGGCCTGCGCTGTCGGCATCCGCAGCAAGGGCGTGGAGGCGCGCAGCCGCAACAGATCGAGGTGGGCGGCCTTGCTGAAGGCGATCACCTCAGGCGTTGGCTTGATGCCCGGGTGCACCAGGCGCGGCGCCATCACGGGCCAGAAGGCGCGGCTGTCTTGTCCTGGCGGCAGGCCCGCCGCAAAGCCGTTGTCGCGCAGCGTCCAGTCCAGGCGGTTGAACCAATCACCCGAGTCGTAACTGTTCAGGTCCATGGACTTCGAACGCAGGATCTCCTGCCCTGCGTGCCAATAGGCCACGCCCTGCGACAGAGCCACCAAGGCCGAGCCCAGCACCTGAATCTGCGCGCGTTCCAAGGCCGATACCGACAGCGACAACTTGAATGCGTTCAGGTCGAAGAGCGTGGGGTTGTCGTGGTTCTCCACATAGTTCACCACCTCGCCGGGCTCACTCACATAGCCGGCGGGCTGCCCGCTGTAGGGCAGGTCCTGCAGCCTCACGGTGCGGCCGTCGTGCAGCGTCATTCGAAAATCCCGAAGCGAACCGGCCAGGCCCGCGCGGATCAAGTCAGCGGCTTCAGCCTGCTCGCGGCCCTGAGCGCCATTGAGCCAGCCCTTGCGGGAGACCGTGGTGGACACATCGTCACCATGCCGCGTACCCCTTGCCGCATCGCGCAGGCGGTCGTTGAACGTGCCAATTCCACTGCCGGGCAGCGACAACTGCGAAGCCTGCTCGAAGCGCGCACCGTCGGCAATCTCGCCGAAGTTCCAGCCCTCGCCGATCAGCGGCACAAAACGCCCCGCCGCCTCATTCACCGCCACCTGCAGCGCCTCCATCGCCTCGCGGGGCTGATGGCCCATCAGGTCGAATCGAAACCCGTCGATGCCGTGATGTCGAACCCACAGCACTGCCGAATCGATCATGAGCTTGCGCATCATGCGGTGCTCGGTGGCGGTGTTGTCGCAGCATGTGGATCGCTCCACTTCACCGCGCGCATTGAGCCGGTGGTAGTAGCCCGGCACGATGCGGTCCAGCACCGAGCGCGCATCCTGCCCAGCAGCCGACATGTGGTTGTAGACCACGTCCATGCCCACCCGCAGGCCCAGCGCGTGCAGGGCCATCACCATCTGCCGCAGCTCGCGAATGCGCACCGCAGGGTCGCTGGCATCGGTGGCAAAGCTGCCCTCGGGCGCATTGAAATGCCAGGGGTCGTAGCCCCAGTTGAAGCAGTCGCGTGCGGCGGTGGCCTGCACCAGGGCCTGCTGCTGCGTGGAGTCCGGCGCTGCGGCCCTCAAGGGCGTTTCGTCCAGCTTCTTGCAACCCTTCTCGGGCACGGTGGCCAGGTCGAAGATGGGCAGCAGGTGCACATCCGTCAGGCCCGCACGCGCCATATCCGCCAGATGTCGCATGCCATCACTGTTGACATGCGTGAAGGCGCGGTACTTGCCGCGGTGGGCCGCCGGCACCGTGCGGTCCCCAGCCGAGAAGTCACGCACATGCAATTCGCTGATCACCATGTCCACGGCATGCTTCGGCGCTGCGGGGCGCGGGTGGCCCTGCCAACCGGGAGGCGCCAGCTTCGGGTCGTCCAACCGGCCGATGTAGCTGTGCTGCGAATCGGCGGTGAGGCTGATCGAATAGGGGTCGGTCACGCGGTTGATCACCCAGCCCTGGCTTGGAACGAACACTTCGACCAAGTAGCGATAGGTGCGGCCGCTCAGATCCCGCGCATGCCGCGCCCGCCAAATCCCGGTGTGGGCCTCGCGCTCGGCAGGCCACAGCGCCGCGGCCGCACCACCACGTGGACCGTGCTCGCACACCCACACGCGGCGCGCGGTGGGCGCCCACAGGGCCCATTGCGTGCCGCGTTCAGTCCGCTGTTGGGTGCTGGGATCATCCCCCGAGCCGGGCAGCACCTGCACACCCAGTGCAGACCGCTGCGCGGCATCCGCATAAAGATCATCCAGCGCCTGCGCAGCCTGCGTCCGCTCGGCCACGATCACGCGACCTTGACCATCCAGCCCCAGCAAAGCCAAAGGCCCGCGATGCAGGTCGCGCAAGGGTTCATCTCCCGGCCACAACCCATCGGCCAGGGCCCACACGCTGCCAGGCCCCATGTGCGAGGTCGCCCGGCCGGCTGCCGAGCCCAGCATGCGCGCCGCGTCCGCCCCTTCGAGTTTCACCAGGGGCACCACTTGAATGCCCGCATGCAGTGCCTGGCCGAGTTGCAGATGCCGGGGCAGCGCATCGCCGGCGGCCACCACCCATTGAGCCACCGGCCCTGCCTTCACGGCAGCCCCCACGCGGATCGTGCGGGCATCCAACCAAGCCGCCTGCGCGGTCAAGGCCTTCCACGATGCGCTAGGCTTCGGGCCCCGTTGCAGGCTCGGTTCAGACGACAGGCAGGCCTGCAGTCCAGGCGGGCTGCCCGTTGCGCCGGACGCGACGGCACAACCGGCCACAGACAGCATCAACAACAAACGGACGAGGATCATCTTGCGGCGTTGAAAGAATGTCACAGGAGTTCAGATGGGACGTTTTACTACAGACCAACGTCCATCAGGCGCCTAAACTGATGGATTGAACCGACGCCCCCTGACACCCCATGCGCAGTCAAACCCATTTTTCGCGCACCCTCCTGCGCCAACCGATTGGCGTGTTGGCGATCCTGGTGGGTCTGGCCGCCTGCGGCGGCGGGTCTGGCGGAGCAACTCCCCCCACGGCGGGTGACAGTGGCTCCGCGGTTGGGGGCACCACGCCCTCATCGCCTCCCCTGCCGACGGTCGACATCCGCAGCGTGGCAGCCAATGGGGTCGCGCTGCCCTTGCCCGAAGGTTGGCAATACGGCGCCTTCATGCAGATCTTCGTGCGCAGCTACCAGGACAGTGACGGGGACGGCATCGGTGACCTCAAAGGACTCATCTCGCGCCTGGGCTATCTGAAGGACTTGGGCGTGCGTGGCCTTTGGCTGATGCCCGTGAACCCCAGCCAGGACCGGGACCACGGCTACGCGGTGACGGACTACCGCAATGTCGAATCGCAGTACGGCAGCCTGGCCGACCTAGATGCCCTGGTCAGTGTCGCCGCCGCCAACGGCATGGGTGTGATCCTCGACTACGTGATCAACCACAGCGCAGCCGACCATCCGGCCTTCATCAACGCGCGCGCGGCCAGGGACAACGCCTTTCGCAACTGGTACCTGTGGCAGGACAACGCACCAGCGAATTGGTCCGTGTTCGGCCAGAACCCCTGGCGGCAAGACCCCACGGGCTGGTACTACGCGCCCTTCTGGAGCCAGATGCCCGACTGGAACCTTCGCCTGCCTGCGGTGGAGTCCTTCCACCACGACAACCTCCGGTTCTGGCTCAACCGTGGCGTGGCAGGTTTTCGCTTCGATGCCGTGGGCCTGCTGATCGAGAACGGGCCGAATGCCTTCAACAACCAGCCTGAAAGCCGCGCGTTCTTGCAGCAGGTCCAGGGCGTTCTGCAGGCCTACCCGCGCCGCTACATGGTGTGCGAAGCACCCGACGACCCACAGAACTACGCCGTGGCCTGCGGCAGCGCCTTCGCCTTCGACCTGAACGGCCGCATCCTGGGCGCCGTGCGCGGCAACACGGCCGACATGGCCGCGGTCAGCCGCTACTTCAACACCGCTGCGCCGGGCACGGCCACCTTCCTGGCCAACCACGACCTGTTCGCAGGTGACCGCGTTTGGAACCAACTCAGTGGCGACAACGCCGCCATGAAGCTGGCCGCGGCCACCTACCTGCTGATGCCGGGCACGCCCTTCATCTATTACGGAGAAGAAATCGGCATGGCCGCTGCGTCCGGCATCAGCGGCGACGGCCGCCTGCGCACACCCATGAGTTGGACACCCGGCGGCCCCGGTGCCGGTTTCACCACCGGCGTGCCCTACCGTTCCCTTTCCAGCAACGCCAGCACGAACAACGTGCAGGCGCAACAGGCTCAGGCCGACTCGCTGCTGGGGTTCTACAAGGCCATGCTCAACCTGCGCAATACGAGGCTGTCGATTTCACGTGGCAGCTACGACCGGCCCTTCGTGCAGGGCTCGGTCATGGGCTACACCCGCACGCTGGGGCAGGAACGCACCTTGGTCCTGATCAACTACGGCACCCAAGCTGCGCGCTTGACGCTCACCGACCTGCCATCTGCCGCCGTGCTCACCACCCTGTGGCCCCAAGGCACCGCCACCACCAGCGCCAGCAGTGGCCAGGCCGAAATCGACGTGCCGGCGCGCAGCCTGCGTGTGGTGGACGTGAAATGAAGAAGGCCCTGCTCACGACCGCGCTGCTGGGGCTCTTGGCGGCGTGCCAATCCACTGCACCCACTGCCGCCCCTTCATTCGACGCCAGCCCGGTAGCGGCCGCGCCTTCATCGAGATCTTCGTCCGCGCCTACCAAGACAGCGACGGGGACGGCATTGGCGACCTGCGAGGCCTGATCTCGCGGCTTGACCACCTTCATCAGTTGGGCGTGCGTGGCATTTGGCTGATGCCCGTCACTCGGAGCGCCGACCGCGACCATGGCTACGCCACCACCGACTTCCGAGGGGTGGAGCCCGACTACGGCACGCTGGCCGACATGCGCGAACTGCTGCGCCAGGCGCACCGCCGCGGCATCGGCGTGATCATGGACTACGTGATCAACCACGGCTCGCATGAATTCCCGCCCTTCCAGGCCGCGCTGGCGGATGCAAGCAGCCCCTACCGCCCCTGGTTCCTGTGGTCACAAGAAGCGCCAAAGGGCTGGGACATCTGGGGGAAGAACCCCTGGTACCACGCGGCATCCAAACCGTGGACCTTTGAAGGCGAATGGAAAGACCTGCCCGCGCCACCGCCCGGCGCGCAAGGCTTCTATTTCGGCACCTTCGGCGCGAACATGCCCGACTTCAATCTGCGCCACGCGCCTGCGCTGCGCTACCACCTGGACAGCCTGCGCTTCTGGATGAACCTGGGTCTGGATGGCGTGCGCCTGGATGCGGTACCGCACATGGTGGAAAACAGCGCCCAGGACTGGAACGACCAACCCGAAAGCCGTGCGTTGACCAAGCAACTGCAGGACCTGGTGAAGTCCTACCCCAAGCGGTACACCGTATGCGAGGCCACGGCCAGCCCCGAGGTTTATGGTCGGGCCGATGTGTGTGGAGGTGCCTTCGCCTTCAGCCTGATACCGCATATCGTGGCCGCCCCCAAGGGAGATGCCGCAGCGGTGCGCGCCATGGTCGACTACTGGAAGTCGGCGCCACCGGGCATGGCCACCTTTCTATCGAACCACGACATCTTCGCGGGCCAGCGAGCCTGGGACCAGTTCGGCGCCAACGAAGCTCGGTACAAGCTTGCGGCCTCCACCTACCTGCTGATGCCGGGAACGCCCTTCATCTACTACGGTGAAGAGGTGGGCCAGGCGGGCCTGCCTGGCCTGAAGGGGGACCTGCCGATTCGCGGTCCCATGAGTTGGGACACGCGGCCACATGCAGGGTTCACCAAGGGCACTCCGTTCCGCGCTGCTGCACCCAATGCCGCCACCCACAATGTCCTGGCACAGAGCGCCGGCACGCGCTCCATCCTGCGTCACTACCGAGACATGCTGGCCTTGCGCAATGGCCATCCCTCCATTGCACGGGGCACTTGGGAGCACGCCTTCGCCGACGGGCTGGTCATGGGATTCCAACGCGCGCTCGGGCCCGAGCGCACGCTGGTGCTCATCAACTACGGGCAGGCCCACCGAGAAGTCGCGCTACCCGGACTGGGCGCCTCTTCGAGGGCCGAACTCCTGTGGGCTTCAGCACCCCACATGGCCGGACGATTGATCCCCACCGCGTCAGCACCGGCGCTTCGGCCCACGGCACATGCGCTGCCGGCACAGTCGGTTCAGGTGTGGCGCATCAGCCCAGCAAGCTGAACGGCCCGCGCCCGCTGGCCGCCGTGATCAGGCCCAGCACACGGCGGGCCTCCTCATTCACCATGGACCAATCCATTCGCCAGGTCCAGTTGTGCGGGCCCATCGAACCCGGCAGGTTCATGCGGTGCTCGGCCCCCAGGCCCAGCACATCCTGCAGTGGGAATACCGCCATGCAGGCCACGGACTGCGACGCCGCGCGGATCATGCCCCAGTGGATGTCATGGTCCCAGGCGTTGAGGTAGCTGGCTGCAAAGTGGCGCTCGGCGGGCGTGGCCTTGCTCCACCAACCGTGCACCGTGTCGTTGTCGTGCGTGCCCGTGTACACCAGGGTGTTGACCACATAGTTGTGGGGCAGGAAGTCGTGCGTGCCGTCGCCGCCGAAGGCCTGAGAGAAGATGCGCATGCCCGGAAAGCCACAGCCGTCGCGAAGTTCCAGTACATCCGGCGTGATGAGGCCCAGGTCCTCGGCCACGATGGGCAAGCGACCCAGCGCTTTTTCGATGGCATCGAACAAGGCCTTGCGCGGCCCCGGCACCCAGCGCCCTTCGCGGGCCGTGGGGCATGAAGCCGGTATCTCCCAATAACCCGCAAATCCCCGGAAGTGATCGATGCGAAACACGTCGGCCTGCGCCAACGCGCGCCGAACACGCGCGGTCCACCACGCGTAGTCCTCGGCGGCCATGCGGTCCCAGCGGTACAGCGGGTTGCCCCAACGCTGCCCGTCTTCACTGAAATCATCGGGCGGGCAGCCGGCGACCACCGTGGGCTGGTGATGCTCGTCGAGCTCGTACAGGTCCGGGCGTGCCCAACAGTCTGCACTGTGGTGCGCAATGAAGATGGGCAGGTCACCCATGATGCGCACACCACGCTGGGCGGCATAGGCCCGCAGCTGTGTCAGTTGGGTATCGAAGCACCATTGCACGAAGGCCCAGAAATCCATTTCTGCAGCATGCTTCTTGGCCGCGACCTGCATCGCCTTGGGATCGCGGTCACGGCAGCCCGCCTCCCAGTCCCACCAACACTGGCCGCCGTGCGCAGCTTCCAGCGCCATGAACAGCAGGTAGTCGTCCAGCCACCAGGCCTGATCGGCGCGCCAAGCCGCCAGCGCGGCGCGCTCGGCGGCGGTGGCTTGGCGCTCGAATCCCGCGTGGGCCAGACGCAATCGTTCCAGGCGCCAAGGCACCACGGCGTCAAAGTCCACCCGCGCGCCTCGGTCCCGCACGGGGGCTCCGTGCAAGGCCTGAGGCTCCATCCAACCCGCCGCCACCAGCGGCTCGAAGGCCACCATCAAGGGGCTGCCCGCGAAGGCCGACACGCTCTGGTACGGTGAATTGCCCGGCCCGATGGGCGTGGTGGGCAGCCATTGCCACACCGTCTGGCCGGCCGACGCCAGCCAATCCACGAAGCGTTGGGCATCGGGGCCGAAATCGCCAATGCCATGTGGGCCCGGCAGGGAGGTGATGTGCAGCAGGATGCCGCTGGTGCGCTGGGTCAAGTCCATCTTCAATGCTTCACTTCTGAACCATCAGGCCACCGACTGCAGCACCACCACGGCCCGCGCCGGCACTTCGAAAACCTCTTGACACACGGTATCCCGCTGTGCCTCACCGGCGTCGGCCGCCGTGGAGTCCAGCAGCACGCGCCACGTGCCTTGCAGCGCCACGGCAGCCGGCTCCTCATGGGGATGAAACACCGCCAACAGGGCCGCCGATTGCGGCGCGCTGAACACGCACACCAGCGACACGTTGCGCGTGTCCTGCCAATCGTGCGCCTGCAAGGGCTGACCGTCCAAACCCAGCCATCGCACCTGGGGCAGAAGGGCTTGGTCGGCATGGTCGGCAAACCACTGGTCGTGGCGCAGGCATTCGTGCGCCGCGCGCAAGGCCAGGCACCGGCGAACCAGGGCCAGCATCGCCGTATCGGCGTGGGCCCAATCCAACCAACTCACCGTCGCATCCTGGCAGTAGGCATTGTTGTTGCCGCGCTGGCTCTTGCCGATCTCATCGCCTGCGGCCAGCATGGGCGTGCCCTGTGCCAACAGCAGCGTGGCCATCATGGCGCGCTGCACGTGTCCGCGCGCCTTGTTGACCGCCGCATCGTCGGTCGGCCCTTCGACGCCGAAGTTGGCGCTCAGCTCGTTGTCCCGTCCATCGCGGTTGTCCTCGCCGTTGGCCAGGTTGTGCTTGCGGTGGTAGCTCACCACGTCGCGCAGGGTGAACCCGTCGTGCGCGGTGATGAAGTTCACGCTGGCTGAAGGCCGCCGCTGGGAATGGTGAAACAGGTCGCTGGACGCGGCCAATCGCCGCGCGAATTCGCCGCGCGTCACCGCATTCAGATGAGCCCGGTGGTTCAGGCCTGGTGCGCCGAAGAGCCAGTAGCCGCGCACGGCATCGCGGAAGCGGTCGTTCCAATCGAGGAAGGCCCCGGGGAAGCGCCCCACCTGGTAGCCCCCCGGCCCGCTGTCCCAAGGCTCGGCAATCAGGTGCACATCGGCCAACACCGGGTCTTGGCGCAGCGCGGTGAAGAAGGCGGCATCCGGCTGAAAGGCTTGGGCGCGCGTGCGGCCCAGCGTAGCGGCCAGGTCAAAGCGAAAGCCATCCACGCCCATCTCCAGCACCCAATGGCGCAGGGAGTCCAGCACGAACTGCGTGACACGCGGCTGCCACACCGCCAGGGTGTTGCCGCAGCCGGTGAGGTTTTCGCAGCGGCTGGCATCCTCGGGCATCAACCGGTACCAACTGGCGTTGTCCAGCCCGCGGAACGATAACGTGGGCCCGTCCTCGCCACCCTCGGCCGTGTGGTTGTAGACCACGTCGATCACCACCTCCAGCCCCGCAGCGTGCAGCGCACGCACCATCTCGCGGAACTCATCGGTGGCCGCCGCCGTGTCGTGCGGCGTGCGGGACCAGCGCGGGTCCACGCAGAAGAAGCCCAGCGTGTTGTAGCCCCAGTAGTTGGTCTTGCCCATCTTCACCAGATGCGGCTCATCAATCGCGTACTGGATGGGCAGCAGAGAAAGCGTGCTGATGCCCAGCCGCTTGAAATGGTCGATGCAGACAGGATGCGCCAAGCCCGCGTAGGTGCCCTGCAGGTCCGGCGGCACACCCGGGTGCAGACGGCTGAAGCCCTTCACATGCACCTCGTACAGCACCAGGCGGTCCTTCGAGTGCCGCGGCCGGCCCTGGCTCAAGGCCTGAGCCTGCGCAGGTGGCAAGGCATGGGCCACGCGCGCCTTCAGGGCCCAAGCGCCGTTGTCGCGGGCATCGGCCACGCGGATGCCATCGGGGTGGCCCGCCACATGGCCATGGTGCTCGTCACGTCGCTCAAAGCGGCCGACGATTTCTCGGGCACAGGGGTCCAGCAACAGCTTGGCCGCATTGAAGCGGTGACCTTGGTCCGGCGCATAGGGCCCATGAGCCCGAAGCCCGTACACCTGCCCCACTTCAAGCCCCGGCACAAAGCCATGGAACACGCCGTCGTGCGGGCCATGCAGCCGATAGCGCTGCGTCTCCACCGCACCCGCCGCGTCATACAGGCAAAGTTCAATCGCCTGCGCGTGCTGCGAGAACACCGCGAAATTCACCCCACCGTCCCACGCGTGGGCACCCATCGGGAATCCGCGCCCTTGATCAGGCGTGTAAGGGGTGTTCAGGGCCAGCACCATCGGCGCGTCAATTCGAATCAGCGATCGGAAGGCCGCACCAGCATCAGCGTGGCCAAGGGCGGCACCGTCAGGCACAGGCTGTGACCATGCCCATGGGCGGCCACGGGTTCGGGCAACAAGCGTACACCGCCATTGCCCACGCCCGACCCGCCATACACCGTCGCATCGGTATTCAGGGCTTCCTGCCATGCTCCCTGCAGATGCACGGGCAAGCCGATGCGGTAGCCCTGCCGCACCACCGGCGTGAAGTTGGACACCACCAGCACCGCCCCGCCGCGCCCGTCGTGGCGCGCCCAGGCGTAGACGCTGTTGTCCGCATCATCGACCACCAACCATTCAAAGCCCTCAGGCATGCAGTCCAACCGGTGCAGTGCGGGCTGCGCCTTGTACAGGCCATTGAGGTCGCGCACCAGTTGCTGCACACCCCGGTGCCGCGCATCATCCAGCAGCCCCCAGGGCAACTCGTGCGCGTCCTGCCATTCCCAGGGCTGCGCGAATTCCTGCCCCATGAACAACAGCTTCTTGCCGGGGTGGCCCCACATGAAGCCGTAGTAGGCCCGCAAGTTCGCAAAGCGCTGCCAATCGTCACCCGGCATGCGGCCAAGGATCGAGCCCTTGCCGTGCACCACCTCGTCATGCGAAAGCGGCAGCACGAAGTTTTCGCTGAAGGCGTACACCAGGCCAAAGCGCATCTTGTCGTGGTGCCAACGGCGGTGAACCGGGTCTTCCTGCATGTAGCGCAGGGTGTCGTTCATCCAGCCCATGTTCCACTTGTAGTGAAAGCCCAGGCCGCCGTGGCTCACCGGTGCGCTCACACCGGGAAAGGCGGTGCTCTCCTCGGCCACCGTGATGGCGCCAGGGCACTGTGCCCCCAGGATGCTGTTGAGCGCACGAAACAAGTCGATGGCCTCCAGGTTCTCTCGGCCACCGTGCACATTGGGCAGCCATTGCCCTTCCTTGCGCGAATAGTCACGGTAGAGCATGGAGGCCACCGCGTCCACCCTCAAGCCATCCACACCACCGCACTCGATCCAATACCGAGCGCTTCCAATCAGGAAGTTGCGGACCTCCCAACGGCCAAAGTTGTAGATGCAGGTGTTCCAGTCCTGGTGATAGCCCTCGCGCGGGTCTTGGTACTCGTAGAGCGCCGTGCCGTCAAAACGCGCCAGGCCAAAGGCGTCGGTGGGAAAGTGGGCCGGCACCCAGTCCAGCAGCACCCCCACCCCATGGTCATGACAAGCCTGCACAAAGCGCTGGAAGCCTTCCATGGGTCCGAAGCGCGCAGAAGGCGCATAAACCCCCAGCGTCTGGTAGCCCCAACTGCCGTCAAAGGGATGCTCGGTGATGGGCATCAGCTCCAGATGCGTAAAACCCATGTCGGCCACGTAGCCCGGCAGAACGGCAGCCAGCTCATCCCACGAGAGAAACCCTCCATCGGCCCGCTTGCGCCAGGAGCCCAGGTGCACCTCGTAGATGGACACCGGGGCCTGCCGCGCATTCGCGACGGCGCGTTCAGCTGGCAAGGTACGGCGCTTGGGCACATGCGCCACCACACTGGCGTTGTCCGGCCGCAGTTGGGCCTGGCGCGCCATCGGGTCGGCCTTCAGCGGCAACAAGTGCCCGTTGGCATCATGCAGTTCGAACTTGTAGAGCGCGCCTGCTCCCACGCCAGCCACCGCGCCCTCCCACACGCCGCTCCAGCCGCGGTTGCGCAAGGGGTTCACGCGGCCATCCCAGCCGTTGAAGTCGCCCACCACGCTCACGGACCTTGCGTTGGGCGCCCACAAGGAAAATCGGGTAGCAGAGCCGTCGGCCAGTACATGTGCACCCAGTACCGTCCAAGGCGCCGGATGGCTTCCCTTCGAAAGCAATTCGAGGTCGGCGTCGTCAATCGACACCGCCACCCCCACCGCCGCAGCGTCGGTCACAGGCTGCCCACGCTCCACACCCGCTCCACGTATTCGGTAATGGTGCGGTCCGACGAGAAGGTGCCCATGCCGGCCACGTTGCGAATGGCACGCGCCTGCCAGGCGCTGGGCTGCGCATACAGCGCATCCACTTCAGCCTGCGCAGCCACGTAAGCGTCGAAATCCGCCAGCAGCAGGTAAGGGTCGTGGGTCAGCAGTTCCTGCACCAGGCCCGCATAGCGCTGACGGTCGCCGGGTGAGAAGTCACCCGCGGCAATCCCATCCAGCACCTGCCGCAACACCAGGCTCTGCTCAGCATACAGACGCGGGTCGTAGCCCAGGCGCTTGAGTTCATTGACCTGCTCGGTGCGCAGACCGAAGACGAACATCTCCTGAACACCCATGGCCTGCGCCATCTCGATGTTGGCCCCGTCCCAGGTGCCGATGGTCAAGGCGCCATTGAGCGAGAACTTCATGTTGCCCGTGCCCGAGGCCTCGGTGCCCGCGGTGGAAATCTGCTCCGACAGATCGGCCGCCGGAATGATCACCTCGGCCAGGCTCACGCTGTAGTTGGGCAGGAACACGAACTTCAGCAGGCCCTGCACCCTCGGGTCACTGTTGATGACGCGGCCCACGTCGTGCGCCAGTTGGATGATGAGCTTGGCCGTGCGGTAGGCCGACGCGGCCTTACCCGCCATCACCACCGTGCGCGGCACCCAAGCCCGCCCGTCCACGCCCTGCGGGTGGGCCAGGATGGCCTGGTAGCGCGCAACCACCTGCAGGATGTTGAGCAACTGCCGCTTGTACTCGTGGATGCGCTTGACCTGCACATCGAACAAGGCCTGCGGATCGACGTGGATGCCCAGATCACGCCGGATACGCTCGGCCAGGCGCTGCTTGTTGGCCAGTTTGGCCGCAGCGAAGGCCTGCTGCAGCGCCGGATCTTCCGCGCGCGAACGCAAGCCCTGCAAGGCCATCAGGTCTTGCCGCCACACCGCGCCCAGCGCCGCATCCAGAACGCCCGACAAGGCCGGGTTGGCCTGTTGCAGCCAGCGGCGCGGCGTCACGCCATTGGTGACGTTGTGGAACTTCTCGGGGCTCAGCCGCGCGAAGTCCTTGAAGATGGTCTGCACCATCAGGTCCGAGTGCAGGGCCGACACGCCGTTGACGCGGTGTGAGGCGATGATGGACAGGTTGGCCATGCGCAAGCGTCGCTCGCCATGCTCGGCCACGATGCTCAAGGCTTGGGCAAGGCCTCCATCGCCAGGGAACTGCGCGCGCACGCTTTCCAGGAAGTGGTGGTTGATCTCGTAGATGATTTCCAGGTGGCGCGGCAACAGTTCCTCGAACATCCACACCGGCCAGGTTTCCAACGCCTCAGGCATCAGGGTGTGATTCGTATAGGAGATCGCCTGCGAGGTGATCTTCCAAGCGTCGGCCCAGGCCATGCCCTGCTCGTCCAGCAACAGGCGCATCAATTCAGCCGGCGCCAGCGCGGGGTGGGTGTCGTTCAGGTGCACCGCGTTGCGCAGCGACAGGCCCGTGAGGCTGCCCACCTCGCGCAGATGGCGCGCCATCACATCCTGCAGGGATGCACTCACCAGGAAAGCCTCTTGCTTCAGGCGCAGGCGGCGACCCTGCTGCGTGCTGTCGTCGGGGTAGAGCACCCAGTTCAGCAGATCGGCTTCATGCTGGGCACGCCCGGCCGCCTCGTACTCCCCGCGGCAGAAGGCCTCGAAGTCAATGGCCTGCAGCGACACCGCCTGCCACTGGCGCAGCGTGGAGGTGCGCGCGCTGTGGTGCGCCGGAACGATGAAATCGTAGGCCTGCGCCATCACCGTCTCACCAGGCACCCAACGGCGCTTCACACCTTCCTGCACCACACGGCCGCCGAAGTGCACCGGGTAGCGCACATCCGGACGCAGGATCTCCCAGGGGTTGCCATCGCGCATCCAGTCATCGGGCACTTCGCTTTGCCGCCCGTCCACGATGCGCTGCGCGAACATGCCGTAGCGGTAGCGCATGCCGTACCCGAATGAAGGCAATCCCAACTCGGCAAAGGAATCCAGGAAGCAGGCGGCCAGACGCCCCAGGCCTCCGTTGCCCAGTGCGGCGTCCCCTTCGCTTTCCAGCACATCGGACAGCGTGGCCCCGCTGTGCTGCAGCGCAGCTTCCAAGCCATCGCGCAGACCAAGGGCCGACAGGGCGTTGAGCAGGGCGCGGCCCATCAGGAATTCCATCGACAGGTAGTGCACCCGGCGTGAGGCATCGGCCCCGCGGCCGGCCCTCATCAGCGAATCCAAGCGCTGCACGTCCGCTTCCTGCGTATGCGCCCAACGCTCCTCCAGGGGCCCGCGGCACGCCTGCGCCACCGCTCGCAGCACGGCCGCTGGCGAGAGCGCCACCCCTTCGGCACGGGCGCGCCCCTGTGCGCTGTCCACGGCCGCATTCAACAGTGTCGAGTCGAGTGTCGGAGCGGTCATGGCGGTTGTCAGGTGAGATGGCGCGCGCGGAAGGGTCGCTGGATGGGAAGCCGAAACGGTAGCCGGGTCAGGGACCCATTGGGCCAGAGTCTCGCGCAGGGTCTTGAGCATCTTGAAGTGGTCAGGTATGCGGGCCTGAACAGGCCCTGTTGCGTCGCATGCGAATTGTGCCCACGGGTCACAGATTTCTGTAGTTTTACTACATCGGGTTAACCCGAATTTAACCTAAACCATTGATTACAAATGCTTTTTATGGGCTCTATTCGACGACATCCATGTCATCCCCGATACAGCTCGATGTAAATTTCCTAGAAACTCAAGCGCAGACACCGCAATCGAACGCAGGGAGGCCGCACCGTGGCGGACGTGAAGCTCGTCAATGTCGAGAAGGCCTACGGCCCGACACGCATCCTGCATGGGATCAACCTCGAGATCCGCAACGGCGAGTTCGTGGTGTTCGTCGGCCCCTCGGGCTGCGGCAAGAGCACTTTGCTGCGAAGCATCGCGGGCCTTGAAGAGATCACGGGGGGCGACCTCTACATCGGCGGCCAACGCATGAACGAGGCCACGCCCTCGGAACGCGGCATCGCCATGGTGTTCCAGAGCTATGCGCTGTACCCCCACCTGAATCTGTTCGACAACATGGCCTTCGGTCTGAAGTTGGCCAATGTGCCCAAGGCCGAGGTCGAGGCGGCGGTGCGCCGTGCGGCGCGCATCCTGCACATCGAACACCTGCTGGACCGCAAGCCCAAGGACCTTTCCGGCGGTCAGCGACAGCGCGTGGCCATCGGGCGGGCCATCGTGCGGCAACCCACGGTGTTTCTGTTTGACGAGCCCTTGTCAAACCTGGACACCGCACTGCGTGTGCAGATGCGCTATGAATTTTCCAAGTTACATGAACAGTTGAAGACCACCATGGTCTATGTCACCCACGACCAGGTGGAGGCCATGACCCTGGCCGACCGGATCGTGGTGCTGTCGGCCGGCAAAGTGGAACAAGTGGGTGCCCCCATGGAGGTTTACTTCCACCCTTGCAACCAGTTCGTCGCCGGCTTCATCGGCTCGCCCCAGATGAATTTTTTGCCGGCCGTGGTGGTGGAGGGCAGCGCGCAACACCTCGCACTGCGCCTGGCAGACGGTTCAATCATCCAGTGCGCCATCGACGGGTCGTCGACGCAGGCCGGCCAGCGCCTCACGCTGGGCGTGCGCCCTGAACACTTGAGCGTGGCGCCAGCCGACGCACGCGACAACCTCATCCCCGCCGAAGTCACCTTCGTGGAGGCCCTGGGTGGCTCCACCGTGGCCTATTGCGCCCTGCCCGGACAAGGCTCGCCGGCCACCGTGCAACTCGACGGGCTTGTGCGCGTGCACGGAGGCCAAGGCTTGCGTCTGCAGGTCAATCCCGCCCTCACCTACGCCTTCGACGAATCGGGCCGTGCCCTGCGCAGGCTGGACGAACAGCCCTCAATTTCAGCCGCCGCCTAGGCCGATCCGCCGCACATGCCTCTGAAGGCCAACCTCCGAAGGGCCGCGTGGTCCTGGCTTGCCGCCTGGCTCGCCCTGTCAACACCCATTCTGTCCGAGTCGGCTGCCGCGGCAGACCGCTACACGCTGCGCGAGCAGGACTGGCGAAACGGCGCCATCGTCTACCAGGTGCTGGTGGACCGCTTTGCACCCAGCACCCAGCTCGAATCCAAGCGGCACCTCTACGCGCCACCCAAAACGCTGCGCGCCTGGGACGAGCAACCCAAGCCCGGTCACTTTGTGGAGCCGGCCCAGGTGTGGAGCCACGAAATCGACTTCTGGGGTGGCGACCTGCAAAGCCTGCGCACACGGCTGGACCACATCCAGCGCCTGGGTGCCCAGGTGGTCTACCTCAACCCCATCCATCTGGGCTACACCAACCACAAGTACGACTCGCTGGACTTCAAGGCCATCTCGCCAGAATTCGGCACCCGAGAGGACCTCAAGGCGCTGGCCCGTGACCTTCACCGCCGCGGCATGAAGCTGGTGCTGGACGGCGTGTTCAACCACATGGGCCGCCAGTCGCCCCGCTTCCTGGACGCCCAACGCAACCCCAGGTCCGAAGCGGGGCGCTGGTTCGTGTTCGGCCCGCAATACCCTGGCGGTGCCCGCACCTGGAAGGACGTGCAGAACCTGCCGGAACTCAACCTGGAGCACCGTGCGGTTCGAGACCATCTGTGGTTGGCGCGTGACTCGGTGGTGCGGGGTTACCTGAGAGACGGTGCCGATGGGTGGCGCCTGGACACCGCCTATGAGCTCGGGCAAGCGTACCTGTCCGAACTCACGCGCGCTGCCCACGCGGAAAAGCCCGGCTCACTGGTGGTCGGTGAAATCGTGAACCACCCTGCCGGCTGGATGCCCGCCATGGACGCGGTCATGAACTTCCACTGGCGCACCCTGCTGCTGAAAATGGTGAACGGCGAGATCCGCCCCGCGCACGCCGGGCGGCTGATTGAGCGCACCCTCGACGATGTCGGCATCGAGCCCCTGCTCAAGAGTTGGGTGCTGCTGGACAACCACGATGTGCAGCGCGTGGCCACTGAAATTCCGCACGAAGGCCGTCGACGGCTGGCGCAGGTTCTGCAATTCACGCTGCCCGGCTCCCCCAACCTGTACTACGGCAGCGAAGTGGGCATGACCGGTGGATGGGACCCGGCCCAGCGCGGGCCCATGCGGTGGGATCTGGTGCGAGACGACCACCCCGACATGCAGTGGACCCGTGCACTCACCAAGATGCGCCAACAGCACCGGGCGCTGCGCGTGGGCGACTTCCGGCTGATGGCCACTGAACAGATGCTCGCCTTCGAGCGCCACACCGACCGCGTGGCCGACACCGTCATCGTCGTTGCCAACGCCAGCGACCAAGCCGTCACGGAAACCGTCGCCCTGCGCAACGGCCTGCTGATGGATGACGCGCCACTGCGCGATGTGCTGGCGCCGTCCGAACCCATCAAGGTGGGCGCAGGCTACATCACCGTCACCCTGCCCCCTTGGGGTATTCGGGTGCTGGCCCCCGTGGTGCCCGACGCCACACACGGCTACTCCGTCTACAAGCGCGTGCGCTGAACCTCCATGACCCCGATCTCTTCTGCCAACCGTTACGACGCCCAACTGGAAGGCCGCTTCGAAGCGCGCGAAGACGACTGGCGAAACGGCGCCGTCACCTACCAGGTGCTCGTGGACCGCTACGCCCCCGCGGCCGACCTCAGCGCCAAGCAGCACCTCTACCCCGCCCCCAAGCGCCTGCGTGATTGGAGTGAGTTGCCCCGCCAGGGCCGCTACCTGGAAGAAGCTCGCCTGTGGAGTCATGAAGTGGAATTCTGGGGTGGTGACCTGGCAAGCCTGCGCGCCCGCCTTCAGCACATCATCGACCTCGGTGTCGATGTGCTCTACCTCAATCCCATCTGCAAGGCCTACACCAACCACAAGTACGACGCGCTGGACTACGCCGAGGTCTCGCCCGAATACGGCACCCGCCAAGATGTAAAAGCCCTGGCCGACGACCTGCACCGCCACGGCATGAAGCTGGTGCTGGACGGCGTGTTCAACCACATGGGCCGCCACGCGGCGAGGTTTCAAGACGCGAAGACCAACCCCGCAAGCCCCTGGCGCAATTGGTTCATCTTCGGCGAGGGCATGCCCGGTGGTGCGGCCGAGAACCTGCCCGAACTGAACATGGAGAACCCCGCGGTCCAGGCCTGGCTGTGGGGCGACCGGGACTCCGTGGTGCGCGGCTACCTGCGCGACGGCGTGGACGGCTGGCGGCTGGACGTGGCACACGACATTGGCATGGACCTGCTGCATGCGCTCACGCAGGCCGCCCATGACGAGAAGCCCGGCTCGCTGGTGGTGGGCGAACTGTGGAACTGGCCCAAGGAGTGGTTCCCCGCAGTGGACGGCGTGATGAACTTCAGCCTGCGCGAAATCATCCTGCGTTGTCTGGGCGGCCGCATCACACCCGCGCTGGCGCTGCGCATGATCGGCCGCATGGTGGCCGAGTGCGGCGTGGAGCCGCTGCTGAAGTCCTGGCTGATGCTGGACAACCACGACACCATCCGCCTGACCAACGCCCTGACCGACGAGCGCGCGCGCCGCATGGCGCAAGTGCTGCAGTTCACCCTGCCCTGCGCGCCCAACCTCTATTACGGCAGCGAACTGGGCATGGAAGGCGGTGCCGACCCGGAAATGCGCGCCCCCATGCGCTGGGACCTGGTCAACGATGACAACGCCACGCTGCAGTGGACCAAGCAACTGATGGCCCTGCGCCGCCGCCAGCGCGCCCTGCGGGTGGGCGACTGGCGCGCCATCGAATGCGAGCGGCTGCTGGCCTTCGAGCGCCACACCGACCGCGTGGGCGAAACGGTCATCGTGCTGGCCAACCCCTCGGACGAGCCCGTCACCGAAACCGTGCTCGTGGCCAACTCCAAGTTGATGAACCATTCGCCAGTGAACGACCTCCTGCACCCCGAACGGGGCCACGCGCCTTTCCTGGCGGGCCTGTTGGAGGTGAGCCTGCAGCCTTGGGAAACGCGGCTGCTGCAGCCCAACACCCAAGCCGATCGCGGCTACACCACCTACAAGCGGGTGCGCTGAGCCGAACCCATGCACCGACGACAACTGTTGACCTCGTGCGCCGCCCTACCGGCGCTGTCCGCGCTCGCCACGCTCGCCACTCCGGTCCTCGCACAAACCACGGCTTCAGGCAGCAGCGCTGCAGCGGGCCACACCGTGCAGGGCAACGCCTTCAGCGCCATCTACGAAGTCAACATCCGCCAGCACAGCCCCGAGGGCTCGCTGCGCGCCGTCACCGCGGACCTGCCGCGCATCCGCGCCCTGGGCGTGGGCATCGTGTGGCTGATGCCGCTGCAGCCGATTGGCGAGGTCAAGCGCAAGGGCACACTGGGCAGCTACTACGCCATCCGCGACTACACCGCGGTCAACCCCGAGTTCGGCACACTGGATGACCTGAAGGACCTCATCGGCCAGGCGCACCGTCTGGGACTGAAGGTCATCCTCGACTGGGTGGCCAACCACACCGCCTGGGACCACCCTTGGATCACACAGCACCCACAGTGGTACCGGCGCAATGACGCTGGTGAGGTTCAAGCTGTGAAGGCCAACCCGAACGACCCCAACGACACCGAGCACTGGGAAGATGTGGCGCAGCTGGACTACGCCCAGCATGAGTTGTGGGTCGCCATGATGGAAGCCATGCGCTGGTGGCGGCGCGAGGTCGGCTTCGATGGATTCCGCTGCGATGTGGCCGCCTATCTGCCGCCCCGCTTCTGGGAATTGGCGCGGCAGGTGCTGCAGCAGGACGGTCCGCTGTTCATGCTGGCTGAAGCCGATGCGCCGGACATGCACCGCGTGGGCTTCGAAGCCACCTACGACTGGAAGCTGCAGCAGACCCTGCAGAAGATGGCGCAAGGGCAGTTGGACGGACAGGCACCTCAACAGTTGTTGATCGACTGGTGGATCGACCGGGTGAAGCGCTACCCGGTGGGCTCCATCGGCATGAACTTCATCACCAACCACGACATCAACAGCTGGCACGGGTCGGATGAAGAGCTCTACCGCACGCCGCAGGCCGCGCAGGCCATGGCCGTGCTCACGGCCACCCTGCCGGGCATCCCACTGCTGTATTCGGGGCAAGAGTCCTTCAGCCGAAAGCGCCTGGCTTTCTTCGAAAAGGACCCCATCGACTGGGGCACGCGCTCGCAGGCGGACTTCTACGCGCGCCTTTTGAAATGGCGCAGCACCCACGCCGCCTTGCAGGCGCCACTGGCATTCGATGGCTTGGAATGGGTGCCCGACACCAACGGCAACGTCGTCACCTTCAAGCGCCGAGGGCCTCGGGGTGCGCTGGGTGCTCGGCTGCAGATCAGCGTGAACCTCACCAACCAGCCGCAGAAGGCCCTGGGCCGCGTGAACCTGCCGGCCTGGGGGTGGCAGATCGGCGCGCCCACCGCTGCGGCCAAACAAAATGCGCCGGTCAGGTCTCGATCAGGCGGTGCCAAGCCGGCAGCGAAGTCGGGGGCAAATCCGTCTTCGAATCCGTCTTCGAAGGCGACGCCGAACAAGACCGCGAAAAATCCCCAGTCGGCGTCCAAGGCTGCTCCTGGCCGCTGAGGTTCACCGCCACGCGAAGCACCGCGGTGCCCGCTTGGCGCTCAAACGCCACCACGCGCGGGTTGCCGGTTTCCAGCCACCGAAGGCGCGTACCTGCGTGGCTGTTGCCCAAGGCCGCATGCGTGCGCTTCATCGTCAGCAGGTCGCGGTAGAAGCCCTCCAACGGCCGGTCCTTCCAATCGATCGGGTCCTTCTCGAAGAAGGCCAGCCGCTTGTCGAAGAAGGCCTCCTGCCCGCCGTAGATCAGCGGTTGACCTGGCAGCAGCATCGCCAGCGTGGCCATGGCCTTGAAGGCCGCCAGGTCACCAAACAACTCGGCGCACGAACCCTGCCATGAATTCGAGTCGTGGTTGGCGGTGTAGAGCATGCGGTAGTCGTCCGCACCATAGTGCTCACCGCGCTGCTGCCACCACGCCTGAAGGTCCCGCGCGTCACCCTCACCGCGTGCGATGCGCTTGAAGGCATCCATCAGTCCCCAGTCGTAGGTCCCGTCGAAGGCCGCCCGATGATGGATCGGCTCATGAGCCTCGGCCAGCAGGTACACCTCGCGCAGCACGGCCAGGCGTGGCCGCACACGCTCCCAGAATTCGATGGGCACCAAGGCGGCCACGTCGCAGCGGAAGCCGTCGATGCGCGTCTTGTGCATCCACCACAGCATGGCCTGCTCCATCGCGTCCCACACCGCGGGCTGGGCCCAGTCCAGTCCCACCACATCGGTCCAGTACTCGGGCTCGGCCTGCGGGTTGGCGCGGTACACATAGGAGTGGATCTGCCCGCGTTCGTCCTTCAGGTACCAGTCCGGGTGCTCGGTGGTCCAACGGTGGTCCCAGGCGGTGTGGTTGGCCACCCAATCGATGATCACGCGCAGGCCCAAGGCATGCGCCTTCTCAACCACACGGTTGAAGTCATTCAAGGTGCCGAATTCGGGGTTGACCGCCGTGTAGTCGCGCACCGAGTAGTAGCTGCCCAGGCCGCCCTTGCGGTTCAACTCACCGATGGGCTGCAGCGGCATGAACCACAGGATCCCCTGGCCACCCAGCATCCGCGCGATGCGCGGCAGATGGGGCTCGAAAGCGGCCAGCGTGCCCTGCGGCGTGTACTGGCGCAGGTTGACCTGGTAGATCGGGGCGCGGGTGGCCCAGGGGGCATGAAGAACCGGCATGAGCGCTCAGCCCTTGACGCCACCAGCGGCCAGGCCCGACACCAGCCAGCGCTGCGCCACCAGAAAGACCACCGTGATGGGCAGGCCCGACAGAATGGCCGCCGCCGCGAAGTCACCCCAGCGGAAGTTGTGTTCGTGCACGAACAGCTTGGCCCCCACGGCCAGCGTCAGTTGGTCCTGCTGCGTGAGCAGAATGGAGGCCACGGGGTACTCGATGATGGCGCCGATGAAGGCCAGCACGAACACCACGGTCAGCGCCGGGATGGCCATGGGCAGCAGCACCTTGCGAAAGGCCTGCCACGGCGTGGCCCCGTCGACGATGGCGGCCTCCTCGATCTCGGTGGGCAGCGTGTCGTAGTAGCCCTTGAGGGTCCAGATGTGGATGGCCAGGCCTCCCGAATACGCCAGTACCAAGGCCGCATGCGTGTTGTGCCCGATCGCCGGGAAGGCCGCACCCAGACCATCGAAGATGGCGTACAGGGCCACCAGGGCCAAAACCGCGGGAAACACCTGCATCAGCGTCAGCCCCAAGAGCATCTGCTCGCGTCCCCGAAAGCGAATTCGAGAAATCGCGTACGACGCGGTGGTGGACAGCACCAGCGTCACCACGCCCGACATCAGCGCCACCTTCACCGAGTTCCACAGCCAGGTCAGCACCGGCAGGTCCGGAATGCGCATCACGCCGCCGGCATCGGGCACTGGAAAGCCCAGCACATAGCGCCAATGCTCCAGGCTGATTTCGCTGGGCCACAAGGAGCCGCTGGCGAAGTTGCCCGGGCGCAGCGACACCGAGAGCACCACCACGAAGGGCAGCAGCACCGCCGCACACATCAGCAGCAGAAAGAGGTGTGCGGCCAACAGGCGCCAGCGCTGATTCTTGGATTGCACGATGGCCATATCGCTTGCCTCTCCTCAATGGCCTGCGGGCTTGGATTCGCCCGTGCGCGTCAGACGCATCTGCACCACCGTGATCACCGCCACCAGCAGGAAGATCACCGTGGAGATGGCAGCCGCCAGCCCATACTGGTTGCCCGAATCCTGGAAGGCGATGCGCCAGGTGTAGCTCACCAGAATGTCGGTGGTGCCCGCGGGCACATCGCTGTCCAGGTGGTCGGGCCGGCCGCCGGTGAGCAGGCTGATCAACACGAAGTTGTTGAAGTTGAAGGCGAAGGCCGAGATCAGCAGCGGGGTCAGGGGCTTGATGATGAGCGGCAGCGTGATGTGTCGAAAGTTGTCCCAGGGCCCGGCGCCTGCAATAGCCGAGGCTTCGTACAGATCCGCCGAGATGGACTGGATCAGACCCGAGCACAGCACCATCATGTAGGGGAAGCCCAGCCAGACGTTGACGATCAGCAGCATCAGCCGCGCCAGGTTCGGGTCCGAGAACCACGCGGGCTTGATGCCGAACAGGCCGTTGAGGATGAGGTTGATCTCCCCCAGGTTTTGGTTGAACAGGCCCTTGAACACCAGGATGGACAGGAAGGCCGGCACCGCATACGGCAGGAAGAGCACCACCCGGTACAGGCTTCGCCCGCGCAAGGCTTCCCAATTCAAGAGGCACGCCAACAGCAGGCCCAGGGCGCCGGCGCCCAGCACGGTCAGCCCGGAAAACGCCACGGTCCAGATGAACACGCCCAGAAAGGGCTCGCGAAAGTTTGGCTCCGTGAACAGACGCGCGTAGTGCTGCAGCCCGACGAACACGCGGAATCCGGGCTGCAGCCGCGTGCCGTCTTGTGCCGTGAAGAAGCCCGTGTGCTCATCTGCCACAAAGCGCTGGCCGCTGGCGAGTTCGCGCAGGCCTCCATCCGCCAGCGATTCATACACCGGCGCCGCCGCCGCCACTTCACGCAGGCTCACCACGCGCAGCGGCCTCGATCCATCGGGCGGCGTGAAGGTGATGGCGCGCAGGGTGTCCAGCCACTGCACCCGCTCAGCCGGCGTGGCCACTGCGCCAGCGCCGTTCGCACCGAAGGCATCATCGGCCACCGCCTGCCCAACGGCGCTGTCTTGAGACCCGGCTTGCACGGCTGCTTTTTCAGCCACCTCACCACGCACCACCAAAGCCACCGCCTGCTCCGCGCCTGCCCCCACCAGCACCGCAGCACCTGTGCGCTGCAGCGACAAAGGCGGCGACCACCACGTCGCCTGACCGGCCTGCGGTGGAGCCACGCGCACCACCGCACGGCCTTCGCGAAGAAACAAATCAAAGGGCCGCTGCGTCTGGGGGTCCACGATGCGTTCCTGCAGCAGTTGCTGCCGCGCCTGCGCTGGGTCCAGCATGTTGCGTGAACTTTGGTTCGTCAGGCCCATGCTCACTGTGTAGAGCATGGGAAAGGCCACGAACAACAGCGCTGCCGCCACGCCCGGGAACAGATAGCGCAAGGCATTCGTGCGGGCCGATGCATAGGTCCACACACCCAGCGCCGTGATGCACAACAGCACCGTGGCCAGCAGCGACTGACCGGCCGCATGGACGGCCATCACGGCCCATAGGCCTGCCGCGCCCACAACGGCGGAACCCAGCCATGTGCCTTGCAGGCGCCGCATCGCCTAGGCCCTCATCCGCCGCGCGGCGGCTTCAAGAGCGGCGCGAGCGTCCTGCCGGCCTTCGCTCAGGTTGGTGAGCGCCGTCTTCATGGCCGACCAGAAGCGTCCCATCTCCGGGTTGCTCGGGGTGGGGATGCCGTCTTGGGCAGACTCCATGATGGTGCGGATGC
The DNA here is from genome assembly GCA_009923315.1 of Betaproteobacteria bacterium. GTDB lineage: Bacteria > Pseudomonadota > Gammaproteobacteria > Burkholderiales > Burkholderiaceae_C > RFTU01. Next base: position 67,673 of record RFTU01000005.1, read on the forward strand.
GCTCGTCCACCGACAACTCGGCAAAGAATTCGCGGCTGGCCGCAGCCCCCAGGGGTTCGGCCGCGTTCAGCCGCCGCACGCCCGCAGGCGACAGCAGGTGGTGCTCCACGAGTTCCGCGCACAGTTCACGCTGGCGCGACGCGCGGTTGACCATGATGCCCTTGACGCCCACGAAGGGCACGCAGGGCTGTCCGTCCAACCTCGGCAACCGCGCCACTCCAAAGTTGATGCCCGCGCGGCGCAGGTTCACCCAGGCCCAGGGCCCGTTGATCATCATGGCCACACGCCCAGCGGCCATGGCGGCCTCCATCTCCGGGTAGCCACTGCCTGCGGGCATCACACCCTCTCGGATCAGCCGCTCCAGTACCTGCGCACCGCGCACGGCACCTGCCGTGGCCACCCCCACATCGTGGGCATCGATGCTGCCGTCATCGCGCCGCCCAAAGGAATAGCCACCCTGCGCGGCCAACAACGAAAAGGTGAAGTAGGCGTTCGTGTAGTCCCACAGAATGGCGCGCCGACCCAGTGGTCGCAGGCGCCGATCCATCTCGAACACCTCGTCCCAGGATTGCGGTGGCCGCGACACCAGCGCCTTGTTGTAGATCAGCGTGATGGCCTCCACCGACATCGGATAGCCCCACAGACGGCCCTGCTGCGTGTAGCCGCGCCAGGCCAGGGGATCGATGTCCTGCAGCATGGCGCGATGGGGGCTGACCGAATGCAGGAGCCCACCGGCGATCCACTCGCCGATGCGGTCATGCGCGTAAACGTAGAGGTCCGGCCCCTTGCCGGCAGCGGCAGCCTGCTGGAACTTGACCGGTCCTTCGTCCGGTGTTTCCACCACCACCGGCACGCCGGTCTCTTTTGTGAAGGCCACGCTGGATTCACGCAGAGCCCGCGCGCCTTCAGGCGTGTGCCACACCACGATCGGGGCGCGGGCCGCGCGAGTTTGCGGTGCCCCCATGACCGCGGCCAGTCCCAAGGCCACCGCGCCACTGCCGTGCAGGAAACGTCGGCGGCGCATGTGGTTCCCGGCGCTTTTCCCTGACACGAACTCCATACCCAAAATGTAGGAAAACTACAAGGCCATGACCAGCGGGAAAAACCATCAAGACACCACGCACCGATGCCCCCCACCCAAAGAGAACCGCCCGTTACCATCCGCCGATGCCCAGCCCGGA
>RFTU01000041.1 GCA_009923315.1 Betaproteobacteria bacterium
ACCACGCGTTGGAAGTTGGCGGCCACACGCTGGCCATCTTCCTGCGTATACGTGACGGCGATGAACTCGCCATCGCGCTCCCATCGGGTCACCCGAGGGCGACGGCATTCATGGTTCATGGCGCGCCCCCCGCTGAACGGTTTGGGGGCGATTGGACGGGTTCGCCAACACGGACTGCACACTGGGGATCTGTATCCAGTACGCCGGGGGTTTGGGCTTGGACCGGTTGTTCTTCCCTTTCCAAGACAACCATGAAGACCAGCCGCTTTCCGTCTTTACCGTTTGACATTCCCAAAGCCACTCCTCCACGACACAGATGGAGCCGGTGGGAAACAGCCCATAGGATTGATAGTGGTACAGCAGCAGGTTCAGCAGATACTCCCTCGTGACGAAGGAGTAGTAGTGGCCGCCATGGAAGGTTGACAGCCTTTGCGGAGTAGCCCGGTCCACCAGGCGTTTGGCGGTGTCGATCACCACCTCGTCCTCAATGTCGGCATGCACGCAGGCATACCAAATGTCACCCCCAGGCCCGCAGGCCCAGGGCGTCTGGCGCACGCCAGACAAACGAAAGTTCGTCATCACGATCTCCTGTTTAGCCGCTTTGACGACATGTCGGGGGCGGCAAGCTGGAACAAATCCCCCCTTTTGAATTCAGCGCTGTTGGGCCACCTGTTGATCCCACAAAGCCTGCAGTTGGGCCAATGCCTCGTCAGCCAGGACCGCCCTGAAACGCACCTGTTGCGCGCCTGGATCACGAGCCCCCTTCCAGACACTGGTGATCAAGAGTTCGACGTGCTTGGGGTAGGCCTCAAGGGGCCGCAGACTGAGCTGCGTCTGGTAGTCGGCCGACTCTTGAATGACGCAAGCCTTCGGCTCGCGGTCGGCCACAGGGGTGGCGGGGTGTGGGTTCATGTGCGCTCCTGGGTGACAAAAACAAAAGCCCTTCAAACGCATTCGAAGGGCTCTGGTCACCACGCCGCAAAGCGCGTCCCCGTTGGGTTGCTGATGGATTCACATCAGCCACATTGGCCTGTTCGGCCTGTCCACCTTGCCGGGGCTGGCAGGTTGGCATGAGCAAGAGCTCAACTCCGTATGCAAGCCTAATCTTAGACGATGCCGTTTGCGGTGTCTACTGGATGAAGATCTGCCCTCGTAGGTCCCGCTGCAGCACCGGCAGGAACGCCCGCCAGGCCGCATCGTCTCTGGCATCACAGGTGACGCGCTCGCGGTTGACCGTCATTTCCCGGCGCACCACCACCTTGTTGCCCGTGAGTCGATAGGTAGCCGAATACTTCAGCGCCGGACTGTCGTACCGCGTGGCAGGTGGAACACGCTGCACACGAACGGCTCGAGGAAAGGTGATTTCGGTTTCTTCCAGCAGGTGCGAAGCCGCGCAGGCCGCCTGGAAACGGCGATTGGCCAGCGGCCTGTCGGTCAGCATCTCGCGGATGTCACCCGGCGCCACCCCAACCGGAATCGTCATGGCCGATGGGCCCGGCACATTGACCAGTGGGTCCAGCGTGAAGGTCGAGCGCAGCGCCCACGGCACGGAAAGGTCCGTCGGGTCCGGGGCCTCTACCTCACCCGTCCCCGTTTCGTGAAAGCGCGACAGCATCTTGTCGATCAACCCAGCTTGCTCACGGTCGCGCTGGTTGGCTCGGTTGATGCGGGAGTCGTATTCATGAGCCCCCTTCAGTTCGGCCGTGGTCTTGCCTTCGATGGAACCGTCAGGCTTCACGCGCATCACGGTGCGGGTGTGCGTGCGGTCTCGTGAGGGGTGACTGGCCGGGGTGTAGAGCATTTCCCCGGTGGCCGTGTTCAAGGCCGGCTTGCCCGCGATGGAAAACGGCAACACGCCGATCGGCGCGAACTCGGCCGTGGAATCCAGAAAAGCGTTGATCGACGGCACATAGGTGATCACGTGGTTCAGTGGGTTGGAAACCGGCACATGAGGCAAGGTATAGGACTCTCCGCTGTTGATGAGGGCCGGTGAACTGTCCACGCCCACGGCTTTGAGCAGCGCCTCCAGAATGGTCACGTGGTCCTTGCAATCGCCCCAACGCGTTTCCAGGATTTGGTTGGCGGGCCGCGGCACCCAGCCGCCCACCCCCACATGCGCATACACGTAGCGGATATGGCGGCTCACCCACTGGTAGATGGCTTGAATCTTCTGCCGGTCCGTGCTCAAGCCGCGGGTGATGTCGGCGGCCTGCGCGCGGATTTCCGGCGTGGCCTGTGCCTGCGGCTCAGCCCGGGCGTGGTAGGCCTTGGCGAACTCGGCGTGGCTTGCAAAGGTACTCATCAGCAAGCCGGGCGCGAAGTCGTTCAGGTCGACGCGGCCCCCTTCGGGTGGATGAGCAGTGTCCTGCCGGAACCGGAACTCGGCCACTTGGGTGGTGGCGGCTGCACTGCTGGTGGGCTGCTCCACCGGCAGGCGCTCAAAACCGCCCCTCATGTGAAACCGAAGATTCACCTGTGCCGGGTACTCGATGCGCACCCGGATGTCTTCAAAACGAAAGTGCGGCGACACATACCGGGCAAAGGTGTAGTGCCCGGGGAAGGGTTGCTCACGCTCGGTGGTTTTGGTGCGGTAGTGCAGAACGGCGCCATTGGCCACGGCGGGGAAGATGATGACCTTGACCTTGCGGTCGCCAAAGTCGCGTTCGCTGCCGTCGTTGTCGGACAGGGTGCGAATCTGGTCCGGCTTGACATCGATTCGATTGCCATCGGCCGTCTGCGTCCAGGCCTCCAGCACCTCCACCTGCGCCATGGATTCGATGAACGGAATGCGCGCTTCGCCATGGCGGTCAACTGCCGAAGCCGTTTCGATGCGGCGGGTGTACTCTCGCCACTCGACGGCCGAGCCGTTCGCGGCCAGTTCGATCTTCGTGTGGTCACGCAGGATGGTGACCCCGGGGCGGTACTGGGCTGCGGCAGGGTTCATCAGCCCAAGGAAGACGCCGCAAAGTGCCAAGAGGGCGACGGATCGAATCACGTTGAGGAACGGCTTCACAATGGGCCCTCGGTCTGATGACTGATGTATGAGGTCCCTATGTTTCCACAGCTGAGGCTCAGAAGGTGAGCCAACCCAGATGATTCGTCCGACCCTCTATCTCGATTTCGATGGCGTGCTGCACCCGGGCCATGCGCAGCCGAATGAACGCTTTGGCCTTCAGAACGTGCTGGTCGATGCCATCAGCGGATACGAACTCGACATCGTGGTGTCTTCGAGTTGGCGGTTTCAGTACACCCTGGCCAAGTTGAAGTCGGTGCTGCACGCCGAGATCGGCCGCCGCATCACGGGAATCACGGGCGACCCCGTGGTCGGCGCACACTCGCGCTGGCGTGAAATCGAGCGGCATGCCCTGTTCAACCGCGTCCGAAACTTCCGCGCCTTGGACGACAGTGGGTACCTGTTTCCGCCAGACTGCGGCGCCCTCATCCTTTGCGACGGGGCGCGGGGCATGCAGGCCGCACAGGGCAACGAATTGCGCCGATGGCTGCTCGCCCAACCGTGAGCCTGCCGCTGACCTGAAGGCCGCGTCGCGCCGGCCACTGCACTGTATAGGCGTACAGATCACCCTGTGAGCCTGCGCCACGCCATCCTCGGTGTCATGCCATGTGTGCCCGACATGAAAGTTGACGCCGATGACCGCACAAGTCTCTGAAACTCTTTTCCTTCAAGGCCAAAAGGTCCGCCTGTGCGAAGCGCCGCTCAACGACTACTTTGCGCTGACAGGCGTGGCGCCCAAGTTCAGAGCGGAGACCACCGCATGCTGGCGCGGCTATGTGGGTTCATGGGAAATCAAGGACTCGCGCCTGTACTTGATCGGCATCGGTGGCAGCTACGAGGACGGCTCGCCCGTGACGTTGGAGAGCCTGTTCCCGGGGTTCGCCAAAAGGGTGTTCGCGCACTGGTACAGCGGCACACTGCGCGTCCCGCAAGGCGAGTTGCTGAAGTACCGCCACATGGGATGGGCGTCGACCTTTGAATGCGACCTGCTGATTGAGGTGCAAGACGGCCTCGTCAAAAGCATGCAGGTTCAGTACAACCGCGACGACGGCGGCAGGGGCGACGAATGAGTGCGGATTGGAAGTTCGCTCTCAGTGTCTATCTGGTCGTCGGCGGCTTGATTCTGCTGGTGATCTGGGTTCACCATCGGCTCAGCACCACGCGCAAGTCAAGCTGGGTGAAAGCGGCGTTGGCCGCAAGTGACCCGCAAAGGCGAACCCTGCGCTACCGATTCTTGGCGGATGTGGCGGCCCCTGCCTTGGCGTCCCTGTTCATTTGGGCGCTGTGGCCCATTGCCCTGGTCATGGTCGCCAAGTGGAGACGGGAGGCCCAAAGAGAGGAGCGCCACTTGCAAGAAGAACGCGAAGCCAGAGAAAACCAGGCGGCGGTGGAGATGAGCGAACTCCTCGAACGCATCTCAATCGAAACGATTGAGGCGCAAGAGACTGTCCACGACCCGTTGAACGCGGCGCCGGCCGTTCCTTTTGGGCACCTGGGGGCCAGTTGGATCGCATTCCGGTCGAAGTTGATGCCCGAAGATGACATTTGGTCGTTTGAAGCGATGCGCTCAGACGACTGGGGATTTGAGGAGCAGACCCGCGGCTATGCAGCGGTGCGCAACGGGCAGATCGTGGCGCACTTCATCAGCCGCAGAAAGAAGGCCCGGACATGACCGCACCAAGCCCGCTGGATCGATTTGTCCAGGCGCAGGAAGGCCACTGGCAAGCGGCCATGGACGAGATTCGCTCCGGGCGTAAACAGACGCACTGGATGTGGTTCGTGTTTCCGCAGTTGCGCGGCTTGGGGACGAGCTTGAAGTCGCGCCGTTACGGGATAGCCGACCTTGCAGAAGCGGAGTCCTTCGCTCAGCACCCGGTCTTGGGGCCTCGCCTGCGGCAGGCTATCCAGGCGGTTCTGGATTCCCCGACACGGGATTTGAACCAACTCTTCGGACCGACCGACGCCGCCAAGTTTCTCTCCTGTCTGACCTTGTTTGAATCGATCCCTGACATGACCCACTTGTGCAGATCAGTCTTGGAAGCCCGCTATGGGGGTCAGAAAGACATGAGAACCCTGGAACTGTTGCGGGCACCCCAGCCTTCAACCGGAGCGGGGGGAGCTTCCGGGTGAGCCGCCAGGGTACAAAACGATGTACCGCCCTGTGCGGGCCGACCGAGTTCAGACCGCCAGTGCCTCAATGCCCTTCTTCTCGATGATCTGCAGCAACTTGGCCGCAGCACCACCTGGTTGTTTTCCTGAGGCGGGAGATTCCCACTTTTGGACCGTCGACGTGGTCACATTCAGGAAGCTGGCAAAGACTGACTGGCTCATCCTTGCCTTCTTGATCCGGATCCGCGCGACACGCTCAGCCGTGTAAACCGGCGGCGGCGATGCCAGCGCCTTGATGCGGCTTAGATCATGAGCGGAAAGCACCTCGTGCCTGTTCAGCAGGGTGGCCATCTCGATCAATTCTGTAGCGACTCGATCAGTTCTTCTGGTCGTCATGGCAGATCTCCTTCAAAACACCTTCTTCAGCCAGCTCATTCAATTTCTTGGCGCTTGCCTGTTGCAATGCCTCACCAATCACCTGCGCTTGGGCAACGTTTGCATCTGAAAAGTCGGAGCCCGGATCACTCTTCTGCCGCCCGGCTATGAAGAAGATCCCTTGGACACCATCCTTGGCCACCAGGGTACGTGTCGCACCGCTCTTTCCTTGCCCGGGTACGGCGATACGCTTCTTGCACAACCCCGAGCCAAGATCGGCCTCGTACTGGCCGCGCTCAATCTCACGAGCAGCTGCGCACAGTTGGTCGTCGGAAAGAATCTTTTTCGCCCAACGAGCGAACGTCTTGAGCTTGAATACGCGCTTCCTCACAGGGAATACTATAGCACTAAGTGCTATAGAAAGTTATCAACTTTGGGTCACCGGCTTGCTTGTCTTTTAAACCCTTCCCGGCTTGGTGTGTCCCAGATTGGCGTTGCCATGTCTGCCGCTGTCGAAGGCCTTGACGTGCTTGAATCGATCGGGGGCCTACCTCACAGCCCGAGCTGGTGCAAACCGTTGTCCGATCAGGTGAGCCTGTCGGATCAACACGAAGCGCCGAAGCTTCCGCACAGAGGCCTTTTGTCTAACCACAAGTACAGACTTCTGCACCAGGATGCCGAGTCCTTCAGTGCTCCCGAAACGGTCCGAGGATGGCCACTTTGGTCAAAAATCCCCGCACAACTGGGCGTTTCAGGGCACAAAAAAGGCCGCTCGAGGCGACCTAAGTTGTTGTTGTGGAGGCGCGAGGCGGAGTCGAACCGCCCTAACCGGATTTGCAATCCGGGGCATAACCGCTTTGCTATCGCGCCACGCAAGGGCGGCAGGTTAGCACGCCCCCGAAAAATCTGCCGGGGGCTCAAGCGGTTGGCCACCGACGAAAAAGGGAAGCCTGGGCTTCCCTTTCGTGAAGTTTGGAGCGGGAAACGAGGCTCGAACTCGCGACCTCAACCTTGGCAAGGTTGCGCTCTACCAACTGAGCTATTCCCGCATTGGCACCGGCCTGAACCGATGACGCACCGGCTTGCTCAATCCACTTGATGGGCCGGTGGGCTCGACCCCATGGATGCGTTTGGTGACACATCGGTCGAGCCCTCAATGATACAACAATTTTGAGGGCCCGGCAAGGGCGCCTGAGGCTTCAGTGCTTGATGGCCTCGCCCCCCACATCCGCTGCGGGTGCCGCCGCGGGTGCGGCTTCCTTGGCCGCTGCGGCCGGATCTTCATCGGGCAGGGGCTGCGGCGTACCCGCCAGGGCCACTTCCAGCACCTTGTCGATCCACTTCACCGGCACGATCTCGATGTGGTTCTTCACATTCTCCGGAATGTCCTGCAGGTCCTTCACATTCTCTTCCGGGATCAGCACGGTCTTGATGCCGCCGCGGTGGGCCGCCAACAGCTTTTCCTTCAAGCCGCCGATGGCCGTGACCTCGCCGCGCAGCGTGATCTCACCGGTCATCGCCACATCCGAGCGCACCGGGATGCCCGTGAGCGCCGACACGAAAGCCGTGGTCATCGCGATGCCCGCGCTCGGCCCATCCTTGGGCGTGGCGCCATCGGGCACGTGGATGTGGATGTCGCGCTTGTCGAACAGCTCGTCCTTGATGCCCAACACCCGCGCACGGGAGCGCACCACGGTACGCGCGGCTTCCACCGACTCCTTCATCACATCACCCAACTGTCCGGTGCGGATGATGTTGCCCTTGCCGTTCATCACGGCGGCCTCAATGGTCAGCAGGTCGCCGCCCACTTCCGTCCAGGCCAAGCCCACCACCTGCCCCACCTGATTGGTCTTCTCGGCACGGCCGAAGTCGAACTTGCGCACGCCCAGGAAGTCGTTGAGGTTGTCTTCGTTGACCACCACCTGATCGACATACTTCTTCAGCTGCAGGCCCTTGACCACCTTGCGGCAAATCTTGCCCACTTCGCGCTCCAGCGAACGCACGCCGGCTTCACGGGTGTAGTAGCGGATGATGCCGCGAATGGCCCCCTCGGCCACCTCCAACTCTTCGGCCTTCACGCCGTTGTTCTTGCGCTGCTTGGGCAGCAGATAGCGCTGCGCGATGTTGACCTTCTCGTCTTCGGTGTAGCCCGACAAGCGGATCACTTCCATCCGGTCCAACAGGGCCGGGGGGATGTTCATCGAGTTCGAGGTGGCCACGAACATCACGTCGCTGAGGTCGAAGTCGACCTCGATGTAGTGGTCGCTGAAGGTGTGGTTCTGCTCGGGGTCCAGCACTTCCAGCAGCGCCGAGGACGGGTCGCCACGGAAGTCCATGCCCAGCTTGTCGATTTCATCCAGCAGGAACAGGGGGTTGCGCGTGCCCACCTTGGTCAGCGACTGCAGCACCTTGCCCGGCATGGAGCCGATGTAGGTACGGCGGTGGCCGCGGATCTCGGCTTCATCGCGCACACCGCCCAGGGCCATGCGCACGAACTTGCGCCCGGTTGCACGCGCCACGCTTTGGCCCAGTGAGGTCTTGCCCACGCCGGGGGGGCCCACCAGGCACAGGATGGGCGCCTTGACCTTGTCCACGCGTTGCTGCACCGCGAGGTATTCCAGGATGCGTTCCTTGACCTTTTCCAGGCCCGCGTGGTCCTCGTTGAGCACCTCTTCTGCGTTGGACAGGTCGTGCTTGACCTTGGTCTTCTTGCTCCAGGGCAGGTTGACCAGGGTGTCGATGTAGTTGCGCACCACGGTGGCCTCGGCCGACATGGGCGACATCAGCTTCAACTTCTTGAGCTCGCCTTCGGCCTTCTGGCGCGCCTCCTTGGGCATGCGGGCGGCCTTGATCTTCTTTTCAAGCTCCTCGAGGTCGGCCCCCTCTTCGCCGTCGCCCAGCTCCTTTTGGATGGCCTTGACCTGCTCGTTGAGGTAGTACTCGCGCTGGCTCTTTTCCATCTGGCGCTTGACGCGGCCGCGGATGCGCTTTTCGACCTGCAGGATGTCGACCTCGTGCTCGAGCAGCTCCAGCAGCTTTTCCAGGCGCTTGGCCACGTCATAAAGGTCCAGCACGCTCTGCTTGGCCTCAAGCTTGAGCGGCAGGTGCGCGGCGATGGTGTCGGCCAGTCGGCCAGCGTCGTCGATGCCGGCGATCGAGGTCAGAATTTCAGGCGGGATCTTCTTGTTGAGCTTGACATACTGGTCAAACTGCTGCGTCACCGCGCGGCGCAGGGCTTCGATCTCGGGTGAGCCCTCGTTCTCGGCGGCCACGCTGACCACGTCTGCCGTGAAGTACTCGCCCGTGTCCTCGATCTTCACGGTGCGCGCGCGCTGCGAACCCTCCACCAGCACCTTGACGGTGCCGTCGGGCAACTTGAGCATCTGCAAGATGCTGGAGACGCAGCCGATCTCGAACATGTCGTCGGCTTTGGGTTCGTCCTTGCCTGCGGCGCGCTGGGCCACCAGCATGATCTGCCGGCCGGCCTCCATGGCGGCCTCCAGGGCCTTGATGGACTTGGGGCGCCCCACGAACAAGGGGATCACCATGTGGGGAAACACCACCACGTCGCGCAAGGGCAACAGGGGCAGGCTGGCGGGGTCTTCGATCAGGGGGGCTTGTCCGGGCATGAAAGTCTCTCTTTCTCCAGCCTAGTTGGGGGCCGGCAGAAGGATTGCAAGTGCCCCATCAGAACACAAGATGGGGCGGGTCACCAATGGGAAATCCGGTGCAGATGCCGCCCGATTGTGCATGCACAACGCCACTGACCCTGGCAGCGATGCGGGCTTGAGTGGATCGACGCGGGGGCGCGGTACTTGAGCGGGCCAAGGCCCGCCCGTGGACGGCGCCGATGCACCGCCGGGAGCACCCCTGGCAAGGCTCAGGCGCTGGCCTTGGTTTCGCGGTACACCAACAAGGGCTTGGTGCCCTCGTCGATGTTGTGTTCGTCGACCACCACCTTGGCCACACCGTCGAGTGTGGGCAGGTCGAACATCGTGTCGATCAAGGAATGCTCAACGATGGAGCGCAGGCCACGGGCGCCCGTCTTGCGCGCCAGGGCCTTGCGGGCAATGGCGCTCAGCGCCGAGGGCCGCACCTCCAGCTCCACCCCGTCCATCGCAAACAGCCGCTCGTACTGCTTGACCAGGGCGTTCTTGGGTTGGGTGAGGATCTGCACCATGGCGTCTTCGGTGAGCTCGCCCAGCGTGGCCACCACCGGCAGGCGGCCCACCAGTTCGGGAATCAGGCCGAACTTGATGAGGTCTTCGGGCTCGGCATCGCGGAAGAGTTCAGAGACCTTCTTCTCGCTCTTGGACTGCACCGACGCCGAAAAACCGATGCCGGACTTCTCGGTGCGGTTTTGGATCACCTTTTCCAAGCCATCAAAGGCGCCGCCACAGATGAACAGGATGTTGGTGGTGTCGATCTGCAAGAAATCTTGATTGGGGTGCTTGCGCCCGCCTTGCGGCGGCACGCTGGCCATCGTGCCTTCCACGAGCTTGAGCAGGGCTTGCTGTACGCCCTCGCCGGACACGTCGCGGGTGATCGACGGGTTGTCGGCCTTGCGGGAAATCTTGTCGATCTCGTCGATGTAGACGATCCCGCGCTGCGCCCGCTCCACGTCGTAGTTGCAGTTCTGCAGCAGCTTTTGGATGATGTTTTCGACATCTTCGCCCACATAGCCGGCTTCGGTCAGCGTGGTGGCGTCGGCGATGACGAAGGGCACATTGAGCAGACGCGCCAGCGTTTGCGCCAGCAGCGTCTTGCCCGAACCGGTGGGGCCAATGAGCAGGATGTTGCTCTTGGACAGCTCCACCTCGTCCTTGCCCGTGGCGCCCATGTGCTTGAGGCGCTTGTAGTGGTTGTACACCGCCACCGACAGGATGCGCTTGGCCGTGTCTTGGCCGATCACATACTGGTCCAGGCTGTCCTTGATCTCGGCCGGGGTGGGCAGGTCGGACTTGCCCGACTTCGCCGGTGCGGCCTCGGGCGGCACCTCATCGCGGATGATGTCGTTGCACAGCTCGATGCACTCGTCGCAGATGAACACGGACGGGCCGGCGATCAGCTTCTTCACCTCGTGCTGGCTCTTGCCGCAAAAGCTGCAATAGAGCACTTTTTCGCTGGAGGAGCCCTTCTTTTCTGGCATGAGCGTTCAGTTGGCCGAAGTCAATTCCGTGGCGCGACGGCTTGATGATAGTGCATCAGGCCCGCTTCTCGATCACCTGGTCCACCAGGCCATAGTCCTTGGCCTCAGCCGCGCTCATGTAGTAGTCGCGCTCGGTGTCGGCCTGAATCTTCTCCAGGGCCTGACCGGTGCGCTCGGCCAGGATCTTGTTGAGCTGCTCGCGCGTCTTGAGGATTTCCCGGGCGTGGATCTCAATGTCGGTGGCCTGGCCCTGCGCACCGCCCAAGGGCTGGTGGATCATCACCTTGCTGTTGGGCAGGGCAAAGCGCTTGCCCTTGGCACCGGCGCACAGCAAGAAGGCGCCCATGGAGGCGGCCATGCCCATGCACAGGGTGCTCACATCAGGCTTGATGAACTGCATGGTGTCGAAGATCGACATGCCGGCACTGACGCTGCCGCCCGGCGAGTTGATGTACAGGGAAATGTCCTTGTCCGGGTTCTCGGACTCCAGGAACAGCAGCTGCGCCACGACCAGGTTGGCCGTGGCGTCGTTGACCGGCCCCACGAGGAAGACCACACGCTCGCGCAGCAGGCGACTGTAGATGTCGTAGGCGCGCTCACCTCGCCCGGAGGTTTCGATGACGATGGGCACCATGCCCAGGTTTTGGGGGTCGATCACGCTCATGCTCTGGCCGTTGAAATCAGGGTGGGGCGCCGTCAGGCGCCAACGGGTGTCAACCATAACAGGAACGGCCCACCGCCAGGGTGAGCCGTTCGGGTGGCGGGCGTCGATGGATCAGGACTGCTGCGCCATCAATTCGTCAAAGGGCACTTCCTTTTCGGTGACCTTGGCCTGGGCCAGCACGAACTCGGCCACGTTGTTCTCCACCACGATGGCTTCGACTTCGGCCATGCGGTTGCGGTCGCTGAGGTACCAGCGCATGACCTCGGCCGGCTTTTCATAGCTCTGGGAGATTTCCTCGATGTGCGCTTGCAGCTGCTCGGGCTTGGCCCGCAGGTTGTGGCTGCGCACCAGCTCTCCCACCACCAGGCCCAGGCGCACGCGCTTCTCGGCCTGCTCGGTGAACACTTCCGCCGGGATGGGCATGTTGTCGGCGTCCTTGAAGCCGCGCTGCTTGAGGTCGGCGCGGGCGCTCTCCACCATGCGGTCCACCTCACCTTGCACCAGCGCCTTGGGCAGGTCCAGGGTGCTCACCTTCACCAGCGCGTCCATCACGGCGGCCTTGTTCCGGTTGAGCACACGGAACTTCACCTCGCGGGCCAGGTTCTTCTTCACATCGGCGCGCAGCCCGTCGACCGTGCCTTCGGCAATCCCCAGCGACTTGGCAAACGCATCGTCCACCTCGGGCAGGTTCTGCTGCTCCACCTTCTTCATCGTCACCAGGAAATCGGCTTCCTTGCCGGCCACGTCCTTGCCGTGGTAGTCGGCCGGGAACTGCAGCGGGAAGGTCTTGCTCTCGCCGACTTTCATGCCGCGCACGGCCTTGTCGAACTGCTCGAGCATCTGGCCCTCGCCGATGATGAACTGGAAGGCCTCGGCCTTGCCGCCATCGAACGGCTCGCCGTCGATCTTGCCTTCGAAGTCGATGGTGACGCGGTCCTCCTCGGCTGCACCTTCGGCCGATGCACGCTGGGCAAAGGTTCGGCGCTGCTTGCGCAGGATGTCCAGGGTCTTGTCGATGGCCGCTTCGGTCACCTGCGCCGACACCTTCTCCACTTCGGCCGTGGCCAGGTCGCCGATCTGCACCTCGGGGTAGATCTCGAAGGTGGCGTCGAAGGCCAGCGATCCCTCGGGAGCCTCGTCCTTCTGGCTGATGCGCGGCATGCCGGCCACGCGCAGAGCGGCCTCATCGGCCGCCTTGGCAAAGGCCTCGCCCACCTTGTCGTTGACCACCTCGTACTGCACCGAGTAGCCGTAGCGCTGGGCCACCACGCTCATGGGCACCTTGCCCGGGCGGAAGCCGTCGGCCTTGACGGTGCGGGCCAGCTTCTTCAGACGGGCTTCGACTTCGCTGTTGATGTCAGCGGCCGCCACGTGCAGGGTGATGCGGCGTTCCAGCTTTTCGAGGGTTTCGACGGTGACGGCCATGATGGACTCGGGAACAGTTGAAGGGACAGTGGTGGTGCGCGGGGCCGGACTCGAACCGGCACGCCCGTGAAGGCGTCAGGACCTAAACCTGGTGCGTCTACCAATTTCGCCACCCGCGCAGGGTGTTTGGCGGCAAACCCTGTAGTGTACCCGGGCCCTGGCCGCGCGTGACCCGGGCCACAATGGGCGTGCCGTGAGCGTGGACCATTACGAAAACTTCCCCGTGGCCTCCATCTTGTGCCCGCCGGCGCTGCGCCCGGCGGTGGTGGCCGTGTACCACTACGCCCGTACGGCCGACGACCTGGCCGATGAGGGGCCGGGCACACCCGAGCAGCGGCGTGCACAGTTGCAGCGCTACCGTCAGAGCCTGATGGGCGCCCTCAGCGGCCAGCCCCCGACATCGCCGCAGGCGTGGCCCGAAGTGTTCGGCCCCCTGGCCCGCGCGGTGAAACAGTTCGAGTTGCCGGCCCAACCCCTGCTGGACCTGCTCGATGCCTTCGAACAGGACACGCACAACCCGCCCTACTTGAGCCGCGCGGCGCTGCTGGACTACTGCCGCCGCTCGGCCAATCCGGTGGGCCGACTGCTGCTGCACCTCTACGGCGTGCACGACGAACGGTCTGTGGCGCAGTCCGATGCCATCTGCACCGCCTTGCAGCTCATCAACTTCTGGCAGGACTTCAGCCGTGACCACCCCCAAGGGCGCTGCTACATCCCGCACGAGGACGCCGTGGCCCACGGGCTGCCCCCCCAGGCCCTGCTCACGCTGACCGACAACCCGGCCACGCAGGCCCTGATCCGAGACCTGGTGGCCTGGTCGCGCAGCCTGATGGCCCAGGGGCAAAGCCTGGCCCTGCGCCTGAACGGCCGTGCCGGTTGGGAGCTGCGCCTGGTGGTGCAGGGTGGCCTGCGCATCCTGGACAAGATCGAGGCCCTGGACCACCGCAGCCTGCAGCGGCGCCCGCGTCTGCGCGCCTGGGACCTGCCGCTGCTGTGGTGGCGTGCAGCGAGAATGCGCGCCTGAGCACGCCATGACGCCTGAGCAATACGTACAGGACAAGACCGCCCGCAGCGGCTCTTCGTTCACCACCGCCTTCAAGTTCCTCAGCCCGGCGCGCCGTGCGGCCATCACGGCCTTCTACGCCTTTTGCCGCGAGATCGACGACGTGGTGGACGAGGTGCGAGACCCCGGGGTGGCGGCCACCAAACTGGCCTGGTGGCGCACCGAAGTGGGCCGCGCCTATGGCGGGCAGCCGCAACATCCGGTGATGCAGGCCTTGATGCCCCACACCGCGGTGTACGGCATCGAGGCGGCGCATCTGCTGGCGGTGATCGAAGGCTGCGAGATGGACCTCACCCAAAACCGCTACCTCGACTACCCCGGGCTGCAACGCTATTGCCACCTGGTGGCCGGCGTGGTGGGCGAGGTGGCCGCGCGCATCTTCGGCCAGACGCAAGCGCCCACCACCGCCTATGCCCATGCGCTGGGCCAGGCGATGCAGCTGACCAACATCATCCGCGATGTGGGTGAAGACGCGCGCCGCGGGCGCATCTACCTGCCCATCAGCGACCTGCAACAGTTCGATGTGAAGGCCCATGAACTGCTGCAGCGCCATGCCCCATGGGGCTACAGCGAACGCTTCACCGCCCTGATGCACTTTGAAGCCCAGCGCGCCCATGCCCTGTACGACCAGGCCCTGGCCATGCTGCCGGCGGCCGATCGCCGCGCGCAGCGCCCGGGGCTGATGATGGCGGCCATCTACCGCACCCTGCTGCGCGAAATCCAGGCCAGTGGGTTTCAGGTGCTGCACCAGCGCATCTCCCTGACGCCCTTGCGCAAGGTGTGGATCGCGATGGCCACACACTGGCGATCGCGTTGACGCCAGGGGCCGGCATGCGGCGGGTCGGTGTGATCGGCGCGGGCTGGGCCGGACTGGCCGCAGCGGTGGAGCTGGCCGATGCGGGCTGGCAGGTGGTCCTGTGGGAGATGGCGCCAACGCCGGGCGGGCGCGGACGCAGTGGCATCGCGCAGGCGCTGGCGGCCGACTCCGCCCAGGTGGAACTCGACGCCGGCCAGCACATCCTCATCGGCGCCTATACCCACAGCCTGCGCTTGATGCGACGCTTGGGCGTGGACCTCGAGGCCGCGTTCTGGCGTGGGCCGCTGCAGTTGGTGGCGCCCGATGGGCGCGGGCTGAAGCTGCCCGGGGGGCACCCCATCCTGGCCTTCCTGCGCGGCTTGGCCCAACACCAGGCCTGGCCGTGGACGGCGCGGGCGCAATTGTTGGCGCAACTGGCTGGCTGGCATCGCAAGGGCTATGGGTGCGAACCGGGCCGCTCCGTTGCGCAGTTGTGCGCGGGCCTGCCGGCGGTGGTGATGGACGAGCTCATCGAGCCCCTGTGCGTGGCGGCGCTCAACACGCCGGCTCAGGCCGCAGACGCCCAAGTGTTCCTTCGTGTGCTGGGCGATGGCCTGTTCGCGGGCCCGGGGGGTTCAGACCTGCTGATCCCGCGACGGCCCCTGCGCGCCCTGTTGCCCACTCCGGCGCTGCACGAGCTGCAAGCTCAGGGTGCCCGTGTGCATCTGGCCCAACGGGTGCACCGGATCGAGCCCTTGGGCGATGGGCGCTGGTGCGTGGCGGCCAAGGCGCTGCACGAAGTGGATCGTTTGGTCGTGGCCACTTCCGCCTCCGAGGCCGCGCGCCTCTTGGCCCCCTGGGACCCGTCCTGGGCCCAAGCCGCTCAAGGGCTTGCATTCGAGCCCATCGTGACCACCTGGGTGCAGTCCCCGGGGGTGCACCTGCCCAGCCCCATGGTCCGCCTTGCAAACGGTCCGGCCCAGTTCGCCTTCGACCTCAACGCCATCGGCACGCCCTGGCGCGGGGGCCTTTCCTTCGTCACCAGCGACGCCGGAGCGTGGCTGGAGCGGGGCCTGCCGGCGCTGGAGCGGGCGGTGTTCGAGCAGGCCTGCGCCCTGCCCGGCGCGGCCGCGGGCACGACCCGGGTGGTGCGCAGCATCGCCGAGCGACGGGCCACCTTCCGCTGCACCCCGGGCCTGCAGCGCCCGGGCGGGCGGGCCGCGGCGGCCCAGGGCGGCGCCTGGGTAGCGGGTGACTACATCCAAGGGCCCTACCCCTCGACGCTGGAGGGCGCGGTTCGCAGCGGTCTTGCGGCTGCGCACGATTTGTGTCGTTCATGATGCAGCATTGGCTTTCGGGATGCAAAATCTACACATGCCCCGCAAGCCCGACACGAACGACACACCCAAGCCGTCTGCCAAGCCACCGAACGCCGAGGACGAGGGTCGCCAGCCGGCCATCCAGGTCCTTGAACGCATGTTCGGGCTGCTGGACCTGTTGGCCCAACATCAAGACCCGGTCTCGCTCAAGCTGATCAGCGAGCGCACCGGGCTGCACCCCTCGACCGCCCACCGCATCCTCAACGACCTGACCATCGGCCGTCTGGTGGAACGCCCCGAGGCGGGCAGCTACCGACTGGGCATGCGCCTGCTCGAATTGGGCAACCTCGTGAAGGCGCGACTGGACATGCGAGAGGTTGCCATCGGCCCCATGCGCGAACTGCACCGCCTGACGCAACAGCCGGTGAACCTGTCGGTGCGCCAGGGCGATGAGATCGTCTACATCGAGCGCACCTACAGCGAGCGCTCGGGCATGCAGGTGGTGCGCGCCGTGGGCGGCCGCGCGCCGCTGCACCTGACCTCGGTGGGCAAGTTGTTCCTGGCGCAAGACGATGCCGCGCGGGTACGGGCCTATGCCACCCGCACGGGGCTGGCGGGCCACACCCGCAACAGCCTGACCGAGCTGCCCAGACTGGAGCGCGAGCTGTCGCAAGTGCGTCAACAAGGCGTGGCGCGCGACGACGAAGAACTGGAGTTGGGTGTTCGCTGCATGGCCGCCGGCATCTACGACGACCAGAACCGCCTGGTGGCGGGCCTGTCGATCTCGGCGCCGTCGGACCGGCTCGAAGAAGGCTGGGTCAGCCGGCTACAAGCGACCGCGCAGGAGATTTCTCGGGCGCTGGGCTGCCCTGTGCCGCGTGCTCCGTGATCCACTTGCGCAGACGCTCGGCGTCGCCGATGCGCGAATAGCGGCCGGCTGAGTCCAAGAGCACCAGGATGAGCTCTCGGCCGGCCAGCGTGGCCTGCATGACCACGCAGCGCCCGGCCTCGGCGATGTAGCCCGTCTTCTGCAGCGCGATGTCCCACGTGCCCCCACGCACCAGACCATTGGTGTTGCGGAACTGGAGTTGCTGCCGACCCACCGCCATCTTGGCCTCGGGCATCACCGAGAACTGGCGCAGCAGTTCATGCTCATGCGAGGCGCGCACCAGGATGGCCAGGTCGTGGGCACTCGACTGGTTCTTGCTGCTCAGCCCGGTGGGCTCCACAAAGCGCGTGTCGTGCATGCCCAGTTCGCGCGCGCGGTGGTTCATGCTGTCCACAAACGCGGGCATGCCGCCAGGGTAGTGCCGGCCCAAGGCATGGGCGGCCCGATTCTCACTGGACATCAGCGCCAGGTGCAGCATCTCGCGGCGGGTCAGGCGTGAGCCCACCGCCAAGCGTGAGCCGCTGTTCTTCTCGGTGTCCACATCGTCCTGGGTGACGATCAGCACCTCGTCCAGGTCTTGCTGCTGCTCGAACACCACCATCGACGTCATCAGCTTGGTGATGGAGGCGATGGGCAACACGGCTTGCGCGTTCTTGCTGAACAGCACCTCGTTGGTGTTGCGGTCCAGGACCAGGGCCACGCTGGACTTCAGGTCCAGGGGGTCTGGCGTTTGGTGCAGGCCATAGGTTTGGCCCATCGATGGCCGAGCCGCCACGGCCGCCACAGCACCGGCCGCACCCACGGCCGCTGCCGCCTTGACCCGCTTGCTCGAGGACGCGCTGGCCTTCTTGCCGGCGGCCTCAGCCTTCTTCTTGGCCGGCGCGGCCGCCTGGGCGCGCCGATCGGCCTCGGTGCCCGGCTTCTTGGCGGAGGCCTTGGCCGCCGGGGCCGCCTGAACGGGCGGGGCGGACTGGGCCAACGCAACCGGGCCCCAACTCAGGCCCAAGACCACGAACAAGCCCAACACACACTTGTGAGTACTCAACACCATTGCGTACGCCGTGCAGCGCCCGCATGGGCACCGGACCAGTTGACTCGACTCACCAGTGTAGGTGAGTAGGCCATCCGAATCAATGGCTTAGGCGCGGTATTTGAACCATCAACTGGGGTTAGCCCTGAGCCGCCACCCGCTCCAGCTTGGCGTGCAGCTTGTTGAGCGCCGCCAGATAGGCCTTGGCCGATGCCACCACGATGTCGGGGTCGGCGCCCACGCCATTGACCACGCGGCCGCCGTGCTGCAGCCGTACGGTGACCTCCCCTTGCGATTCGGTGCTGCCGCTGGTGATGGCGTTGACCGAATACAGGACCAGTTCTGCGCCGGTGTTCAAGCGCGACTCGATGGCCTTGAGCGAGGCGTCCACCGGTCCATTGCCATCACTGCTGGCCTTGTACTCCACCTCACCGGCGGTGAACACCACCGAGGCCTGCGGCCGCTCGCCGGTCTCCGAGTGCTGCGACAGCGCCAGCAAGCGGTAATGCTCCTGCTCGCTGGTCACGCTCTCATCGCTGGCCAAGGCGATGATGTCCTCATCGAAGATCTCGCTCTTTCGGTCGGCCAGATCCTTGAAACGCGCGAACGCGGCATTGACTTCAGACTCGCTTTCCAGGCCGATGCCCAGCTCCTGCAGGCGCTGCTTGAAGGCGTTGCGGCCGCTGAGCTTGCCCAAGACGATCTTGTTGGCGCTCCAGCCCACATCCTCGGCCCGCATGATCTCGTAGGTGTCGCGCGCCTTGAGCACGCCGTCCTGGTGGATGCCGCTGGCATGCGCAAAGGCATTGGCGCCCACCACCGCCTTGTTGGGCTGAACCACGAAGCCAGTGGTCTGGCTGACCATGCGCGAGGCCGGCACGATCTGCGAGGTGTCGATGCCCAGCGTCAGGTCGAAGTAGTCCTTGCGGGTCTTGACGGCCATCACCACTTCTTCAAGCGAGCAGTTGCCCGCCCGCTCGCCCAGGCCGTTGATCGTGCACTCGATCTGCCGAGCGCCGCCGATCTTGACCCCGGCCAAGGAATTGGCCACGGCCATGCCCAGGTCGTTGTGGCAATGCACGCTCCAGACGGCCTTGTCTGAATTGGGCACGCGCTGGCGCAAGTTGCGGATGAACTCGCCGTAGAGCTCGGGGACGGCGTAGCCCACGGTGTCGGGGATGTTGATGGTGGTGGCACCTTCGGCGATCACGGCCTCGAGCACCCGGCACAGGAAGTCGGGGTCGGAGCGGTAGCCGTCTTCGGGGGAGAACTCGATGTCACCCACCAGGTTGCGCGCAAAGCGCACCGCCTGCTTGGCCTGCTCGAACACCTGGTCGCGTGTCATGCGCAGCTTCTTCTCCATGTGCAGTTCGCTGGTGGCGATGAAGGTGTGGATGCGCGCCCTCGGCGCGTTCTTCAAGGCTTCGGCCGCACGCGAAATGTCGCGGTCATTGGCGCGCGCCAGCGAACACACGGTGGAGTCCTTGATGTGGTTGGCGATCGCTTTGACCGCCTCAAAGTCGCCGTTGCTGGATGCGGCAAAGCCCGCCTCGATCACATCCACACGCAAACGCTCGAGTTGCCGGGCGATGCGCAGCTTCTCATCCCGGGTCATGGAAGCGCCGGGCGACTGTTCGCCGTCGCGCAAGGTGGTGTCGAAGATGATGAGCTGGTCGGTCATGGTCGGCTCCTGAGGGCGATGGGGTTGAGATCGAATTCGGCCGTGAGGTTCAGAATGCAAAAAGCCCGAGGGCGGTGCGCCGTCGGGCTTTCTGATGCGGGTTTGAAACGTGTGCGATCAGGGCGCCCGGCGACAAGCCAGTGCCAGTAGCAGCAGGGCGTTGAGGTTGCAGCGGTTGATCGACATGGCTCGAATGTATCACGGCCCGCTCAGCGGTGCAGGCCCACCTCATCGGGGTCGTCGGTCGAGGTGGCGATCACGCTCACCGGGCGACCCTTCATGCGGCGCCAGGCGTACAGCCCATAACCGGATGCGCCGTACACCAGGAACATCCCGAACAGCACCAGCGGGGGATGGATGTTGATCAAGGCGATGCCCAGTGCGATGACCACGATCACCACAAACGGGACCGACCTCTTGAGGCTCACGTCCTTGAAGCTGTAGAACGGTGCATTGGTGACCATGGTCAAGCCGGCGTACAGCGTCAGCGCGAAGGCCGTCCATGCCACCGCGGGCATCTCGCTGACCTGCCGAAAGCCGGCGTCGTCCATGACCCAGATGAAGCCCACGACCAGGGCCGCAGCGGCCGGGCTTGGCAGCCCCTGGAAGAATCGGCGGTCCACCACCGCGATGTTGGTGTTGAAGCGCGCCAGTCGCAGCGCAGCGCCCGCACAGTAGACGAAGGCGGCGATCCAGCCAAGCTTGCCCAGGCCCTTGAGACCCCACTCGTACATGATGAGGGCCGGAGCGGCGCCAAAGCTGACCATGTCCGACAGGCTGTCCATCTGCTCACCGAAGGCGCTTTGCGTGTTGGTCATCCGCGCCACACGGCCGTCCAGGCTGTCGAGCACCATCGCACAGAACACCCCGATGGCGGCCTGTTCGAACCGGTCGTTCATGGCCATGACGATGGCATAGAACCCCCCGAACAGTGCGGCCAAGGTGAACAGATTGGGCAGGACATAGATGCCCTTGGGCCGCGGCTTGGGGCGCGTCTCGGGGGCGTCCGGGTCGTGCGGG
>RFTU01000042.1 GCA_009923315.1 Betaproteobacteria bacterium
GGGAAACCCGAGTGGCGGTAGTACACCTTGTCTTCGGCCTTGTTGCCGGTGACGCGAAGCTTGTCGGCGTTGACGACGACGATGAAATCACCGGTGTCGACGTGAGGCGTGTAGATGGCCTTGTGCTTGCCGCGCAAACGGAGTGCCACTTCGCTGGCAACACGTCCGAGCACCTTGTCGGTGGCGTCAATCACATACCACTCGTGCTTCACTTCGGCCGGCTTGGCGCTGAAGGTCTTCATGAGAGTCTTTCTAGGATGCGGCAGCTGTGTTCTTGCGGTGCGCTCTTCGCGTGGGCTTTGCTTCGGTGCCGATTCTGCTGTCCGGCCTCTCAGTTTCAGCTTCGCGTTGCCGCCTTGCAGGCGAACAAAACAAGCACGCACCATTCCCCGCTGCCTACGGGAAAGCCCACCAGTATAGCGCAGAAGCGACTCGGGCGCACCACTTCTGCGCGTACCATGGGGTATGCCCCCCTCACCGATCGCCAGCTACGCCGCCCTGGAACCCCAGGAGGTGCTCAGCGCACTGGACGCCGTCGGGTTGCGGGGCGACGGCCGCCTGCTGCAGCTCAACTCCTACGAAAACCGGGTTTACCAGGTCTTCCTGGAGTCCGGCGATGCGGTCGTGGTCAAGTTCTACCGACCCGGCCGCTGGACGGACGCGCAGATCCTTGAAGAGCACGCCTTTGCCCGAGAGCTTGAGGAGGCGGAAGTGCCCGTGGTGGCGCCCATGTCGCTGCAGCCGCAAGCCGGTGCCGATGGCGTGTCGGTGGCCGGCCAATGGGGAACCTTGGCCACCTGGTCACACGACACCGCCACCTGGCGTTTTGCCGTGGCGCCCCGCAAATCCGGCCGGGCGCCGGAAGTCGACGTTGGCCGATTCATCGCCCGGCTGCACGACGTCGGGGCACGGCGGCCGTTCGAACACCGACGCACGCTGGACGTGCCCACGATCGGTCTGTCCAGCCAGCGCTGGCTGCTCGACAGCGGCTGCCTCACCCCTGGCGAACAGGCCGCCTGGCAAGACGCATCCACACGCGCATTGGACGCGGCGGCGCAGGCCTTCGACCGTTGGTCGTCCTCAGGCGCGGCGGCGTGCCTTCGCCTGCATGGCGATGCGCACCCGGGCAACATCCTGTGGCGCGAAGAAGGGCCGCACGTGGTGGACCTGGACGACGCCAGCAATGGCCCAGCGGTGCAGGACCTGTGGATGCTGCTGCCCGGAGACGAAGCCGGCCGGGCGCGCAGCCTGCGCCTGCTGCTGGAAGGCTACGAAACCGTGCGCGACTTCGATGACGCGGAACTGGCGCTGATCGAGCCGCTGCGCAGTTTGCGGATGATCCAGCACAGCGCCTGGATCGCGCAGCGCTGGGAAGACCCGGCGTTTCCGCGGGCGTTTCCGCACTTTGGGACGGCGGCCTACTGGAGCGAGCAGACGACGCAATTGCGGGAGCAATTGGGTTGATCCGTTTCCCTATTGGCCGGGTGCTGGCAGGCGGTTGGTGAGTGTGTGCCCTGGGGAGGCTCTGGCGTGCCTCGACCGAGCAACGCGGGCAGGAGCGGGGTATGCGGCGTTCGCGCCCTCCACCTCGGCGAGCCCGCCTAAGGGCGGTCTCCCGTCGGTTCCCGGGCTGAAAGCTCACGCCACACACCCCGCTCCCACCCGCGCTGCACCACCGGTAGACGCCGAGAGTCGCACGCCATCAGAGGCGCGCAGTGGGGCAGTGGGCGCACAATCGCATCACTGGGCGAACGGCAACAACATCAAAGCAAGTGCGCGACGCGCAGCAGGCAGGCCTCAGAGTGATGTCGGGCGGTGGGGGGCATGCCCTCGCCAGACATTCAGCCCGGGAACCGACGGGAGACCGCCCTTAGGCGGGCTCGCCGAGGTGGAGGGCGTCTGGAGAGGGTATGCCCCCCACCGCCCGACATCACGACGCACCGTGCGGCGGCAGCGCGGCACACCGTGCGGCGGCGACGCGACGCACCGTGCCGCGGCAGCGCGGCGCGCCATAGGCCGGCGTTGCGACACCCGACCCGCCAAGGAACTCAAGCCGTCGGCAACACGTAGTCCTTGAACTGCTCCCGCAGCTTGTTCTTCTGCATCTTGCCAGTGGCCCCCAGCGGAATCGCGTCGACGAACACCACGTCATCCGGCGTCCACCATTTCGCGATCTTGCCCTCGTAAAAGGCGATCAGCTCTTCACGCGTCACCTCGGCACCAGGCTTCTTCACCACCACCAACAGCGGCCGCTCATCCCACTTCGGGTGGCGCGCGGCGATGCAGGCGGCCATGGCCACCGCCGGGTGGGCCATCGCGATGTTTTCCAGGTCGATCGAGCCGATCCACTCGCCCCCGCTCTTGATCACGTCCTTGGTTCGGTCCGTGATCAGCATGAAGCCTTCGGCATCGATCTTGGCCACGTCACCGGTGGGAAACCAGCCGTCGCGCAGCACGTCACCGCCCTCGCCCTTGAAGTACTGCCGCAGGATCCAAGGGCCACGCACCAGCAGGTCGCCGCTCTTGTCGGTGCCGAAGGGAATCTCGTGGCCGTCCTCGTCCACCACCTTCATGTCCACGCCAAAAATGGCGCGGCCCTGACGGTTCATGATGCCGTATCGGTCTTCTTGCGACAGGGCCAGGTGCCGGGCCTTGAAGGTGGAGGCCGTGCCCAGCGGGCTCATTTCGGTCATGCCCCAGGCGTGGATCACATCCACGCCGTACTGCTCCTTGAAGGTGCGGATCATCGCCGGCGGGCAGGCCGAGCCACCGATCACGGTGCGGCGCATGGTGCTGAACTTGAGTTGGTTCGCGCCGGTGTGGCCCAGCAGGGCCTGCCAGACCGTGGGCACCCCCGCCGACAGCGTCACCTTCTCGCTTTCGAACAACTCGTAGAGCGACTTACCGTCCAGCGCGCCTCCTGGGAACACCATCTTGGCGCCCGTCATGCACGCCACATAAGGCAGTCCCCAGGCGTTCACATGGAACATCGGCACCACCGGCAGGATCACGTCACGCGCGGAACAGTTCAGCGCATCGGGCAAGGCCGCGGCCATGGTGTGCAGCAGCGTGGAGCGGTGGCTGTACAGCACGCCCTTGGGGTTGCCCGTGGTGCCGCTGGTGTAGCAAAGCGATGAAGCCGACTGCTCGTCAAAAACGGGCCAGGTGAAGCGGTCGTCGGGCTGGGCATCCAGCAGGTCTTCGTAAACGAGCAGGTTCGGAATCGCCTTAGCCGCCTCCGGCAAGTGCGCGCGGTCGGTCATGGCCACCCAATGCTTGACCGTCTTGGTGCGCGAGGCCACCGCGGCGATCACCGGCAGGAAGGTGAGATCGAAGAACAGGATCTGGTCTTCCGCATGGTCGGCGATCCACACCACCTGGTCGGGGTGCAGGCGCGGGTTCACCGTGTGCAGCACCGAGCCGATGCCCGACACCGCGAAATACAGCTCCATGTGCCGGTAGCCGTTCCACGCCAGCGTGGCCACGCGTTCTGAAGGCTGCACGCCCATGGCCTGCAGCGCGCGGGCCATGCGGCGCGAGCGCGAGGCCAGTTGGCTGTAGGTGTAGCGGTGGATGTCGCCTTCAACGCGGCGGGAGACGATTTCCTGTTCGGGATGGTGGCGCTGGGCGTGCTCGAGCAGGGCAGAAATCAGCAGGGGCTGTTGTTGCATCAATCCGAACATGATCGTCTCTCCGGTTGAGTCGCATCCTAAGGGCGCAGGGGGCTTCGGTGGGCCATGACCTCACCCATGCGAATGGCGCCGCCCGGGGCCCATCCTGGGTTGAAGTGCAGCGGCTCGCTCATCCGGGGCCACAACATCACCACGGTGGACCCCAGGAGAAACCGACCCATCTCCGCGGCCTGAGCCAGCTCCACCACGGGATCGGCATAGCGCCATTCACGCACCACCCCAAGGCGCGGCGGGTTGACCACGCCGTGCCAAACCGTGGCCATGCTGCCCACAATCGTCGCACCGACCAAGACCAGTGCCAAGGGCCCGTGCGCCGTCTCGAAGACGCAGACCACGCGCTCGTTGCGGGCGAACAAGCCCGGTACGCCCCGGGCGGTCACCGGGTTGACCGAGTACAGGTCACCCGGCACGTGGATCATGCGGCTCAGGCGACCGGCGCAGGGCATGTGGATGCGGTGGTAGTCGCGCGGGCTCAGATACAGCGTGGCAAAAAAGCCGTTTTCAAACGACGCCGCCAAGGCCGCATCACCACCCACCAGGGCCCGCGTGCTGTAGTGATGGCCCTTGGCCTGAAACACCTGGTCGCCTTCGATGGCCCCGAATTGGCTGATCGCCCCATCCACTGGGCACACCCAATCGGCCGCCGCAATCGACCGCGCTCCGGGCCTGAGTTCGCGGGTAAAGAAGTCGTTGAAACTGGCATAGGCCGCGACATCGGGATGGGCCGCTTCGGACATGTCCACGCCATAGCGGCGCACAAACCATCGAATGGCCGCGGTCGTGGCACCACCGCCTCGGGACCGGGCCAGAACGCCCATCAGTTCGGTCAAGGCGCGCTTGGGCAGCAGGTGCTGCAGCGCCACGAACAGGCGGTCGGACATCGTGATCGTTTTCAGCGGACAGGGGTGGGTGCGGCACCACCGCCCAAACGGGCATCGCCGCCCATGGCGCGCAGCGCATACAGCGCGCCCGCGCCCACCGAGGCGCCGAATCGCTTGGCCAGCCGCTCGGCCACGTTCTCGCGCGGGCTGTAGTCCACCACATCGGGCGCCTGGACCTTCTCACGCGCCACCAGGTCCACACTGCCCACCGCATCGGCCAGGCCCAAGCGCACCGCTTCTTCACCGTTCCAGAACAGGCCGGAGAAGGTGTCGGGGGTGGCCTTCAGTCGCGAGCCGCGCCCCTCCTTGACCACGCTGATGAACTGCTGATGGATCTGGTTGATCAGCGCCTGGGCATGCTCACGCTCACGGGCGCTTTGCGGCGCGAAGGGATCGAGCATGCCCTTGTTTTCACCGGCCGTGATCAGGCGTCGCTCCACGCCCAGCTTGCCCATGAGGTCCACAAAACCAAAGCCTTCCATGAGCACACCGATGGAGCCCACGAGGCTGGCCTTGTCCACATAGATTTCGTCGGCCGCCACCGCGACGTAGTAGGCCCCGGAGGCGCAGATCTCCTCCACAACCGCATACACCTTCTTCTGGTGCAGGTCCTTGAGCCGTCGAATCTCGTCGTTGACCAGGCCTGCCTGTACGGGCGAGCCGCCCGGGCTGTTGATGCGCAGCACCACCGCGCGGGCATTCGGATTGGAAAAGGCCTCCCGCAGCGCGCCCATCAGCGCATCGGCACTGGCCAGGCCTTCGGCTTGAATCTCGCCGCGCAGGTCGACCAGGGCGGTGTGCGGGCCTGCCGGTGCGGTGCTCAAGCCGCGCGCGGGGGACAGCGTCCAGATCAGCGCGATGGCCACGAAGAGCCACGCCAGCCGAAACACCGAGCGCCAACGCCGCTCGGCGCGGCGGTCACGGATGAGTTCGGTCAGCACCCGCTCCATGGCGTCGCTGCCGCGCACGTCACCCTGAGCGCGGTCTGGCGCCGCAGACGTTGCAGCGGCGTTCGGGGCGGCTGCAGCCGGGCTCACGCCCTCGCGCAGAGGATTGGGCTGCAGCGGATCGTCGTTCATGTGAAGCTCACAGGTTCAAAACCGGCCGAAGGATACCAAGCGACCCGCCCGGCTTGCTCCTTCACCGTCAAGGCCACGAGCTGCCCGCGGCCACAAGGCCCCCCAGCGCAGCGGCCGTTACGAGGGTCGTAGGACGCCCCATGGATCGAACACAGGATGAAGGCACGGTCGGCATCGAGGAACTCTCCAGGGTTCCAGTCCATCTCCGCGGGCTGATGGGCACAGCGGTTGAGGTAGGCCACCACGCGGCCTTCGAAGCGCAGGGCGAAGGCGCTCACGCACTGGCCACGCCACAGGACCTCGAAGGTGTAGGCCGGGCCGGGCTCGGTGAGGTCCTCTGCGGCACAGAGGTCCACGGGCCACGGGCTGCCGTCGGGGTGGTCCGGGGTGTGCATCCGGGGCGGCAGTGGCGTGGACGGGAATCGGCCGCTCAGGCGTGCTCACGCAGCCACTGATGCAACTCGGCAGTGGAGTGCACCACATGGCGGGGCTCGAAGGGCTCGAACGCTTGATGGTCGTGGGCACCAAAACTCACCCCCACGCTGGCGGTTCCCGCGTTCTGCGCCAGCTGCAGGTCGTGCGTGGTGTCGCCGATCATCACCGTGCGCTCGGCGCGAACGCCGAATTGGTCCATGAGCTCCATGAGCATGCGCGGGTGAGGCTTGGAGGCCGTTTCATCGGCGGTTCGTGTGCCGTCGAACATGCCCACCAGATCGGCATGGGCCAGCGCATCGTTCAAACCTTGGCGCCCCTTGCCGGTGGCCACGGCCAACCAATGCTGGCGGGCCTTCAACTCACGCAACATCTCCAGCGTGCCGGCAAACAGGCTCAATTCATGCTGGCTGGCCAGATAGTGGTGGCGGTAGCGCTGGGCCAGTTCACCGTATCGCTGCGGTGGCAAATCGGGCACGGCATGTTCCAGGGCATCGCGCAGCCCCAGGCCGATCACGTAGGCCGCACGCTCGGCCGGGGGCACGGCCACGCCCAGGTCCTGGCAGGCGCTTTGGATGCTGCGCACGATCAGCGCCGTGGAATCGAACAGGGTGCCGTCCCAGTCGAAGACGATGAGATCGAATTGTTGCGGTCGGGTCATGGGCGTGGTCACAAGCGTGCCAGAAGTGTCGCGCATTCCAGCGGCAGCGGGGCCTCCAAGGTCAGGCGTTGCCCAGAGACCGGATGGTCAAAGGCGATCTGGCGCGCATGCAGAAACATGCGCCCAAAGCGAAGCGGCCCGCGGGCCCACTGGCGGTTGCGCACGAAGTCCCCGTACTTGGGGTCGCCGACGATGGCATGACCATGATGGGCCAGGTGCACCCGGATCTGATGGGTGCGGCCTGTCTTGAGCGTCACATCCAAAAGGCTCACCGGCTGCGCCAGCTCGGCCGCGCCCGGCCAGGACTGGACCACCTTGACCAGGGAAATCGACCGGCGACCATCCGGATGGTCGTCCTGCACCACGCGCACATGCCGTTCGCCGGCGGCGTCCAGTGTCTTGTGCAGGGCCAGGTCCACCACCTTCTGCCGGGACGGCCACTGTCCCCACACCAATGCCGCGTACACCTTGTGCACCCCCGCCTGGCCGGCGGTGCGCCGGAACTGGTCCTGCAGGTGCACCAAGGCGCTGCGCTTCTTGGCCAGGAGCAAGATGCCCGAGGTGTCCTTGTCCAGCCGGTGGACCAGCTCCAGGAAGCGAGCGCCAGGGCGGGCCTGTCGGAGTTGTTCGATCACGCCGTGGGCCACCCCGGAGCCGCCATGCACCGCCACGCCAGAGGGCTTGTGGATGGCCAAGACCGCCTCATCCTCAAACAGGACGGGAAATTCACGGGCGGGCGCGCCCGCGACCAGGCCCCCCTCATCCGCCGGGCCACCGCTCTGAGCCTCCAGCCCTGTGGCCGTGGACTGCGCGGTGCGCACTGGCGGAACGCGCACCGTGTCGCCCGGCGCCAGGCGGGTGTCCGCCTGGGCACGGGCCTTGTTCACCCGCACCTGGCCCGAGCGGATGAGGCGGTAGACATGGGTCTTGGGCACCCCCTTGAGGTGCCGAAGCAGGAAGTTGTCCAGGCGCTGCCCTTCCCCGGCCTCGTCGACCACCACCTGGCGCACGGCCGCTTGGCCTATAATCGGGCCCGTCACGTCTGCGTACCGTTCGGTATAAGAGTGGGTTGAAGGGTGAAAAGCAAGTGCTTGATTTTCCGGGAGTTTAACCGGGCACCCTCACGCAAGGCGCGACAAAGGGACGCAAGTCCACAAGGGTGATGCAACGCCGGATGGCGCTGCGCGGGCCGTCTCCCCACGTGAGCCGGCGGCGCAAAGTCTCCGTCGGAAGAGCCACCACAGAAGAACCCTGCGCGGGTGTGGCGCTGATGCCATCAGTTCCTCTTCTGCGCAACCGACCAAGGTTTTCGGTGTTCGCCTGTCATCGTTTTCGAACGACCGGGCGGGCGCCCTGCTCCAAGAGCCCGATGCCCATGCCGCTGATCCTGCGGTTCCCCGCCACCCCTGCGATGCGCCGCCGGCCGTCGAACCCGCCAGTCTCGGGTTCGCCAGTCGGGCAGCCTGCGCCTTGCGACCGGGTGGGACAGTGCGGAACGCTTGCAGAACCGGTTGAAGGCGCCGTCGGCCTCCTGGCGCTCGCTGCCCCACTGCTGCTGAATCGGCGGGTCTAGGCCACACGGCCAGGCCCGAACAGCGCAGCCCAGGGCGATTCCTTTCGGGTTTTTCCGTGTCGCTCGTGCATCGAGCGGTCACCGCGCGCGGCGGGCAGGTCATGCAGAGCATGCCCCCAACGCGCCGGTTGGCCAACATCGCTGCGGTCGGTTGATCGACCGCTGCAGCGTATGCGGCACATGCCGGGGGCCCGCGTGTAGCGGGTTCGAGGCGTGCGCCGTGGGAGTGCACATGAAGCGCATGCTGATCAACGCCACGCAGCCCGAAGAGCGGCGCCTGGCCATTGTCGAAGGGCAAAAGCTCCTCGACTTCGAAACTGAGATTGAAGGGCGCGAACAGCGCAAAGGCAACATCTACAAGGCCGTGGTCACGCGGGTGGAGCCGTCCTTGGAGGCCTGTTTCGTGGATTACGGTGAAGACCGCCACGGCTTTCTGCCCTTCAAGGAAATCGCCAAGGAGTACTTCAAGCCGGGCGTTGCCGTACGCGACGCCAAGATCCAGGACGTGATCGCCAACGGCACCGAAATGCTGGTGCAGGTGGAAAAGGAAGAGCGCGGCAACAAGGGTGCCGCGCTCACCACGTTCGTGTCTCTGGCCGGCCGCTACCTGGTGCTCATGCCCAACAACCCGCGCGGCGGTGGTGTTTCGCGCCGCATCGAGGGCGACGACCGGGAAGAGCTCAAGGAGAACATGGATCAGCTCGACTACCCCAAGGGGATGAGCCTGATCGCGCGCACCGCGGGCATCGGCCGCAGCGCCGCCGAGCTTCAGTGGGACCTGAACTACATGCTCAAGCTGTGGTCTGCCATCGACGAGGCAGCCAAGGCGGGCAAGGGCGCCTACCTGATCTATCAGGAAAGCTCCCTGGTGATCCGCGCCATCCGCGACTACTTCACGGCGGACATCGGCGAGATCCTGATCGATACCGACGACATCTTCGAGCAGGCCCACCAGTTCATGAACCATGTGATGCCCGACCAGGGGCATCGCGTCAAGCGCTACCGCGATGACGCACCGCTGTTCAGCCGGTTCCAAATCGAAAACCAGATCGAGACGGCCTTCTCACGCACGGTCAACCTGCCCTCGGGCGGCGCCATCGTGATCGACCACACCGAAGCGCTGGTGTCCATCGACGTGAACTCCGCACGCGCCACGCGCGGCGGCGACATCGAAGAAACCGCCACCCGCACCAACCTCGAAGCGGCCGATGAGATCGCACGCCAGATGCGCCTGCGCGACCTGGGCGGCCTGATCGTCGTGGACTTCATCGACATGGAGGAGAGCAAGAACCGCCGTGATGTGGAGCAGCGCCTCAAGGATGCGCTGCGCCAGGACAGGGCGCGCGTTCAGTTCTCCACGATCAGCAAGTTTGGCCTGTTGGAGATGTCACGCCAACGCTTGCGCCCGGCGCTCAGCGAAGGCTCGCACATCACCTGCCCGCGCTGCCAAGGCACCGGCCACATCCGCGACACCGAAAGCTCAGCGCTGCAGATCTTGCGCATGGTGCAAGAGGAGTCCATGAAGGACAACACCGCGGCCGTGCATGTGCAAGTGCCGGTGGAGGTGGTGTCCTTCCTGCTCAACGAGAAGCGCCAAGAGATTTCGCGCATCGAGCTCAAGCAGCGCGTGAACGTGCTGCTCATCCCCAACCCGCATCTGCAAACGCCGAACTACCGGCTGGAGCGCCTGCGCCACGACGACCCGCGTCTGGAGTCGTTCCGGGCCTCGTACACCATGATCGAGGAGCCCTCGGACGAAGTGGCCGTCACCCGGCGCGAGAAGGCCAAGGCCAAGCAAGAGCCGGTGATCAAGGGCGTGATTCGAGACGAGCCGGCGCCCAAGCCCGTGGCGGCGGCCTCGGCCGCACCCGCTCCCAGCGCGGCGGCGGCGACGAAGCCGGCGGCAACCTCAAGCGCGAGTGCACCCCAACCGGTTGCCAGCGGTGGCTTCTTCGGCTGGGTCAAGCGCCTGTTCGGCGGGTCTTCCGCAACGGCAGCCGCGTCCAGCACCCGTGCCGCATCGGGCAAGGCGTCCGCGTCTGCCTCGGCCACGGCCGGGGCAGCGGCCGGATCCGGGCGTGACCGCAAGGACGGCCGTGACGGACGACGCAACGGTCGCGGGGAAGGCCGCCGTGGGGGACGCGATGGCCGGGAAGGCCGAGGTGAGGCACGGGCCGACCAACGCACCGACACGGGGGACGGCGGCAAGCCGAAATCCGAAGGTCGCGATCGTCGGGAAGGCCGTGATCCGCGCGAAGCGCGAGCCGACCAGCCTCGTCAGGAAGGGCGCCGTGACTCGACCGGTGACGCACCGCGCGAGGGCGAGGACACGCGCAACCCCGAGCGGCGCGAGCGCCGTGACCGCCGCGGCGAGCGGCGCGCGGAAGGCCAGCCACCGCTGAGCGAGGACGCCCAAGCCCTGCAGGCCGGCACCCGTGCCGCACCGACGGCCACCGGCCTGGCGCCCGCAGACGCCCAAGGCACGCCGGCCGAGGGCGCAGCCCTGGAGGAAGGCCGTGAACGTCAGGAACGCCTGGACACGGCCGATGGCGGCGAGGGTCGCCGTCGTCGGCGTCGCGGAGGTCGCGGCCGTGGGCGCGAGATGGCCGAGAACCCCGAGTTCACCGACAGGCCTGAGAGCCCCGACAGGGCCAACAGGGCCGTCGACCTGACCGAAGCCGCACAGAACGAGCGTGCGGTCTCGGTTGAGGCGGTCCAGGACCGCGCGAGCGCCGAAGAGCCGAGGGCTTCGTCTGCGCCGGCCGCAGCCCGGGCCTCTTTGGACCATGGCCATGAGGCCACAGCGCCCGTGGGCCACGCGCCTTCAGAGCCTTTCGTGCTGCCCGTGGCGGCCCTGCAATCTCTGGCCGCCGAGGCCGGGCTGCAGTGGGTGCACTCCGACGAGCACAAGGTGCAGGCCGCTCAGGACGCCATCGCCCAGACGCCCAAGCCGATGCACGTCCCGCGTTTGCCCAAGCCGCCGGTGTTGGTGGATGAGGGCCCCTTGGTGCTGGTGGAAACGCGCAAGGACCTCAGCCAGGTGCGCATGCCCTTCGATCAGGCCTGATCGCGCGGCGCGGCTGCAGCGCCGGTCGGGCTCTTCACCCACAGCGTGGAGAGCCCACCGGCCAAAAGCAGCGCGCCGGCCAGCACGATGGCGTTGCGCGAGTCTCCGCCCAGCCAGCTGTTGTAGTACAGGGGCATGGTGGCCATCTGGATCAACATGGGAATGACGATGAACATGTTGAAGATGCCCATGTACACACCGATGCGCTGCGGGGGCACCGCACCCGCCAGCATCGCATAGGGGTTGCCCATCAGGCTGGCCCAGCCCAGGCCCACGCCCACCATGGGCAGGAACAGCAGCCCCGTGTGTTGGATGCCCGGCAGGCTCATCATGCCCAGCCCAGCCAGACTCATGCACACCACGTGCACGTTGCGTGGCCCAAAGCGCTTGACAAACGGCACCAGCAAGAAGGCCGCGACAAATGCCACGGCGTTGTAGAAGCCGCCGATCTGGCCATTGACCAGCACCGCATCACGAAAGCCGGTGCTGGCGGGGTCGGCGGTGTCGAAGAGCGAACGGGCCAGACAGTAGGCGATGTACTGCCAGTAGGTGCTCAGGCCGTACCACACGCACAACATCATCAGACCCATTTGCCGCATCGCCGGCGGCATCTCGCGGATGGCCGTCCAGATGTCATGCAAGGCGGCCGTCCAGCCACCAGGCTTGGCCCGGATCTCCTGCACCTGCTCGGGTGTGAGCGGCAGCTCCTTGACCCTGAGCACCGAAAACAGGATGGTGCTGACGGACAGCACCGCCCCCACCATGAACGCGATCTTGGTGATGTAGGGGATGTTGTTTTCGTCGACCAGGTCCTTGTTGACCCCAAAGCCATAGACCAGGATGGACGGGGCCAGATAGCTCAAGGTTTGCGCCAGCCCGGTGAAGGCGGCCTGGCACAGGTAGCCCAACGAGTGTTGGCTCCCATCCAAGCGGTCGCCCACATAGGCCCGGTACGGCTCCAGCGTGACATTGTTGGCGGCATCCAGGATCCACAACAGGCTGGCGGCCATCCACAGCGCGCTGCTGTAGGGCATGGCCAACAGACACAGTGAACACAGGATGGCCCCGATCAGGAAGTACGGTGTGCGACGGCCATGCCGCGAGGTGGTGCGGTCACTGAGCGCGCCGACGATGGGCTGGACCAGCAGACCCGTGATGGGGCCGGCCAACCACAGGTAGGGCAGCGAGGCCTCCTGCGCGCCCAGGTAGCTGTAGATGGGGCCCATGTTGCTCTGCTGCAAGCCGAAGCTGAACTGCAGGCCCAGAAAACCCACGTTCATCTGGATGATCTGGGACAAGGAGAGGATGGGCTTGAACATGGGGCCTGGTGGGAGACAAGAAGAGCCGACATTTTCAAGGGCCTGGGACACGGTCCCAAGGATGGAAACCCTGTCGGCTCGGGGCACCGCGGGCCAGGGCCGCTGCAGCCCCATCGGAGCCCTCCAGGCGCGTGACGCTCAGCCCAGTTCGTGGCGCCGCGGCAAGTCCGCGCCACGGCGGCCACAGGTGATGGCCGCTGCGCGCGCTGCAAAACCCAGGGCCCGCTGCAGGTCCGCGGACTGCAGCTGGCCGATACCCCATTCGCTCAAGCGGCCGTGTTCGGCCAGCCAGGTCAACAGGGCCGCCTGGAAGGTGTCACCCGCGCCGACGGTGTCCACCACCTCCACCGGGTGAGGCCGCACGCTGGCCGTGTGCACGCCACAGCGCGCCCAGGCGCCCTGAGCACCCCGGGTCACCACCACCAAGCGCACGCCGTCGGCCAGGGCACGCGCGGCCCAGTCCTCCATCGACACGCCAGGGGCCAACACCGTGAGGTCTTCTTCGCTGACCTTCACCAGATGGGCGCGCTGCAGCATCCACTGCAGCTGCTCGCGCCAGACCCGCTCATCGGGCTGGACATTCAGCCGCACATTGGGGTCGTAGGAGATGACGCTGCGCCGGCACTCGCGCTCGACCAACTGCCGCAGCGTGGTGGCGGTTTGGCCCACCACCGCGGCGTACGATCCCAGGTGAATGCCATCCACATCCGACGGCCACCCCTCCAGCACGCCGGCGCCCAAGGCCCGGTCGGCACAGCCTTCCCCGTAGAAGGCGTAGGAGGGCACCCCCTGCGCGTCCAGCCCCACCAAACTGAGCGTCGTGGGCTCGGGGGTGCGGGGTGCCAAGCTCACATCCACGCCCTCTTCGTGCAGGGCTTGGACCAGCCGTTGGCCCAGGAAGCCGGTGGACAGCGGTGTGACCAAGGCCGCCTGCTGCCCCAAACGTTGGAGGCCCACGGCCACATTGAAGGGCGAGCCGCCCATGCGGGCATCCAGCGTGAGTCCAGTGGGCGTTGGCGCGGTGGCAAACACATCGAACAGGGCCTCACCGCAGACCGCAAACCTCATCAGGCACTCCGAGGCTTCAACGGTTCACGCGGCGGCCCCTGGCGCACGCGAACGGCGTCTTCACGGCAAGCAGTCCAAAGCATGCCGATAGGCCGGCTGGTGCATCAGTTCATCCCAGGCCAGGGGAGGCTCCTGCGGCAACAGGCTCACGCGGCGCTGCTCGCTGTCAGGGTCGGGCCGCCAGGCGCCGGTGGCCGCCGCACGGCTCAGGCCCTCGAGCAGTTCGTCCACCGCTTGGCCGCCGTCCAGGCTTTGGTTGCACAGCAGCACCAGGTCACAACCGGCTTGCAGGGCCAGGGCAGCCGCCTGGGCGTAGCCGAGCTTGCCGCCTTCCAGGTGGCGCGCGCCTTCCATGCTCAGGTCGTCGCTGAAGATGGCCCCGGTAAAGCCCATGTCGCCGCGCAGAATCTCCCGCAGCCAACGCGCGGAGAACCCCGCGGGCCGGCTGTCCACCTTCGGATAGATCACATGCGCGGGCATCACACTGCTGAGGGTGGCGCTCAGCGCCGCATAGGGCGATGCATCATCGGCCAGGATGGCCTTCAGGCTGCGCCGGTCCACGGGCACCTCGGTGTGGCTGTCGGCCTTCACGAAGCCGTGACCGGGAAAGTGCTTGCCGCAGTGGTGCATGCCCGCCCGGCGCAGTCCATGCATCACCGCTTGGGCCAGGGCACTGACCACACGGGCATCGCGGTGGAAGGCCCGATCACCGATGACGGTGCTGCCCCCATAGTCGAGGTCCAGCACCGGTGCAAAGCTCAAGTCCACGCCGCAGGCACGCAGCTCCGCACCGAGCACATAACCGCAGGCAGCGGCGGCATTCATGGCGGCCAGCGCGGCACTGCCCGCTGCGGCGCCGCGTTCGTCGCGCATCCACCGCTGGCCCAGGGCCCGCATGGGGGGCACGTGGGTGAAGCCGTCGGTCGTGAAGCGCTGTACCCGGCCGCCCTCATGGTCGACGCAAATCAGCACATCGGGCCGAATGGACTTGATTTCGGCGGTGAGCTCGGTGAGCTGTCGACGGTCTTGCCAGTTGCGGCCAAAGAAGATGAGGCCGCCGGTCAGCGGGTGCTTCAGGCGCCGGCGGTCGTCTGCGGTGAGGGTGGTGCCGGCGATGTCCAGGACGATGGGGGCGTGGGTGCTCATGCCCCGATTGTGCCCACCCGCAGCCGCCTGCCCATCAGGGTTTGCAATCCAACGCAGCGTCTGCGCGCTGCTCCACCACGACGAAGGCCGAGGCGTAGTCGGACTCGTCGGTGACGCTCACATGCGCGTGCCAGCCGCGCGCGGCGAACCAGGTGGCCAGCTCGCCATGCAGCTGGATGTGGGGCTGTCCGCTGCGCGCCTTGACCACCTCGCAAGCCCGCCAGGTCATGGGCCAGGTCATGCCCAGGCCAATGGCCTTGGAGAAGGCTTCCTTGGCCGCAAAGCGCGTGGCCAGATAGCGAATGCCGCGCAGTTCCACCTTGGCCCGACGCTGTCGGAACACCTCGATCTCATGCGGGCCCAGCACCTTTTGCGCAAAGCGTTCGCCGCGCCGCTCCAGGGTCGACGCGATGCGGCGCACGTCGCACAGGTCGGTGCCCACCCCGATGATCATGCGCCGACTCCTGGGCGGCTCGCCGCGCGGATGGCGTCCAGGTAGGCCGCCACCGTGGCGGCATAGCCCCGTTCCAGCGCATCGGCCACCAGGGCGTGGCCGATGCTGACCTCCGACACGCCCGGCACCGCGCGCAAAAAGTCGCCCAGGTTGTCCAGGTTGAGGTCGTGACCGGCGTTCACCCCCAAACCGGCCTGCAGCGCGGCCTGTGCCGAGGCCGCGTACAGCGCCAGACACTGCGCCAGGGCCGGGGTGCCACGGCCTTGCGCGTGCTCGCGGGCATAGCCCTCGGTGTAGAGCTCCACCCGGTCGGCACCGGCGGCGCGCGCGTGGACCATGGCCTGCGGCACGGGATCCATGAACAGGCTCACCCGCACCCCCAGGGCATGGCATTCCTCGATGAGGGGCTGCAGCCGCGCGCGGTCGGCCGGCAGGTTCCAGCCGTGGTCACTGGTGAACTGGTCCACCGAATCGGGCACGAAGGTGGCCTGGTGGGGGCGCACCGCGCGCACGATGTCCATCAAGTTGTGGAAGGGGTTGCCTTCGATATTGAACTCCGCCTGCGGCCAATGCTGCATCAGCGCGGCGATCTCGTGCACATCGCCGGCGCGGATGTGCCGCTCGTCCGGCCTGGGGTGGATGGTGATGCCCTGACAACCCGCCTGCAGACAGCACTGCGCCGCCCGCACCACGCTGGGGATGTTCAAGTGGCGGGAATTGCGCAGCAGGGCCACCTTGTTGACGTTCACCGACAGGGCGGTGATGGCGCTTCGGTGGTCGGGTCCGCTGTCCAAGATCAAGGGGTTCATGGAGGGGCTCCGGTGGGGGTCCAGGCGCCCAGACGACGCAAGGACTGCATGAGTTCGCGGGTGCGCAGCGGGGCACCGCCCAGATGATGCGCCAACGCGCCGCGCAGCAGCACCCGCAGCGCCGCTCTTGGCCCATGGCAGGCCTGGCGCAAGGCCGCCACAGGCCCGCCGATCAAGGCCGCCTGCAGCTGGATCCATTCATGGCCCAGCAGGGCTTCGTCCTGAGGGCCGGCCTGCACCAAGCCCAGTTCGGGCTTCCAGGTGTAGCGCGCGCCGGCCTGCAGCACCGCGCCACCGAGCGCGTCCTGCGCCAGGTCGGGCAACAGCCCCAAGTCCTGCAGCAGCAGCAGTTCGAAGGCGCGCAGCGTGGACTGCAGGTCCTGCGCAGCCTCGGGCACCGCGGGGGGTAGGCCTTGGCCAGAAGGGGCGGCCTGATCGGCCGTGCGAACGACCGGGCTCGACAAGGCCTGCAAGGCGCTTTGGTAATGCCCAAACAGCTCGGCTTGCACCGCACCGCGCGGCAAGAACTTCATCAACAGTTCATTGAGGTAATAGGCCCCCAACAGCGCCGAAGACGGCAACACGGACGAACCGGTGGCCCACTCCGCCGAGCGCAGGGTGCGCACCTCGTCTTCGGCATCCGCTGCCTTGGACCGGCTGAGCTGCACCGACACGCACTGAAACGGCAAGAGCACGGCACGCAACTGAGAGTACGGCCGCTTGGCGCCCTTGGCCACGGCCACCACGCGGCCTTCTTCCCGGGTGTACAGGTCCAGAATCAGGCTGGACTCGCTCCAGTCATAGGCGTGCAGCACATAGGCTGGCTGTGTTCGCGGGGCATTCGGCATGGCCCGCTCGGCACCGCGCAGAGCCGGTGCCGGCGCCGCCTCGGCGCGCACGGTGCGGCGGCGCGGCTCACTCATAACCGTAGGACCGCAGGTGCTCCTCGCTGTCGGCCCAGCCCGAGCGCACCTTGACCCACAACTCCAGAAACACCTTGGCGTCCATCAGGCGCTCAAGGTCTTGCCGCGCCTCACTGCCGATGCGCTTCAAGCGCTCGCCCTGCGCGCCGATGATCATGCCCTTGTGGGCGTCGCGGTCCACCACGATGCTGGCGCTGATGCGGCGCAGGCGGCCTTCTTCCGCGTACTGGTCGAGCACCACGGTGCAGCTGTAGGGCAGTTCGTCACCGGTCAGGCGGAAGAGCTTTTCTCGGATGATTTCGCTGGCCAGAAAGCGTTCGCTGCGGTCGGTCAGCGCGTCTTCTTCGTAGAACCAAGGCTGCAGGGGCAGCCACGGCTGGACGATGCCCAACAGGCGCTGGACATCGGCCGCGCGCCGCGCGGACATGGGCACGAACTCGGTGAAGCCGCGGCGCTGCTGCATCTGCTGAAGCCAAGGCAGCATCGCTTCGCGCTGGGGCACCTCGTCGAGCTTGTTGGCCACCAGGATCACCGGCTTGTGCTCGGGCAGCAGGGCCAGCACCTTGGCATCGTCCGAGGTGAACTTGCCCGCTTCCACCAGAAACAAGACCACGTCCACATCGGACAGCACCGACTGCACCGTGCGGTTGAGGTTGCGGTTGAGCGCGGTGGCGTGGCGGGTTTGGAAGCCCGGCGTGTCCACAAAAACGAACTGCGTGCCGGTGCCTGGCCCTTCGCCTGCCAGGGTGCGAATCCCGGTGATGCGGTGCCGAGTGGTTTGCGCCTTGCTGGAGGTGATGCTGACCTTCTGGCCCACCAAGGCGTTGAGCAAGGTGCTCTTGCCCACATTGGGTCGCCCCACGATGGCCACCAGACCGCAGCGCCTGGGCGCGGCTTCTGGGTTGGAATCAGGCAAGGGGTGGGGGGTCACGATCAGCGCCGATGATGATGAAAGCCGTGCCGCTCAAGACGGAAGCGGACCGCCAGGCCCATCCTGTGCCTTGAGTTGGTCCAGCAAACGGCGCGCGGCCTCCTGCTCGGCCACACGGCGCGAACGGCCTTCGCCGCGCTCGGTCAGCGACAAAGCGGCCACGGCACACTCGACCTCAAAGGTTTGCGCATGCGCCTGTCCGCGGGTGGCCACGATGCGGTAGGCCGGCACGGGCAGTCGGCGGCCCTGCAGCCACTCCTGCAGCTCGGTCTTGGCGTCCTTGGACCATCGCGCCAGGTCGGTGCTGTCGATCAGGGGGCCAAACAAGCGCTGCACCACGCCAGCGGCGGCCTCGTAGCCCGCATCGATGAAGACCGCGCCGATCAGGGCTTCCAAGGCATCGGCCAGGATGGACGGGCGCTGCGCGCCACCTCCCTTG
Organism: Betaproteobacteria bacterium; assembly: GCA_009923315.1. Taxonomy (GTDB): domain Bacteria; phylum Pseudomonadota; class Gammaproteobacteria; order Burkholderiales; family Burkholderiaceae_C; genus RFTU01. The sequence goes on from RFTU01000042.1 coordinate 18,475, forward strand.
GCCTCGCCTTCGGACAGGCGCACCAGGCTGGGCAGGTCCAATTCCAGGGCCAAGCGGTGCAGGCTGTCTTCGCGCACCAGGTGGGCGCGCACGCGGGTGAGGTCCCCTTCCGCGCTGTCACCGTAGCGGCTGTACAGCAGGCGCGAGATGGCCGTGCTCAGCACGCTGTCGCCCAGGAACTCCAGGCGTTCGTTGTGGTCGGCGCCGTGGCTGCGGTGGGTGAGCGCGCGCTCCAGCAAGGCCGCTTGCACCCAACGATGGCCCAGCCGCTGCTGCAGCTGCTCCAGTGGTGCGGTGCCCGGTGCCCTGCTCACAAGCCGATCATTCCCTCAGTTCAATTGAACCCGCCAATGCGGCCCAGGTTGCCGAAATTCATCCACACGAAGAAGGCGCGGCCGACGATGTTCTGGTCCGGCACGAAACCCCAGTAGCGGCTGTCCTGCGAATTGTCGCGGTTGTCGCCCATGACGAAGTAGTGGCCCGGCGGCACGGTGCACTGCACGCCTTCGGCGGTGTAGCTGCAGGCCTGGGCGTGTGGATGGTCAAACGTTCCCATCACAAAGGGCGGCACGGCTTTGTCGGTGAGCACGCGGTGCGGCTTTTCGCCCAGCTGCTCCTGCCACTGTTGCGCATACCGCAGGCTGTCCTCGTCGTAGAAGTCGGGCAAGGCGGTGGTGGGCACGGGCTGGCCGTTGATGGTCAGGCGCTTGTTGAGGTAGGCCACCGTGTCGCCCGGCAGCCCCACCACGCGCTTGATGTAGTCGGCCCGCGGATCGACCGGGTAGCGAAAGACGACCACATCACCGCGCTGGACGGCGTGGAGCTCCACCACCTTGGTGTTGATCACCGGCAGGCGTATGCCGTAGTGGTACTTGTTGACCAAGATGAGGTCGCCCACGGCCAGCGTGGGGATCATGGAGCCCGAGGGGATCTTGAAGGGCTCAAACAGGAAGGAGCGCAACAGGAAAATGGCCAGGATGATGGGGAACAGCCCGGCCGTCCACTCCACCCAAGGCGGCGGCATCAGGGCCTGGGCTTGGGCCTCCTCCAGGCGGTCGTCGACCTGGGCAATGCCCAACTTCTGCAACTCCGCACGCCGCCGCTGGGCCTCGACTTCCAAGGCCTTGGCCGCGGCTTCGCGGGCCGGGCGAAAGTGCAAGCGCTCGGCCAGCCAGAAGCCCAGCATGGCCAGCGACATCAGAAACAGCAACAGGGAAAAGTTGCCGGCCCAACGGCCCCACCACCACCCGCCCAGGTAGATGGCCAGCAAGGCATACAGCGCGGCGGCCAGGGGATTCATCAGGCTGCTCATCATTCGTCCACCTGCAGGATGGCCAGGAAGGCCTCCTGCGGCACCTCCACGGTTCCGATCTGTTTCATGCGCTTCTTGCCCGCCTTCTGCTTTTCCAGCAGTTTGCGCTTGCGGGTGATGTCGCCGCCGTAGCACTTGGCCAGCACGTTCTTGCGCAGGGCCTTGATGTTCTCACGGGCGATGATGTTCGCCCCAATGGCGGCCTGGATGGCCACGTCGTACATCTGGCGCGGAATCTGCTCGCGCATCTTGGCGGCCACCGCACGGCCGCGGTACTGGCTTTG
>RFTU01000043.1 GCA_009923315.1 Betaproteobacteria bacterium
GCTGAACATGCCCCCGGGTGACGGAGCGGGAGCAGGGGCAGGCACGGCACCAGGCGCACCGGAGGCGGCCGCCACCTCGCTTGCCGCGGGGATGCCTCCGGGCGGGGCCTGCTCACTGGGCTCCTCACCGGTGAGCGAGCCGCCATTGCCCAAAAGCAGGTCTGAGAAGGGCTGGGTCAGCGTCAGACCCGTTTGGGAGTACAGCACCTGCGCCGTTTCGTCCAGCGTCATTCTGGCGCGCTCGGTTTCGTAGATGTCGGCTTTGGTGGAGTCGATGCCGGCCCGGTACAGGGCGTTGGCGTGGTTCAGGGGGATCCAGGACTGGACCGTTCCGCGCGCAGAGGCCACCGTCTTGACCGCCGTAGGCTGAACCCCCGCGCCACGACGGGCATCAGACTGACCCGATCGGAACAGGCTTTCGATGTGCTGTGACAGCACACCTTCATACGTCAGCCGCAGCGCTTCGATATCGGCATCACCCAAGGGCGTGATGCCCTTTTTGCCCGACATGGCATCCCACAAACGCTTGCCGGTCAGGCCGCGCCACGTGTTGTCGTCCGCTGAGCCGGCTGCGGCCGAACCGAGTGGCCCTGCTGCGGTACGACGCTCGAGTTGGTTGACGCGATCGTTGAGATAGACGACCACCACCACCAGCGCCAACAGCGCTGCGCCAACGAGTGTCAGGAAGATGAGCATCAACCGGCCGGCGAACCGGGCTTGCCCTGTTCTTCCGACTCGCTGCTGACCTCACCCAGGGCTGCAGCGCCACCCCCCACTGGGATGTTCACGGTTTCCCCGGCGGCTTCCAATTCGTCCCTCAAGAACTGCAGGGCTTTGAAGGGGGCATCCAGCTTGAGATCCTTTTGGCAGATCTCATCGGCAATGCGCTGGACCATGGCGATGGACTGATGGGCGTCGATCTGCACGGTTTGGTATCGGGCGCCGATGTTGAAGACCTCGTCGGTGAGCTCCTCGGGAATCCAGGTGTAGGTGTGGTTGTCGGTGCCCTGTGTCTTGACCCGGTGAAAGTACGACGGGGTAGGCGCCTGGGGCTTTTCCTGGCCATTGGCAATGGCCAGCATGCACAGCTCCTGCCAAGTGCCGGTTCGCTCCGCACCTTCGATGAACACGCTGTCCAGGTGTGCCTTGGCCAGCAAGGCAATGCGCACCCGCACGCTGGCCGATTCCCGACTCATGGACTTCAAGGCGGCGGCCTTCTCATAGTTGACCTTGGCCTGTGCCTTGAGCTGCTCGGGCGTCTCTTTCTGAAAAAAACTGAACATAGGGCCTGCGGGCGCCGAACTCGCACAAGGCCCGGATCACTTGCCGCCCGGGCCCACCTTCAATTCGGAGCGCAACTTCTTGACCACTGCGGACAGAAGCTGGCTCACGCGGGATTCGCTCACCCCCAAGACGGCGCCAATCTCCTTGAGATTGAGCTCTTCCACGTAATACAGGCTGATTATTAACCGTTCCCGCTCGGGGAGGGAATCAATTGCGCCGGTGACCGCGTCCATGAACTGGGATTCTTCGACCGCTTCGTCCGGGCGCTGCATGGCGGTGTCGGGCATGGACGGTCATGTCCTCGATGGAATGCGTCTCGAAGAGCCGCGCCTGACCGCGTTCCTTGTGGTAATCCTCAATGGACAGACCCATGTAATCGGCCAGTTCCCGATCATTGGGCCGGCGGCCCAGCCGGTTGGCCAGCGCCTGGCTGGCCTCGGACTGTTGACGGTTGAAGGCCACAGCGGAACGGGGTAGGGCCGAGAGCCTTCGCACCTCGTCGATCATGGCGCCGCGTACCCGGGCATGGGCGAAGTTGTCGAAATCAACCCCCTTGGTGGGGTCGTAGGTGTTGGTGGCTTCGAGCAGCCCCATCATGCCCACCTGAATGAGCTCGTCGACGTCGATGACCGGCGGAATGCGGGTTTTGAGGTGCAGCGCCACACGGCGCACCAGGGCGTCCCGGTTCTTCAGCGCCACGGCAGCCGCGGTGGCGCCGTAGAGTTCAATGGCGGCGTTCATGGATTCAGCCCCCTACGGTACCGGCCTTGGCTTGTAGGCCCCTGGCGCGGCGGTTCATGAAAAAACGGCGGGCGGCCACGCCATGGGGGGCGGGCCATTCGGTGATCGTGTGCGCCAGGCGGCGATAGTCGCGCGCGGCGGCACTGCCCGGGGAAAACTCCACCACCGGCTGGTACTTGCGGTGGGCTTCCAGCACCAGTTCATCGGCTTCGATGGAGCACAGATAGGGCAAGTCCAGGCCGATGAAGCGCCGGCACACATCCGCCAAGCGCTGATGGAGTTGTTGGCCGTGGGCTTCGCTTTGCACCTGGTTGCACACCAGATGGATCTCAGGCAGTCCCTGATCCTGATGCATCACCTTGATGATGCCGTAGGCGTCGGCTATCGAGGAGGGGTCATCCTTGACCACCACCACGCGTCGGGTGCAAGCGCCCATGAAGGACAGAACGCCCGGCGAGATGCCGGCAGCCACATCGACCACCAGGTAGTCGGGCGCCGCTTCGATCTGGTCGAAGGTGTGGATGAGGGCTTCGGTCTGGTCGACGCTCAGCGCTGCCATGCTGCGCACGCCCGAGGCGCCCGGAATGAGTTGCAGCCCAGGACGAACCTGGACCATGATCTCGGGCAGGCGCTTGACGCCTGCCGTGACGTGGCTGAGGTTGAACTCAGCGCGCACGCCCAGCGCGAGCTGGGCGTTGGCCAGGCCCAGGTCGGCGTCCAGCAGCATGACCTGCCGGCCCATCTGGTTCAGGGCCATCGCCAGGTTCGTGGACACCGTGGTCTTGCCCACACCGCCCTTGCCGCTGGCCACGCCGATCACTTCCACCGGCTTCACGCCGACCGCATCAGGCATGAGGGGCTCCGAGGCGGCTGCGGGTGGTGGCGGTAGCGGTTTTGGGGGTTTTGGCGCTGCGGCCGCTGCGGCCAGCCTGTCGCGGTGGGACCGTGGTGGTGATGTGGTCGATCGTCGGGATCTCCAGGCTCTTGGGCGCCGCCTGGGCGAAGTCCCAGGCGTGGTCGCCGCTGGAGGCGCCGAGCATGACCGCCAGCACCCCCATGCCATGCTGCAGCAGGGCCCTCGCGTCGTAGGCAAGGCGCAGCTGCGTGAGACCACTGCCGTCGCTGGCCATGGCCGGGCGCAGTTGGTGTTCGCAGCAGGCCTGGAGCAGAGGCCAGGGCTGGGCTGACTCGTCCAGGCGCGTGACGAGCACATCAGACCAAGTCGGAGCGTGCTCGCCCACCCAGCGGCGCAGCGTGGCGGCATTGGCGTCGGCCGGCATGACCAGATGGTGGCTGGCGTGGAGTCCCCGCACCGCCGCATTCAGGATGTCAGGTTGGCTCAGGCCACTGTCGACGATGACCAGGCTGCCCCGATGCTCCTGCAGCAGCAGGTCCAGCGTGCCCGAATCGGCCGCTCGGAAGGCGTTCACGCCAATTCGTGAGGCCCACAGTTGCAGCTGACCCCACGCGCCGGGGCGGTTGTCGTTCCAGCTGACCAGAACCACCCGTTCCACACCGAGTCGCTGGGCTGCTTCGTGCGCCAGCCGGGCGGCCATCGACGTCTTGCCGCTGCCGCAGGGCCCGCTCAGCAGGTGTACGCCGCTGGTCCAGCTTGGGCTGGCCGGACGGCGGCTGCGCCCAGCCGGGGCGGTCGGCAGGTTTTCGGCCATCTGTTCCTCGATGGCGGCCAGGGCTTGTTCGTCGTTGAAGTCGTTGGACAGGCCCGACATCAGGAGCGCGCGCAGCGCTGTGGGCACGCCGGCGTCAGCCAACGCTTCGTTCCAGCGGTGCGATGGCCCCTGAGCGGCCCAGGCATTGAGCTGTTGACCCATGCGCATTTCCTTGCGCAGTTGGGCGATCTCGGCCCGGATCAGATCGGTCACGGCGTGGGCCTTGTCGCTGCTGATGGCGGATGCGGCCGATGCCCAGGTGGGCGCTGCCGCCTGGGCTGCGCCGGCCGTTTCAGGCTCGGATGGAAGGGAGGTGGATGCCTCAGCCGCTGCTGGCCCGGCGTTGTCCAGCGGCTGGCCGATGGGAGGCTGGGCGCCCAGGCCGAAGGGCTGGATGAAGGGTTGGCTGAACGGCTGGCTGAACTGCTGGCTGTAGCGCAGGACCGGGGTGGCTGCACCCGCCGGCGCCGCCGGCGGGGTGGGGCGCAAAGGCTCACGTTGGCCCAGCGACTGTGCGGCGGCACGCTGAGCCGCTTGCATCAGGGCCATTTGCGCCGGCACGAAGGCGTCTCCCGATGGCGGCTGGGCCGCGTCGCCTAAGCCGCGGGCGGTGGCCTGGGCACGCTGGATCGCTTGACTCGCGTGTGCAGCTTGAGCGGTGGCGCTGCCGCGAGCGGCCTGCGTGGTGCCGGCCCGTTCCGTCGACCCCGCCTGCAGCTGTTGGCGCAAAGCCGACTCAAACGGCTCGCCACCGCCGCGCGGCATCACGGGCGGCGGCATCTTCTCGGGCTCGACATCCACGGCCACGATCAGTTCGGTCATCCCGTTGACGCGGTTGTTGGAGACCACCAGCACATCGCGCCCATACTTGGCGATGGCCTGTTCGTTGGCGCTTCGAGAGTCTTTGGCCAGGATGCGTTGGAGTTTCATCTGGAGGTTCTCCTGTGCGGGCGGTTAAGGCAGATCAGGCTTGGACATCGGCGGTCACGGTGTGGATCACCTTGACGGCCTGGTCTTCGGGAATTTCGCTGTAGGACAGCACGGTCAAATCGGTGATGCGGTGGCGCACCATGCGGGCCAGCCAAGGCCGCACGCCAGGCGACACCACGAGCACCGCCGGATGCCCCTGGTCCTCGACCGAGCGCGCGCCTTCGCGCAGGGCGCGGAAGAGGCGATCGGCCAAACCCGGCTCGAGCATCAGGCCCTGCCCAGGTTGGCTGTGTTGCGAGACGTTGTGCAGCATCTGTTCCAGTGCAGGGTCCAGCGTCATGGCCAGCAGCGTGTCCTGCGGATCCACGATGGTCTGCATGATCATGCGACCGATCTTGGGGCGCACCTGGGCGGCCAACTGTTCCGGGTCTTGCGTGCGGCCGCTGGCCTCGGTGAGCGCCTCGGCGATGCTGCGCATGTCGCGGATCGAGACCGACTCGCTCAGCAATTGCTGCAGTGTGCGGGTGATGATGCCCAACGACAGTTTGGCCGGGGTGAGGTCCTCCACCAGCTTCGGTGCACGGGCGGCGAGCTTGTCCAGCAGCTGCTGCACTTCATCGTGGCTGAGCAGGTCGGCCGCGTTTTCGCGCAGCACTTTGTTGAGGTGGGTGGCGATGGCCGTGGCAGGGTCCACCACGGTGTATCCCATGGAGCGTGCGTATTCGCGCTGGGCAGGGTCGATCCACACCGCTTCCAGGCCGAAGGCCGGTTCCTTGGTGGCTTCGCCCTCTACTTGACCGTACACACGGCCAGGGTTGATGGCCAACTCTTTGCCCACCTTCACCTCGGCACGGCCGCGAACCACGCCGTTGAGGACGATCTGATAACTGTCGGGCTCCAGACTGAGCGCATCGCGGATGCGCACCGGCTGGACCAGGAAGCCCAGTTCGGCCGAGAGCTTCTTGCGCACGCCCTTGACCCGCTGCATCAGCTGGCCGCCAGTCTCGGCGTTGACCAGGGGCAGCAGGCCGTAGCCGATTTCCAGGCCAATCAGGTCGACCTGGTCCAAGTCGCTCCAATCGAGCTCCTTGGGCCCCTCGATGATGGGCTTGGCGGCCTCAGCAGCGCTGGCTTCATCCTGGGCGCGGCCCCGCAAGGCCAACCAGGCAACGCCGGCGGTACCGGCGGCCAACACAAAGAACACCAGGTGCGGCATGCCGGGGACCAGACCGAGCAGGAAGACGATGCCCGCGGCGACGAACAGCGCATAGGGGTTGTTGAGCTGCGTGACGGCCTGCTCGGTCATCGTTTCGCTGGTGGTCACGCGCGTGACGATGATGGCCGTGGCCATGGACAGGAACAGGGCGGGAATCTGTGCGGCCAGACCATCGCCGATGGTCAGCAGCGTGTAGATGCGACCGGCTTCGGCGGGTGACAGGTTGTGCTGCACGATGCCGATGGCCAGACCGCCGACGATGTTGATCAACAAGATCAGCAGACCGGCGATGGCGTCGCCGCTGACGAATTTCGAGGCGCCGTCCATGGAGCCGAAGAAGTCGGCCTCTTGGCTGAGTTCTTCGCGGCGTTTGTTGGCGGTTTCCTTGTCGATGATGCCGGCGTTCAGGTCGGCGTCGATGGCCATCTGTTTGCCGGGCATGGCGTCCAAGGTGAAGCGCGCGTTGACCTCGGATACGCGCCCTGCGCCCTTGGTGATCACCACAAAGTTGATGATCATCAGGATGATGAACACGATGAAGCCCACGACGTAGTTGCCGGCGATCACGAACTCGCCGAAGGCCGCAATCACCTGGCCCGCGGCATTGTGGCCTTCATGTCCGCTGACCAAGATCACCCGGGTGGAAGCCACGTTCAAGGCCAGACGCAGCATCGTGGCAAACAGCAGCAGCGACGGGAAGATCGAGAACTCGAGTGGCTTGCGGGTGCGGATCGCGATCAGGATGATGATCAGCGAGCTGATGATGTTGAAGGTGAACAGCACATCCAAGAGCCAGGCGGGCAGGGGCAGCACCAGCATCGCCATGATGACGAAGACCAGCGCGGGGATTCCCAGCCCAGAGGCGTCGAAACGGCTCAGGGACTGTCGGAGGGTCGACAGGGTGAGGGTGGACATACCCCTGTGTAGCAAGCGGCGTGCCACGAGCGGCAGGCTGGCGCCGGTGGCCGGCTGGGTGGGGCGCGTGGGCGGCAAGTCTTGTCCGGTCACGATTCTTGCTGCGTCGAGGGGGTCTGCCTTCCGGGCTTGAGGTCTGGAGGGTGTGGTGAGACTCTCGCGCAAGGCCCACAGCCCCATGAACCCCGTTTCCGACAACTTGTTGACATCCCTGACTGGACCCCTGCCCAAGGGTGGGGCTGCCACCGGACCTGGGGTTTGGGGGGATCCGGCCGGGCTCGGCGCCGAGGAAGCCCCGCCCCCCGGCGGGTTCGCAGCCGTTTTGGAGCGCGTTCAGGACGCCGGTGTTGCGCCGCCCGCTGCGGCCGGCGATGCGGCCTCAGCCTTGAATTCGGACACCGAGCTGCAGGACCCCCTGGCACTCACCGAGTCCCTCGACCGGCAAGAAGTGGCCACTGGTTTGGTGTCTCAGTGGGCGGCCCTGCTGGCCAGTCGGGATCTGGTTCGGCCTCCGCAAGCCCAAGGCGCCACTTCCGACACCACCACTTCGCCGCCTGCTGCGTCCGATGGGGCGGGTGAGGCGGACCTCGGCCTCTTGGTCGGGCCTGTGCCTGCGGCAGGGCTTCCGACCTTCATCGCCCCCGTCGTCCCCGATGTCCCGATCGCCCCCGGCTCGCCGATCGTGTCCGACCGCAAGCCTGCCGCCGATGAGGGCATGGCCGCAGCTGGCCGTCAGCGCCCAGCAGCGTCACCGAGCACCGCGCCGGAGGGCCCTTCAGGGCAGCCGGTGGCCCAAGCCAAGCTCGGTGATGCCACCGCGTCGAGCACGGAACCCTCACGGGACGGCGCGTTGGATGCCTCCTCGGGCGCACCGATGCTGCCACTGCCCGCCCTGGTGACCTGGCAGCTCAGCCCGCAACTGGCGGTGATCACGGCCGGGCAGCCGACGGCATCGGACGACAGCCTGCGCGCGTATGCCGCTGCCCAGGGGTTTGACGCCGCGGCCTTGCAGCGGATGTTTGGTGCAGACAAGGCCGTGGGTTCAAGCCCCGAGTCGCCTGAGGGCGAGGCTTCCGCTATCGGCATCGGGGCCACTTCTGGACCGTTGTGGCGGGGTGCCCCTGATCGGTGGGCCAGCGCCATGACCACTGCGGCAGCCACAACGGCTACCGGGCCTGGTACCACACCGGCCACCGTAGCCGGCATGGCACCCACGGGGCAGGTGCCCGCGGCGGCCTCGGCAACCGGCCTACCGGGCCTTCGGCCCACCGCATCTGGGCCGGCGGCGAGTGAGGCAACGGCTCCGAGCCCGCAGGGCACCCCATCGGCTGGCGCCGCCTCGGCCACCATGCCAGCAACAGGGTCTAAAATGCCCTCAACAGTTGATTTCATGCCGCCATCAGGCGCCAAGAGTCCAGAATCTCTCGCTGCGGCATTGGGGGCGTTCCAGGCCTTCCGTGCCGATGGCGGGCGACTCAACGGCCCTCGCACGGCTCAGGGCGTCGCCCCCCCCACCCAGTCGGCTTGGTGGGCGCTTCAGGCCCGAAGTGGCTTGGGCTTGAATCCAGCCGCTTCCCTGGATTCCAGTTTGACCGGAGGTGGGCCCTTGGCGGCGGCCACGGCCTTGCCTGCCACACTGGACAACCCCTCGGGGGCCGCACTGGATGCAGCCGCCTCGCCGTCGTCAGCCTGGATGGGCATCACCGATTCGGCCCCAGTGGGTCAAAAGGCTGAGCCGACCACCCGCCCTGTGGACCCCCAAGTCATCGACTTGCGCGAGCACCTGGAGCACGGTCACGAGGTGCTGAGCAAACGACTGGGCGAGGCCTTGGCGGCCCGCATGATGGCCCAGATCGACAAAGGTGAGTGGCAGATCCGGCTGAGCGTTGCGCCCCAACACTTGGGGCCCATCGACATCGATCTTCAGATGCGGGGTCATCGCATCGATGCCCAGTTCCAGGTGGCCCATGGTCAGACCCAGGCCATGATCCAAGACGGCTTGCCCCGCCTGCGCGACGCTGTCGGTGCATCGGGCATGGACCTTGCTTCTGTGTGGGTGTCCGGGGGTTGGAACGAACGCAATCGCGGAAACCCGACACCTGGGCAGCCGGATAATCCTGCGCCGCTCGCCTTGAAAGAAGACGGCGGCGATGAGCAAACGGTCAGTGGCACTCCCGCGGTTGATTCCGATCGACCGGGCAGAGGGTCCCGACCGGGAGCGGTGGATATCCTGATCTAGTCCACTTGATGAGGTCCCCAAATGGCCACCGCCGAAGAGACTGAAGTCGAAGAGAAGCCCAAGAAACCGATCCTCAAGATCTTGCTGATGGTCCTGCTGGTGCTGCTGCTCATGGGCGGCACCGTGGGCGCTACCTTGTTCTTCAGCGGATTCTTCAGCAAGAAGGCCGTGGCTTCGGCCGAGGAAGAGCTCGAAGGCGCCGAGAAGGCTGCCAAGGAAGGTGATGAGGGCCAAGGCGGCGCCAAAGACGCCAAGGGTGGCAAGGATGCCAAGGGCGGCAAGGACGCCAAGCCTGAGCGGGTGAAGAAGAATTCACCCGAGATGGTGCGCTTCGAGTACACCTACAAGCAGATGGAAAAGGAACTGCTGAGCAACCTGACGGGTACCCGAAAGGTGATGCAGATCCAAATCGCCTTCATGACCAGCTACGACGAGCGGGTCTTCAAGAACATTGAGAAGCACGAATTCGCGATTCGGGGCGCGTTGCTGGATGTGATGCGCCAACACACGGAAGCGGATGTGAACCGGCCCGAGTTCCGCAAGGAGCTTGCCGAAAAGCTCAAGGATGAGGCCAACCGCGTGCTGACGCAGTACGAGGACTTCGGCGGTATCGACGCGATCCATTTCACCAGCTTCATCGTGCAGTAAGGGCGGGCATGAGCGCTCCCAGCGGCAATTTGCTATCCGAGGCCGAACTCGAGGCCCTGGCCGAAGGCGTGGCCGACGGCTCGGTGGCGGTCGACACGGGCTTCAACACCAGCGCCCGCGTGCGCAAGCACGACCTGGCCAGCGAGGACAGCAGCCTCGGGGTGAACCTGGCGTCGATCGACATGATCAACGAGCGGTTCATCCGGCTGTTCCGTTTGGGCATGCTGGAGGTGCTGCGCACCAGCCCCCGCATCAACCCTACCCATGCGCGCATTCTGAAATTCGGCACCTACTTGCAGGATCTGGCGCCGCCCCTGTCGGTCAATGTGGTGCGGGTCAAGGCGCTTCGCGGCTACTCCACGGTGGTGATCGAGCCCGGGATGATCTTCTCGTCGCTCGACAGTTTCTTCGGTGGCTTTGGCAAGACGGTGGTGCAGCTGCCCCCCGGGCGACTCTTCACGCCGACTGAAAGCCGGATCATCAAGCTGATCCTGGACATCTTGTTCAGATCGCTGCGCGAAGCCTGGTCGCCACTGATGCCCATGGAATTCGAGGTGGTCAGCTCGGAAATCAATCCCCAGTTTGCTCAGATCGCCGATGAATCGGATTTGGTGGTGCTCAACCGCTTTGAAACCGAGGGCAGTGAGAACAAGAGCTTCATCGATGTGGTCTACCCCTATGCGTCGTTGAAGCCGGTGCGCGAATTGCTGCGCAGCCGGGTGCAGACCGGTGACGGCAACGAAGAGTCAGACAAGACGTGGCGCGAAGAACTCAAGGACGCCCTGGGCGATTCAACCGTTGAGGTGCGCGCCACCATGGGCAAGCTGGAGCTCAGCCTGCAGCAGTTGGAAAGCCTCGCCGCCGGTGACACCTTCTTTTTCCGCAAGCCCGACATGGCCACCCTCACCGTCAACAAGGTACCCGCGTACCACGCCACGGTCGGAGCCTTGGGCACGCAGACCGCCGTGCAAATTCGCCGCGCACTCAAGCCGGGCCAGATTTGAACTGACCCGCTCGCCCCCTTACATCTGCCCCATCAGGAGCCCATCATGAGCAACCCCAACACCGACGCCGTGGCCGAGCAGAGCCCAGATGAGCTGCGCCAGATCAACCGCGAAATGATCCAGAACGTGGCGGTGACGGTGGCCATTGAAGTCGGCCGTGCACAGATCAAGATCAAAGACTTGCTGCGCCTGACACAGGGCAGCGTGGTGGAGCTGGACCGCTTGGCCGGCGAGCCACTGGACCTCTTGATCAACGAAACCGTGATCGCGCAGGGTGAAATCGTGTTGGTGGGCGAGCGCTACGGTGTGCGCCTGACGCGCGTGGCGCCTGCTGCTGAGCGCATGAAGGGACTCTGAGCATCATGAATGCCGCACCGACCGCTCCATCGCTGGACTGGGTGGCCCTGACGGGCAACTTCGTCTTGGTGATCGTGTTGCTGGTGGCGGTGCTGTGGCTGCTGCGCCGCATGCAGGGCATCAAGGGATTGCAGGGCCTGCGCCCTGTGGCTCGCCGTCTGAGCGTGGTGGAAGCGCTGACGGTTGGGCCTCGCCAGAAGCTGGCCTTGGTGCGCCTTGACGACCGTGAAGTGTTGGTCGGCATCACCCCCAACGGCTTCACCTTGTTGGACCGGGTGAGTCCAGCTGCTTCACCTGTGCCGAGCGATGCAGTGCGCTCGAAGCAAGGAGAGGGCGCATGAGCCTGGGCGACCGTCTGGTTCGCTGGGTGCCGCGCCTGCTCATGGCCGCGGTGTTGGGCTTTCCGCTATTGGCCGCGGCCCAGCAGGGCATCCCCATGGTCAATGTGAAGACCACCTCGGGCGGCACCCAGTACAGCCTGACGCTTCAATTGTTGGCGCTGATGACTGCGCTGACGCTGCTGCCGTCGCTGTTGCTGATGATGACCTCTTTCGTGCGCATCATCGTGGTGCTGTCGCTGCTGCGGCAGGCCTTGGGTACTGGCCAGACGCCGCCCAACACCGTGCTGGTGGGGCTGGCTTTGTTTCTGTCGCTGTTCATCATGTCGCCGGTGCTCACATCCGTGTACCAGGACGCGGCAGTGCCCTACATGGACAACAAGATCAATGCCCAACAGGCTTTGGCCGCAGCCGAAAAACCCATCCGCGGATTCATGTTGGCGCAGACCCGAGAAGACGACCTGGCCACATTCCTGGAGATCGCCCGCAAGCGCGAGGTGGCCTCACCCGCGGAAGTGCCCTTCACCACGCTGGTGCCCGCCTTCATCATCTCTGAACTCAAGAGTGCGTTCACCATCGGCTTTCTGATCTACATCCCCTTCGTGGTGATCGATCTGATCGTCTCCAGCGTGTTGATGTCCATGGGCATGATGATGCTTTCGCCCATGATGATCTCCATGCCCTTCAAGCTGATGTTGTTCGTGCTGGTGGATGGCTGGGGCCTGATCATGGGATCGCTGGCGGCCAGTTTTGCGATGCCGTGACGAGCCTGATGAAGGGCCTCACGACTCCCGAGCACGCCTGACCGACCCGCAACCCTCCAATACGCAAAGACTGAGCACATGGACACCGCTACCGTGATCGAACTGGCTCGCCACGCCCTGTGGATGACCGTCCTGGTGTCAGCCCCGCTCTTGGTGGTGGCGCTGGTGGTGGGCGTGACGGTGGGTATCTTCCAGGCCGCCACCTCCATCAATGAGATGACGCTGAGCTTCATCCCCAAGGTGGTGGCCATGGCGGCTGCGCTGGCGGTGGTGGGGTCGTGGCAGATCGGCACACTGGTGGACTACTGGCGCAACATCTTCGCGCGTATTCCGGGTCTGTTCCATTGAGCCCGGACCACCCGCATTCAAGCGACACATCGTGACATGGACCTCCTGGCTGCGGACATCGTCAACCGGTTTTACACCTTCATGTGGCCGATGCTGCGCATCTCGGCCCTGCTGCTGACCGCGCCTTTGTTTTCCATTTCCGCCGTGCCGCGGCGCATCCGTGTCTTGGCTGCTTTGGCTTTGACGTGGTTCATCTATCCCTTGGTGGATTGGCCGGTGATCGACCCGATCTCAGCTCCTGGCCTGGTGGAGATCGTCAACCAGATCTTCATCGGTTGCCTGATGGGGTTGACGCTGCAGGTGGTGGTGGCCGCGGTGGTCACGGCGGGCCAGGCACTGGCCAACGCCATTGGCTTGTCCATGGCCACGCTGATCGACCCGACGCTGGGCAATGTGCCCATCCTGTCGCAGTTCTTGCTGATCATGGCGGTGCTGATCTTCGTGGGTACGGGCGGGCATCTTTTGTTGCTCAGTGTGCTGCTCAAGAGCTTTTCGGCGGTTCCGATCGGGCAATCGATGCTCAACCAGGCGACCTGGGGCAAGCTGATCGCCTGGAGCAGCATGATCTTCACTGGGGCACTGTTGATCTCGCTGCCGGTGATGGCCGTGCTGCTGTTGATCAATGCGGGGCTGGGCGTGGTCACCCGTGCTGCGCCGAGCCTGAATATCTTTGCTGTCGGCTTTCCCGCGATGATGCTGGTGGGCATCGTGGCCTGCATGCTCACCATGGAGAGCATGGGGCTTCGTCTGCAGTGGCTGTGGGTCCAGGCCTTCGGGGTGCTGGATGATCTGTTGGGGGTTCGGTAATGGCCGAGTCTTCTGCTGCTGAACGCACCGAACAACCCACGGCGCGGCGACTGCAAAAGGCCCGTGATGAAGGCCGTGTGGCCCGTTCCACGGACCTGCCTGCGGCCGCGGTGACCATCGTGTCGATGATCATGCTCAGCCTGTCGGGCGCTTGGTTCATCAGCGGGATGGCCGGCCTGTTCAAGGGGGCCCTGTCCATGGACCGAAAGGCTCTGGTCACCCCCGAGGTGATGCTGCATGAAAGCGCCTCACAGTTGATGGCAGGGCTCGGTTATGCCCTTCCGATCATGCTCGTGACCCTGGTGGTGGCGTTTGTCTCATCGACCGTGACCGGTGGCTTTCTGTTTTCTCTGCAGGCGGCGATGCCGCACTTCGACAAGCTGGACCCCGTTGCAGGCTTCAAGCGCATCTTCGGTTCGCGCGCCCTCATCGAACTGGGCAAGGCACTCTTGAAATTCATGATCGTGGGCGGCGTCTTGGTGTGGGTCTTGCTGTCCCACACGCAAGAGCTGATCATGTTGGGTCGCATGGGCTTGGAACCTGCGCTGGCGGCCACCGGCAAGCTGGTGATGGACGCTGCCCTGTGGGTGACCTTGGCCCTGTTGCTCATTGCAGCCATTGATGTCCCGCTGCAGCGCTATCAGTTCATGCGTGGTATGCGCATGAGCAAGCAGGAAATCAAGGACGAGATGAAAGAGGCTGAGGTCTCGCCCGAAGTCCGCGGCAAGATCAAGGCGCGCCAGCGCGAGATTGCCATGGCCAAGATGATGCGTCGTATCAAGGACGCCGATGTCATCGTCACCAACCCCGACCACTTCGCCGTCGCCCTGTCATACGACCCCACCGCTGATGCGCCACCTCTGTTGGTGGCCAAAGGTATCGACCATCTGGCCCAGCGCATCCGCGAGGAAGGGGCTCAACATGGTGTGATGGTGTTTGAGGCGCCGCCCTTGGCGCGGGCCCTGTATTTCACGACCGAACTGGACCATCCGGTTCCAGAGGAGTTGTACTTCGCGGTGGCGCAGGTGATTGCCTATGTGTACAGCCTGTCGGATGTCCGACCAGGTGAGCCGCAAGCGCTGCGCCCCGTGCCGCGCGTACCCCGTTCCATGTGGTTTGATGCCCAGGGCCAACGCCAGGGTGTACAAGGAGTTCAAGCATGAGTGCGCTGACCATCCAGGATGATCGGGTGCTGACCAGCCTGCCCGAAGCCCTGCAAGACGGTTTTGATCAGTTGCTGCGGGCACTGTGCCTTCAGCGTCGCAGCACCTTGGTGACCTGCTCCGACACCCAAGAACTCGATCGGGTGTCTCGGGTGTTGACCCGGCTGTTGCGGCAAGTCCCGGGGCTGGCTTTGGAGGTGCTGCAACCCACCGGCAGCGAGTCTCTCATTCGCCGTTTCAACGAACGGGTGGAAGCACTGCCTTTGGATCGGGCTCGAAGAGACGATCCCGATGGTGAGCCCTTGACCCTTTGGGTCGTGCACCTGAGGCGCCATCTCGAATGGTCCGAGGTGAACCTGCTGCTCAGCCTGGTGCAGGGTTTCCCGGGAACCGGGGTTCGCCTGTTGCTGCTGTGCGGCCGCGATGCCGCGTCGGACCAGGCCGCTCAGTTGGGCGCACGCTGGGGATCGCACCTGCATCATTGGAATGTGTCGCCTGGCAACCGGTCCATGTCGGATGGGGCGGCCGCGGCTGCCGTCGCAGCGGTGACGGCCGTGGCATCACGGGCGTCTGGCCCGGCGCTCCCTCAAACCCCCAGCAGGATGACGGTCATCGGGGCTGTGACCAGACGCGTCTGGTCCCGCTGCCTGCCCGCGCTTCGAGCGCTGGCCCGCGGCGCCGCGCGCGCCAGCAAGAGCTTGCTGCGGATATCGGGCATGGCCCCAGTCGTCGCGGCCCTGGTCGTTCGCATTCGCTTGACGCCACCGCGATGGAGATGGGGGCTGGGCGGCTTGATGATGTCCCTGGGCGCCACCTCCGCCGCTTGGTGGCAGGCCAAGCCCGACGCCGGGCCCGCGCAGCTGAACCCGCTGCGTCGCCCCGTGCCAGAGATCGTGGAGTTGCTGGAAGATGCCCGTACCCCAGCCGTGAGGCAGGAGAACCGCTCATGAGTGAGACCACAGACCCAGGCAAGCCGGCCGTGTTGCGCCAGGAAGGCCCACACCGCGTCAAGGTGGCCCCAGGATCACAGTCGGCCTTGGCGCCGTCCGTGAGCCTGGGTACGCAACGTCTGCCGCCCGCTGTTGGGTCTGCGCCTGCGGCTCAGGCGCGGGGTGAGGTCACGGCGGAGCGCCGGTCTGCGACCCTGCGTCAGCAACCCCGTGCCGCCGCGTCGTCTTCGACCGAGGTTCGGCACCTGCCAGGGCGCGCCGCCATCAACGGCCGATTCGCTCCGGGGGCTGAGGCCTCAGGCACCGCCGAACTCGCCGACACCAATGCCTTGGAGCAGCGGTTGTCGGCTCTGGCTGAACTCAATTCGACGACATCCAAGACCGTGACGGCCTTCGAGAGTCGTGTGGGCTCGCTTGGCGAGCCAGTGAGCGCTCCGGTCGGTGCCGGGAATACCGCCCCGGTCAACACCAAGCGCAGCCTATTCAAGAGGAGAGCATCATGAGCGACCCAACGCAGACGCCCGCGCCGGAACAGCAGCCCTCGGCTTCTTCCACCTCGACCCCGACCGTGGCCGCGGACGCAGCGCCCGCGCCCGCCGAGCAGGGTGACGCCGCTGTCGATGCGGCTGGTTTTGCCCCTATGCCCTCGCCACCAGAAGCAGATCCGACCTCGGTGGTGAACACCGAGGCGATGGAGCCGGCCGATGAGGCTGCAGCCGGGCATGATGAGCGGCACAAAGGCCCGTCACTGGAAGACGAGGTGGAGCGCCTGTCGCTGTTGGCCACCGAGTCGGCCTTGCAGGCCGTGGCGGCTTCGGCGGCTGCTCAGAAGATCGACACGCTCTCCGGTCTGGTGCTGGATGCGGCTGAATTGGCCAATCGCTCAGCTGCCACCGGTGCAGCTGCCGGAGCCAAGTTGCTGGAGACCCAGACCGCCCTGGAAGCGGAATTGGAACGGGCGCGCAAGCACCAGAAGATCGCCCTTGGGGTGGCCGGTGGCATTGCGGTGGTCAGCGTGGTGTTGACGGCGGCCGTGGTGACCCAGGTGGCCAGCCGCATGGCCAAGCTGGATGCCACCTTGCTGGCTGTGGGCAAGCGCTATGTGGAAATGAATGCGGGGCTGGAAAGCCTCACCTTGCTCAACGACAGTCTGGCCGAGATGCAGGTCAAGCAGGACGCCTTTGCGCAACTGCAGGCGAAGTTGACAACGAACCTGGAAGAGGCCAGCAAGGCCTCTCAGGGTTTGGTGACCCAGGTGCCCCAGGCCACCGCCAAGGAGGTACAAGCCCGCACGGCCGCGCTGTGCAAGCGCAGGGTGCGGCCGTGAAGAAGATGTCGGACGACGTCAAGGCCATGCAGGGACAACAGGAGAACCTCGGCGCGCTCAAGCGTGATGTGGAAGCCCTGGTGGTGCTGCAGCGTGAACGTTATCTGGAAGCGGCCAGGTCCGCGGGCGTGGCGCCCAGCGCCAAGGGGCCTGTGGTGGCTCCACAGCCGCGCACGGTGCAGTACCCGCGGCCTCAACCCCCTGCGGCGGATGGCGCAGCGCCCACGACAAGCCCGGCCGCACCAGCGACCAGTGCCGCACCGGCCGGCCGCTGAGCCGCGAATCTGGCTACGGCGCCAATCTGCTGCGGCGCCAATCTGGTGAGGCGCCAGGCTGCTGAGTCGCCAATCTGCTGAGTCGCCAATCTGCTGCGCCGCGGTCCTGCTGGGGCGCGGTTCTGCTGCGGCGCTTCGGCAGCGCCCGCCAACGTTCGCGCTTCGAGCTCAGTTCTTGTGCAAGACCGTCACGCTGATGCGACGGTTGCGCGGGTCGGCCGGGTCCTTCGAATTGAAGGGGATCGTGTCGGCCACGCCTTCAATCTTGGCAAATCGGCTCGATGGAATATTGCGCTTTTCGAGTGCCGCCCGAGTGGATTCGGCGCGTTCGGCCGACAGCGACCAGTTGCTGCGGTCGTCGCCCGGGCCAAAGGGAATGCTGTCGGTGTGCCCGCGTACGGCCAGTTTGTTGTCGAGCTTGGCCACCGCAGCGGCCACTTCAGCCACCAGGGCTTCAGAGCGGGGTAGGAGCTTGGAGGTGCCCAAGCCGAACATCGCGAAGTCGGCCTTGTCGAGGATGTCGATTCGCAGGCCATCCTTTTCGCGGGTGAATTGAACCTGGTCCTTGATGTTTTCGAATCGCTTGCTCTGGGCCAGCTTCTGCTTGAGCTCTCGCTCGAGCTTGTCGAAGTTGTCCTGTTCCTGTTGTTCTTGCGCTTCCTTGCGCTTGGCGTCTTCGTCGAGGCTGCCTGAGCCCGTCCGGTCGGCCGGGTTGTTTTCAGTGGGCCCGCCCTCGGAGCGTGGCGTGACGCGCTCCATCATGGCGGTTTGCCGGGGAGGGGCCGGCATCGCCTCGGGGTCGATGATGGACTGACCGCCCAGGATGCCGCCGGAGCCGGAGTTGCGACCCATCTCAATGATGCTGTGTGAGGTGGAGGCCCGCATGAAGTCGGCCACCGACTTGCGTTTGTCGGCTTCGGTGGCGCCCAACAGCCACATCAGCAGGAAGAAGGCCATCATGGCCGTCATCATGTCGGCCAGGGCGATCTTCCAAGCGCCGCCGTGCGCACCCCCATGGCCGCCGACGATCTTCTTGACGATGATGGGCGCGACATTGCCTTCGCCTTCAGGGGCCGCTTCTGCGGCCGGCTCCGCGCTGGGCTGAGGCTGGTCGGTATTGGCGCCAGCCGGTGCAGCCTCGGGCGCACCCGCGGCGGGCGCGTCGGCGCCCTCGGCCTTCTCTGGCGCTTCGAGTTCGGCGGCTTCAGCCATCGCTTACTTGCCTCGCATCCCGTCAAAGACTTCAGAGAAGGAGGGCTGCTTCTCATGGCTGATGGACACGCGAGCAGCCTCGATGATCAGGGGCATGGGATGGCCGTGCAGCGTGCCCACGATGAGTTGCTTGACCACGTGGTAGATCTCACCCTCGTCGTCGATGATCTGCTTGAGCCGGTTGGCCATGGGGTCCACCAGCCCGTACGCGAAGAACACGCCCAGGAAGGTGCCCACCAGGGCGCCACCGATCAGGGCGCCCAGCACCGGGGGGGGCTGGTCGATGTTGTCCATGGTCTTGACCACGCCCAGCACGCAGGCCACGATACCCAGCGCAGGCAGTGCGCCCGACAGAGAGGCCAGGGCGTCGGCTGCCTTCAGTTCGGCGTGGTGGTGGGTCTTGATGGCGGTATCCATCACCTCTTCCACGGCGTAAGGAGACAAGCTGCTCGAAGACACCACCATCAGTCGGATGGTGTCGGTGATGAAGTGCAGGAGCGAATGGTCCTTGAGAAGGGCCGGGTACTCCCCGAAGATGGCACTGCCTTCGGGGTTTTCGATGTGGGCCTCCAGCGCCACCGCACCCTCGGTCTTGAGGGTCTTCAGGATCTTGGCGACGATGAAGATGATGCTCAGGTAGTCGTCTTTCTTGTACTTCGGGCCCTTGAAGACACGGCCCACGCCGCCGGCCACACCCTTGATCACGTCCATGCTGTTGCCGATCAGCATCGCACCCACGCCAGCGCCGGCGATGATGAAGGTTTCGATCGGCGCGGACTTGATGATGGGCTTCATGCTGCCGCCGGCGATGATGAAACCGCCAAACACGCACACCATCAAAACCACGATGCCAATGATCGCAAACATGAATTTCTCCGATCTGTCGGGGCCCGCTCAGGCAGGGCTGGGTGACGGCAAATCGACGCCGCCAGCCGGCTTTACGCAAGAATCAGGCCATGATAGGGGCAAATGGGGGGCTGGGAGCCCCTTGAAGGCGATCAACCGCCCCAGCAGAAGGGGCAGAAGGGGCAAGAAGGGGCAGAAGGGCGGCGCCAACAGCCCCAAGTGCCACTGCGGACCGGCTCACGCCGCGCGCATGGCGTACTTGTTGAGCTTTTCGATGAGGGTGGTGCGCTGCAGCTGCAACAGTCGTGCCGTCTGCGACACATTGCCCCCCGTCCGTGCCAAGGCCTGCTCCAGCAGGCTGCGCTCCGTGTCGGCCAGGTGGTCCTTGAGCGACAAGCCCTCGGGGGGCAGTACCACGGTAGCACCTCCCTGGGCCATCAGGATCGACTGCTCCACATCGGTGGCCACCGTCGCCGCGATGGCCGCCCGTGGGATGGCTGCCGCATCCTCCGGCAGGGGATGGCCGCCCACGCTGGCCGCTGGGCTCATCAGGTTGTAGACCGCCGGCGACGCGAAGGTGATGCTGGGCGACCTGCTCACGAAGGAGGGCAAGTACGCGGCCGCCGCCGCGAAGTACGACCAGGCCGCCGAACTGCTCACCGACGACGGCGCCGCGCGTGCGCGTTCGCTCGCCGCCGCGGCGCGCGAGATGAGCGCCACGCCGCCGCCCGCCAAGGTCGCCGCCGCGACCGGCGAGAACGCCGACGACGACGGCGCCTCCGCCGCCGCACCGGCCGCCAAGGCGAAGCCCGCGGC
>RFTU01000044.1 GCA_009923315.1 Betaproteobacteria bacterium
TCCAAGGCAACAGGCAAACGATACCCCGAGATGAATTCCCCTTCCAATGGAATCGCTCAATCCCGACCTTAGCGAAAGCCTATGGGCGGGCCGCCTTAGATAGCCGGCTCTGAGTCTCCCGTCTAGGGGCGCGCCCGGCCACGCCGAACCGTCGGTCCGGATGGCGTCAGGTGGACTGATCGACCGATGACAGACCCAGCTCCCTGTCCAAGAGCCGGCTCAAGCGCGTGTTGGCGTCCATCAGGTCCAGGAGGATGTCAAAGTGATGGCGATGGGGAATTTTTTCCACGATCGGCACCGCCTGACGGCCCCAGGCTCGCTGGATCAGCTGGTTCTGACGGTGAAATTCGCTGCTTTCGGCTTCTCCGGCCACGGCGACCATCCGACGACCCCGGGGGGCTGGCCAAGCCGCTGGGCTGAGCCGACGGATGGACGTCGGTG
Organism: Betaproteobacteria bacterium; assembly: GCA_009923315.1. Classification (GTDB taxonomy): domain Bacteria; phylum Pseudomonadota; class Gammaproteobacteria; order Burkholderiales; family Burkholderiaceae_C; genus RFTU01. The sequence goes on from RFTU01000044.1 coordinate 442, forward strand.
TCAGCCGGATATCGGGCATCAGCCATTCGCAGTGGACCAAAGGGGCCAGATCAAACAGCCCTGAAATCGCCACCCCGCGGGCGCTGAGCGCGTCCGGCAGGTTAACCCCCAGGGCGCGACCCAATGCACGGCCGTCACAACTCAACGCCATGCCCGTGAGGTGCCCACCGGCGGAGTGGCCGGCGACCACGATGCGGGCTGGGTCACCCCCAAAGCGGCGGGCGTTCTGCCAGAGCCAGGCCAGGGCCTGCACCATCTCCAAACAGATGTCCTCAATCGAGACCGCTGGGGCCAGGGAGTAGTTCGGTATCACCACCATCGCGCCGCGTTGGCTCAACGCTGGCGCGATGAAGGTTTGGGCGGATTTGTCCAGCATCCGCCAGTAGCCGCCATGGATGAAGAAGAGGATGGGCGCGCCATCAGAGCCGGCCTGCGCGGCGTTCACGCCGCGCCTGGGAGCGGCCTGCACCACGTCCAGGGTGTTCAAGGGGCGCGGGCCGTAGGGCACATCCCAGTGCCCCAGGCCGGCTGCATCCAGCGCGGATCGCGCTTGCACCGAGTGCGCGTCCCATAATCGCAGGGTGTCCTGAAAGTTGGGTACCAGCAGACGGTTGTTGTAGGCCCGACTGATTGCCTCTGGAGTCATCTGTTTCATGAGCAAGATCGTAACGGCGCTTTCCCTGGTTTTGGCCTGTTCGGCCCTTTGCATCCCTGTGCCATCCCATGCACAACGTTTGAGCAGCCCTGCAGGCAGTGAATCTCCCAATGGGCTACGCGCAGGCCCCATGGTGGGCGATGTCGACATGCACAACGCATCGATCTGGTTGCTCACCGAGCGGCCAGGCGCTGTGGAAGTGGAGTACTGGGCCTTGTCCGCCGGTGCCCTCGCCTCGCAGGGTCCTGCAGCGGGCGCGGCCCGCCGCGTGAGGTTGCAGTCCGACACGCAGGTGGCGCCGGGCACCGCGATTGCTCGCCTGACGGGGCTGGAGGCCGGACAAACCTACGGTTACCGTGTGTCAGTCGACGGTCGTTTGCAGGAGCCCGCGCTGAGCTTTCGCACCCACGCGCGGTGGCAGTTCCGCCAGGGCGTGAACGCACCGGAGGTGCGCGTGATCCTGAACTCCTGCACCTACATCAACGAGCCATCGCGTGACCGCGACGGCTCGCCCTACGGCGGCGACTACGAAATCTTCGGTGCCATGGCGCAGGCCAAGCCAGACTTGACCGTTTGGATGGGCGACAACGTCTACTACCGTGAGAACGACTACACCAGCGCTGAGGGGATGGCTTACCGGTGGCGCCACGACCGCGCCTTGCCAGAGCTGCAGCCCTTGCTGCGCACCGGCCGCCATGTGGCCACCTGGGACGACCATGATTACGGCCCCAATGATTCGAACAGCAGCTTCTCGCTCAAGGGAGCCGCACTCGACATCTTCAAGCGTCAGTGGGCCAACCGCAGTTGGGGCCTTCCGGAGGCACCCGGCGTGTTCGGGTCCTTCATGGAGTCCGACATCGAATTCTTCCTGCTGGACGACCGCTACTACCGGGACAGCGACCGCGACAAGGACAGCCCCGACAAGACCATGCTGGGCAGCGCCCAACTGCGGTGGCTCAAGAATGCCCTGTTGGCGTCCACCGCCACGTTCAAGGTGATCGTCAGCGGCAGCCAGGTGTTGAACGATCCGCAGCGGTTTGAAGGCTGGCACAACTTCCGCGCCGAGCGCGACGGGTTTCTGAAGTGGCTGCAAGACCATGCGATTCGAGGCGTCATGATCGCATCAGGTGATCGCCACCACACCGAGCTGCTGCGCCTGCCGCGCGCGGGCACCTACCCCCTGCACGAGCTCACCTGCTCGCCCACCACGGCTGGTGCCGGACGAAATGCCAAGCCCGAACACCCGGCCCTTCACGTGGCCGGCACCTTTGTGAATCAACGCAACTTCTGTACCCTGGATGTGGCTGGCGTGCGAGGTCAACGCAGCTTGACCCTGCGCTCATGGGACACCAAGGGCAAGGAACTGTGGAGCCAGGTGTTGCGCGAGCAGGACATGCGCTGAGGGCTGCGCTACACTTTTGAAGGTCATTGGGGGGACGTAGCTCAGCTGGGAGAGCGTCGCGTTCGCAATGCGAAGGTCGGGAGTTCGATCCTCCTCGTCTCCACCACCACACCAAGGCCGGACTTGCGCCGGCCTTTCTTTCCGACGCCATGCCGCGGTGGTGGCCGCTTTCCAAGCGGCGTACGAGGGTCGGCGTTATACGAAGGGCGGCTGCTCGGGGGCAACGAGCACCCGTCGTCATCCCCCTTCAGGCGCGCCGGGGCTGTCCTGCCCGTGATTTACGCGGCTGTCGAGGGAAGCGCCCCCTGCTCCATGGACTCCGCCTTCAGCAAGGGGCGCAACATCCACAGCCCCATTGCCGGCCCCACGGCCAGCAGCGGCATCAGCACGCCAGGGGGCCAGGTCTGCAGCAGCCGGGACATCCCTTCGATGCTGATGATGGAAATGGAAAAACCAATCCCGTTCGTCAGCGTCAGCACGCTGCCCACGGCATGCGGCGGTGCGTTGCGTGCTGTCAGGGCCGAGAACTGTGGCGAATCGGACGACACACTCAGCCCCCACACCAACAACCACACATAGAAGCACGCATTCGGAGCGTCCACCATCCAGGGTGCCACCAGGCCGCATAGGCCGCTTGTCCCCAGAAAACCAGCGGCCACACGCGCGCTGCCGAAGCGCCGCGACAACACACCGCCCCATGCGCAGGTGACGGCGCCCGCCCCCAGGACGATGAAGGCCACAAACGACACCGCCGCTCCATCCAGCCGTGCCGACAGCAGCAGCGGCACCGCGACCCACATCGCATACAGCTCCCACATGTGACCAAAGTATCCGAACACCGAGGCCCGCACCCGGCGGTCGGTCCAAAGGGTACCCAGGGTTCCCCAGTCGAAGCCCGTTGCCGTCTGCGCCAGTGCCCTTGCCCCAGGTGCGTCCGGGAGCACGATGAACTGCAGCACGCCCCCCAGCAGCACCAGCGCCGCGACGGCCGGAAACACCAGTTCCCACTCCACCTGTGCGCCCAATGCGGCAAGGCCTCGCAGCGCATGAGGAGCTGCAGAGCCCAGGATCAGGGCCGCCAACAGCCAGCCCAAGGCATGTCCCAGACCCTGTCGATACCACTGGGAGGCGATCTTCATCCCCACGGGGTAGATGCCCGCCAGGCAAAACCCGGCGGCTACGCGCCAGGCCTGCAAGGCTTGCAGATCGTGGGCCCACCAACCGGATGCCAAGGTGCAGAACGCCCCGCCGATACTGCACACGAGAAAGACCCATCGCGGGGGATACCGATCGGCGATGGCCAACAGCGCGAAGAACAAGGTGCCCGCAATGAAACCGGCTTGCAGCAGCGAAGTCAGGTTGGCAGCTGTGCTGAGGGGCCACCCATGGACCACCTGCAGATCGGGCATCACGGCGTTGGCGGCGAACCACAAGGAAGTGCCGCAGAACTGTGACAGCAGCAGGACGGGCAACACCCGTGGAGGCACAAGGTCCGAAAGGGGTGAGGCCGTGCGTGCATTCATGGGCGCCCTCAAGAGCCGGAACGCACCAAGCAAAACGCGCCCGATGGCCAGCATGTGGCGGAGAGAGCGGGATTCGAACCCGCGGTGGGCTATTAACCCACACACGCTTTCCAGGCGTGCGACTTAAACCACTCATCCATCTCTCCGGGAAGCCTTCGAGTATAGCTTGGCAGTTCTCAAGAATGGGCCGCTGCTGCATGGGCAGCGGCCGGTGTGGGGGGCCATCAGCGGGGCTGCAAGGCCTCCTGCACCGCCTGATGAACCGCCTGCTGGAGATCTTCATGCATGCGAGCAGCCAAATCGGCCGCCACTTCCTGTGCGGCCTTGTGGGCAATGCGCTCGGCCAGTACCGCCACCGCGGGCACCACGGTGGCGTGTACGCGTTGCTCCAACTGGCTTTGAAGCCGCTGCTGCAGTTGCTCCAGCAGGCGCGCCTCCAAGGTCTGCTGGTCGATGGCTGCGCTTCGCGCAGGGTCGGCAGCCGACTCCACGCCTGGAGCGGCAGCGACGCCGGGTATCAACACCTCGGTCAAAACGGGCAGCTCAGCGGATGGGGATGCGGACAACATGGCTGTCTGATCAGGAAAACGCATGGTGGACGGGGGTGAGGCCCTTGTCGCGCCAGACGCGCCACCGCTGCTGCCCGGCCACACGGGCTGCCGGTTCGTTTGAGACGATCTCGAACACCTTGGCAAAACGGTCTGCCTGCCCGGGAACCGAGACACCCATATTGATCAGAACGTCGGGCATACCCCAGGCTTGGCCCTCGGTGGGCAGGTCCTGCGGTTCACTGCACAACCACACCGGTGCGCGCTGCAGGCGCGACTCGTTGGCGGCCTGCGGGCTCCAGCGCATATGCGGCGTGAAACTACCTGGATCGGCTGTCCACAGTTGCGAATCCAGTTCGCCCAGCCGTTCGGCTGTGCCCAGCACCAACACACGCGAACCCAATGCCAAGGCCTTGCGCGTCAATCGCAAGGCATGCTCCACCGGATCGGCCACGCCAGTGTGAAAGGCCACTGACAGGACCGTGGCGCTCATCGTGCCTGGGACAACACGTAATGGACCAGCAGCGGCACGGGGCGACCGGTAGCGCCTTTGTGTACCCCACTCTTCCAGGCCGTTCCGGCGATGTCCAAGTGCGCCCACCGGTAGCGGGCGGTGAACTTTTTGAGGAACATGGCCGCCGTGATGGACCCACCAGCCCGCCCGCCAACGTTGCCCATATCGGCGAAGTTGCTCTTGAGCGCGTCGGCATACTCCTCGTCCAAGGGCATGCGCCAAGCCGGATCCAAGGAGCGCTTGGCCGCCTGCAGCAGGTCCTCTGCCAATTCATCATCCGGGGTGAACAGGCCGCTGTGGTGGTGACCCAAGGCGATCACACAGGCACCGGTGAGCGTGGCGATGTCGATCACGGCGGCCGGCTTGAAGCGTTCGGCATAGGTCAGTGCATCGCAAAGGATCAAACGACCTTCGGCATCGGTGTTGAGAATCTCGATGGTCTGGCCGGACATGGACTTCACCACATCACCGGGTTTGACCGCCCTGCCACCCGGCATGTTCTCGCAAGCTGGGATCAGGCCCACCACGTTGACGCGTGGCTTGAGTTCTCCCAAGGCCTTGAAGGCGCCCAACACGCTGGCCGCACCCGACATGTCGAACTTCATCTCGTCCATTTCGGGCGCGGGCTTGATGGAGATCCCCCCTGTGTCAAACGTGATGCCCTTGCCCACCAACACCACCGGTGCTTGCGTCTTGGCCGCGCCTTCGTACTGCAGCACGATGAACTTCAAGGGCTCCTCAGAACCCTGCGCCACGGCCATGAAGGAACCCATGCCCAGCTTCTTGACCGCAGCCAGGTCCAGCACCTGCACCTTGAAGCCGTGCTGTCGCGCCAGGGCGCGGGCCTGCTCCGCGAGGAAGGTAGGCGTGGCGTGGTTGGCTGGCCGGTTGGCGCATTCCCGAGCCAGCTCGACGCCGCTGGCGACCGCCGACCCCCGCCGCAGGCCCACGGTCACGGTGGTGGCATCGGTTTTGGAGCATGCCAGCGACACCTTGGCCAGTCGCGGGGCGCCGGGGGCGCTGGGTTTGGTGTGTCGGTACACGTACACCGCATCGGCTACGGCTGAAGCCAGGGCCTCGGCGTGCGACTCGGTCAATCGAGATGAGCCCACCTGAGCCACCGCCAGGTGGACCACGCCCAAGCCCTTGAGGGCAGCCAAGCCAGCGGCAGCCGCCGTCTTGAAGGACTTGGCTGAATCATCGGCCGCCACGGCCAGAACCAACCGCTGGACCTTCAGGCCCGAGGGGCGGTGTACGTAGAGCGTGCGCCCCGCCTTGAGCTCAAGGTCGCCACTCTTGACCGCATCGCGCAGCACCGGCGCCACCACGGCGTCCACGTCGTTCGGAATGGAGGTTCCGGCCACCACCAACAGAAGGGCATCGGCGCTCAAGGCCGCCAAGCCTCCAGCCCCCAGTGCGACAGATTTGAAGTCCATAATTCAACAGCTCCTGTACATCCCTCCATGTTATTCGATACCTCCATCCGCCGGGAGTTGGCGCGCAGCTTCGGCGCCTCCTTGGTCGTTTTGATGACCATCGTGCTCACCTTGGGGTTGGTGCGCACGGTCGGTGCGGCCGCGCAGGGTCGCGTGTCGGCTCAAGACGTCCTGCTCTTGCTGGGCTTTTCCGGCATCAGCCAACTGGCGCCGCTGTTGGCCTTGTCCATGTTCATTGCCGTGGTGCACACCCTGGGCAGGGTCTGGCGCGACAGCGAAATGGTGATTTGGAACAGCGCCGGTCTGCCGTTGCAGCGGTTCATGCGCCCCGTGGCCCGCATGTCGTGGCTGGTGTGCCTGGCCGTGGCAGCCCTTGTGTTGTTTGTGACGCCCTGGATGAACCGTCAGGCCGCTGAAGTGATGCTGCGCTATGCCGAGCGTTCCGACCTGTCGCGGGTGACCCCGGGGGTCTTCCAGTTGTCACGCGACGGCCGTAGCGTGTTCTTCATCGAGCGCGATCGAGACGATACGCAAGAGGTTCCCGCCAGCGCCCGCAGTGTGTTCATCCACACGCAAAACGCAGATCGCGAAACCCTCACCACCGCGATGAGCGGGCGCTTGGTGGCGCAAGCGGATGGACGCTACCTCGCCTTGACTCAGGGGCACCGCCTTGACCGGCAGGTGGACAGTGCCCAGAGCAGTCAGGCTTCGTTCGCACACGCCCTGGTACGCATCGGGGATGCGGCCAACACGTCGCGGGCCGATGTGACGCCCAAGACCATGACCACCTGGGACCTGTTGCAGTGGTTCTCACCTGAGGCGCAAGGCGAGTTGGCCTGGCGAATGGGACTGGCGCTGGCTTCGGCCAACCTCTTGGTGTTGGGTGTGGTGCTGTCCGTGAGCAACCCGCGCAAGCCCAGCCAATGGGGAGTGCTGTTTGCCTTGCTCAGCTTCATTGTGTACTTCAACCTGATCAACCTAAGCCAATCCTGGGTGCAATCGCAGCGCATGCCGCTGTGGACCGGCGTGCTCGGCCTGCACGGCGGGGTGGCGCTGCTGGCCTGGACCATGCTGTGGTGGCGTTCGCAGGCCATGGGCTGGCGGTTGGCGGGCCTGTTGAGGATCAACCGAACCGGCAGCCCAGCGGCGATCGCCCAAGGGAGCAAGCCATGAGAACCGTGCGCCGCCTCGTGTATCGGGAGGTGCTCATGGCCGTGGGTTTCACCACCTTGGCCTTTTTGGCTCTGATGTTCTTCTTCGACTTTGTCGACCAATTGGGGCGAATCGGACGCCCGGGTTACACGCTTTCCGCCGCGCTCTTGTCGACCGCGCTGGAGTGCTGATTGGCAGTATCTACGCCCTGTCGCGCCTGGCACAGTCCAGCGAGTTCACCATCTTGCGCACCGCGGGCTTGGGCCCGGGCCGCGCGCTGGGGATGTTGACCGCGCTGGGCCTCGTGTTTGCCCTGCTCACGCTGTTGGTCGGTGATCTCTTGGCGCCGGCGGCGGAGCAGAAGAATGTCTCCCTCAAAGCGGCGGCCTCGGGCAGCCTGAGTGTGGGGCCGGCCGGCGCCTGGTTGCGTGACCGAGTGGAGGGCCCGCAGGGAGGCCAACCGCGTTCCGTGTCCGTCCATGTGGCCCGGTTGGGTGCGCGCGGCGATCTGCAGGGTGTGCGCATTTACGAATTTGACCCGGAGGGCCGACTGCAGCAGCGCATTGAGGCGCAACGCGCCGTGGTCGATGAGGAGGGCCGTTGGCAGTTGAGTGAGGTGCGAGTGGACACCTGGGGCGAAGGCGAGGGCCTGGTCCGTGTGGGTCAGGTCCCTTCCATGCAGTGGTCGGGCAACCTGAAGGCCAGTGTGGTGTCCGCTGCCGTCTTGCCCGTGGGCACGATGACGACGCTGGAGTTGTGGCGCTACAGCCGCCACCTTTCCCGACAGGATCAGGCCTTTGCCCAGCATGCCATCGCCTTTTGGAAGAAGGCCCTGTACCCCATGGCCTGCTTCGTCATGCTCGGGCTGGCGCTGCCCTTTGCGTACTTGCATGCGCGCGGCGGCGGCATCAGCTGGAAGGTGTTTGGCGGGATCATGATCGGGATCAGCTTCATGGTGTTCAACAGCCTGAGCAGCCATCTGGGCTTGCTGCAAGGGTGGTCACCTTGGGTGGCGGCGGCCGCGCCGGGGTTTGTGTATCTGATGCTCTCCCTGGCTGCCTTTGGCTGGCTGGTGCGCTATCGTTGACCCCCGTGTCACTGCACTTTCCACTCCTCTGATGTCGCCATTGAAATCTCGCCTGCCAGCCGTGGGCACCACCATCTTCACCGTGATGTCGGCTCTGGCGCAGGAGCATGGCGCGGTGAACCTGGGGCAAGGCTTCCCCGATTTCGGCTGTGACCCCCGCCTGATGGAGGGTGTCACCCGAGCGATGCACGCGGGGTTGAACCAGTATCCGCCCATGACCGGCGTGGCGCCGCTGCGCGAGGCCATGGCCGACAAGGTGCAGTCTCTTTATGGCCGGCGGTACGACCCGGCCACCGAGATCACCGTCACCGCTGGGGCCACCCAGGCCATCCTGACGGCCATATTGGCTGTGGTGCACCCAGGCGACGAAGTCATGGTCCTGGAGCCCTGCTACGACAGCTACATCCCCAACATCGAACTGGCCGGGGGGCGTGTGGTGCGGGTACCCCTGGTGCCCGGTCGTTTCGAGCCCGACTTCGACCGGATCGCCGCCGCCATCACCCAGCGCACCCGTGCGCTGATCATCAACAGCCCACACAACCCCAGCGGCAGCACCTGGAGCGAGGCGCAGATGCGGCGCCTTCAGGACCTGCTGGCACCCACCGATGTGCTGCTGATCAGCGATGAGGTCTACGAGCACATGGTGTACGACGGCCTGGCGCATCAGAGCGCATGCCGTTTTCCGGGTCTGGCCGAGCGCAGCTTTGTGGTCTCGAGCTTCGGCAAGACATACCACGTCACCGGCTGGAAGGTCGGCACCGTTCTGGCGCCCGCTGAGCTCATGGCTGAATTCCGCAAGGTGCATCAGTTCAATGTGTTCACGGTCAACACGCCCATGCAAGTTGCACTGGCCGAGTACTTGCGTGACCCAGCCCCATACCTGAACTTGCCCTCCGAATATCAGGCCAAGCGCGATCGCTTCCGCGCAGGTCTGGCGCGCACCCGCTTCAAGCCCCTGCCCTGTCCCGGCACCTACTTTCAGTGCGTGCAGTACGCGGACATTTCCGACCTCGCCGAGGAGCCGTTTTGCCGCTGGCTCACCACCGAGGTGGGCGTGGCGGCCATTCCCTTGTCGGCCTTCTATGTCGACGGGTTGGATCAGGGCATCGTGCGTTTTTGCTTCGCCAAACAGGACGCGACGCTGGACCAAGCCTTGCAGCGCCTGGCTGAAGTCTGAGAGGAATGCCCATGTCCACCGAGCTCTTGGCCGAACGCCGTGACGCCACCCTTGTCCTCACCCTGAGCGACCCTGCCACCCGCAATGCTCTGTCTCGCGAGGTGTATGCACGCGGGGCCGAATGGATGCAGCAGGCCTCGCACGATGCCTCCGTGCGGGCGGTGATCTTGCGCGGTGAAGGCGACACCTTCTGCGCTGGCGGCAACCTCCAGCGCATCCTTGGCGTGCGCAGCATGGGAGAGACTGAAGGTCGCCTCTTCCAGGCAGATTCGATCAACCTGCTCACGAACTGGGTCAAGGCCATCAGCATGTGCCCCAAGCCCGTCATCGCAGCCGTGGAAGGTTTCGCCGCCGGCGCGGGCGCCTCGCTGGCCCTGGCGTGCGATCTGCTTGTGGCCGCGGAAGACGCCAAACTGGTGATGAGCTACTCCCGGATCGGCTTCAGTCCGGACGGAGGCGGCAGTTGGCAGTTGGCGCGCTTCCTGCCCCGGCAATTGGCGCTCAAGGCCTTGTGGTTGGCCTCACCGCTGACGCCCGCCGATTTGCACACGCACGGCCTGGTCACCCAGATCGCGCCAAAGGGCAAGACGCTGGACGAGGCGCTGGGATTGGCCGCTCAACTGGCCAAGCTGGCCCCCAATGCGGTGGCCAGCGTGAAGAAGCTTGCGCAGCTGGCCCTTGCGCAAGACCTGGCCGCCCAGCTGGACACGGAACGCGAACACTTCGTCGACAACCTCTTCCACCCCAACGGGCATGAGGGCCCGACGGCCTTCCTTGAAAAGCGCAATCCCTGCTTCCGATAGTCCCCTTCCGATAGTCCGCTTCCGACCTCTGCCTCAGCCGCACCATGGACGCCTACACCGGCACCCGCACGCCCAGCAGCTTGCCCTTCGATCAAGCCGCCTTGCAGGCCTACTTGGAGCAACAGCTCATCGGCTTTGCGGGCCCCTTGACCATCGAGCAGTTCAAGGGCGGTCAGAGCAACCCGACCTACCGGCTCAGCACGCCGCGGCAGCGCTATGTGATGCGAAGCAAGCCCGGCCCCGTGGCCAAGCTGCTGCCCTCGGCGCATGCCATCGAACGGGAGTTTCGGGTGATGAAGGCGCTGGCGGCCAGCGAAGTGCCGGTGGCCCGCATGCTCCTGCTGTGCGAGGACGAATCCGTGATCGGCCGCGCCTTCTACATCATGGAACATGTCGACGGTCGCGTGTTGTGGGACCAGTCTCTACCGGGCTTGACTACGACCGAGCGCGCGGCCATCTACGACGAGATGAACCGCGTGTTGGCTGCACTGCACCGGGTGGATGTGCGCGCGCTGGGCCTGGGCGACTATGGCAAGCCTGGGAGCTACTTTGAGCGCCAGATCGGCCGCTGGAGCAAGCAATACGCCGCTTCCCTCACCCAGCCGATCGAAGCCATGGACCGGCTGATCGAATGGTTGCCCGCCCATATGCCCGCCAGCGCACGAGACGAATCCCAGGTCTCCATCGTGCACGGTGACTACCGCCTGGATAACCTCATGTTCGATCCGACCGAGCCTCGGGTGCTGGCCGTTCTGGATTGGGAGCTGTCCACGCTTGGGCATCCCCTGGCGGACTTCAGCTATCACTGCATGGCCTGGCACATTCGACCCGGGGCCTTCCGCGGGATCGGCGGCTTGGACCTGGCGGAACTGGGCATCCCCTCGGAAGGCGCCTACATCGACGCGTATTGCCGGCGAACCGGCCGCACATCGGATCAGGCCCGCTCGAGCCTGAGCCAAGACTGGAACTTCTATCTGGCCTACAACCTGTTTCGCATGGCTGCCATCTTGCAGGGTATTGCCAAGCGGGTGGAAGACGGCACCGCCGCCAGCGAACAGGCCCGTCAGGCCGGCGCCGGTGCCCGTCCCCTGGCGGAACTGGGCTGGCAGTTCGCGCAACGCGCGTGATTCGTATTGACCCCGAAAGCACCTCATGGACTTCAGTTACTCCCCCAAGACCCAGGCTCTGCGCGAACGGCTGCTGGCCTTCATGGACAAGCACATCTACCCCAACGAGGTCGCTTATCACGATGAACTGGAGGCCAACACCGCCGCTGGGCGCCGCTGGACGCCGCTGCAGACCATTGAAGCGCTCAAGCCCTTGGCGCGAGCGCAAGGGCTATGGAACCTGTTCCTGCCCGACAGCGAATATGGCGCAGGCCTGACCAACCAGGAGTACGCGCCGCTGGCCGAAATCATGGGCCGCGTGCCGTGGAGCAGCGAGGTCTTCAACTGTTCTGCGCCCGACACCGGCAACATGGAGACCATCGTGCGCTACGGCACTGCCGAGCAGAAGGAGCGCTGGCTCAAGCCGCTGTTGGCCGGCGAGATTCGCAGCGCTTTTGCGATGACCGAGCCGGCGGTCGCCTCATCGGACGCCACCAATATTGAAGCCCACATCGAGCGCCAGGGAGACTCCTATGTGATCAATGCGCGCAAGTGGTGGACCAGCGGCGCCGGAGATCCGCGCTGCCAGGTCCTCATCTTCATGGGAAAGACCGACCCCGAAGCGCCGCGACACTCCCAGCAATCCATGATTCTGGTGCCCATGGACACGCCGGGCGTCAAGGTCCTGCGCCCCTTGACCGTGTTCGGCTATGACGATGCACCGCATGGCCACATGGAGGTCGATTTCCACAACGTGCGCGTGCCGGCGTCCCACATCTTGCTCGGCGAAGGCCGTGGCTTTGACATTGCCCAGGGCCGTTTGGGCCCTGGCCGCATCCACCACTGCATGCGCCTGATCGGCTTGGCCGAGCGCTCGCTGGAACTCATGTGCAAGCGAGCCATCGCGCGGGTGGCCTTCGGCAAGACCATCGCGGCGCAGACGGTGACGCAGGAGCGCATTGCCGAAGCGCGTTGCCAGATCGAGCAGGCCCGCTTGCTCACGCTCAAGGCCGCCTGGATGATGGATGTGGCCGGCAACAAGACGGCCAAGGCCGAAATCGCCATGATCAAGGTCGTGGCGCCCAACATGGCCCTGCGCGTGATCGACTGGGCGCTGCAGGCCCATGGCGGTGCGGGCGTCAGCCAGGACACGCCCCTGGCGCACTTCTACGCCAATGCACGAACCCTTCGCCTTGCCGATGGCCCGGATGAGGTGCATCGCAATGCGATTGCCAAGTTGGAACTGGGCAAGTACGCTGCGCCTCGATAATCAGGCCGACTGCCCGTAGCTCAACTGGATAGAGCAGCTGCCTTCTAAGCAGCAGGTCGGGGGTTCGAGTCCCTCCGGGCAGGCCAATCTTCCGCCTCAGACCCGTTCCCAGCGGCCCTCGCGGAGCACCTCGCAAGGCCTGTAATGCGCCTTGTAGGCCATCTTGGGGCTTTCTGCGATCCAGTACCCCAGGTACAGATGCGGCAGCCCCAGCTTGCGGGTTTGTTCGATCTGCCACAGCACATTGAAGGTGCCGTAGCTGGCGGCCTCATCCGGCTCATAGAAGGTGTAGACGGCCGACATGCCGTCGTTGAGCACGTCCAGGATGGACACCATCTTCAAGGCACCCAGGGAACCGTCGGCGGAGGGTTCGCGAAACTCCACCAGACGCGAATTCACCCGGGTCTGCAGCAGGAACTGGGTGTACTGGTCGACATTGTCATGGTCCATGCCGCCGCCGCTGTGGCGGTGGGTCTGGTACTTCAGGTACAGCTGGTAGTGCTCGGGCATGAAGCCCAGGCGCAGCACCCGAACCTGCAGGGCCTCATGCCGCTTCCAGGCCCTGCGCTGGCTGCGGGTGGGCGTGAATTCCGCCACCGGCACCCGAAGCGCCACACAGGCGTTGCAGCCGTCGCAGTACGGGCGATAGGTGAACAGGCCGCTGCGGCGAAAGCCGTTGGTGACCAGGCCCGAATACACCTCGTTGTGGATGAGGTGACTGGGCGTGGCCACCTGCGAGCGCGCCTGCCGACCGGGCAGATAGCTGCAGGGATAAGGCGCCGTCGCATAGAACTGCAGCGACGCCAGTGGAAGTTCTTTGGGTGCGGTCACGCCCTTGCCCTGGCTGCCTAACTGATCCGCGCACCAGGCATGGCTGACGCGGCGGATACCTCGAGCGCAGCCGGCACATCCAGCCCCAGCAACGCCCAGTCCCGGTGATCATAGAACCAATCGCAGGTCGGCAACAGGCCCGATACCCGGTTGAGATGATCCACGAACTCAGCGCGCGGCACCTCGGCCGCACCCAGAGAACTCAGGTGGGCGGTGTTCTGCTGGCAATCGATCCACTCGATGCCGCGGCGCCGGCAGGCGGTCACCAGAGCGGCCAGAGCCCACTTGGACGCATCCGTATGACGGCTGAACATCGATTCGCCAAAGAACATGCGCCCGATGTTTACGCCGTACAAGCCCCCCACCAAATCCTTGTTCATCCACACCTCGAAGGAGTGCACCCGCCCCGCTTGGTGCCACTGGCCATAGGCCGCCTGCATGGCCGGGGTGATCCAGGTGCCGACTTGCCCGCGCCGGTTTGCCTGCGCGCAGGCAGCCATCACGCCCCCAAAGGCATGATCGACACGAATCTCACATCCTGGAGTGGAGAGAAATCGGCGCAAGGTCTTGGACAGTGAGCGGCTGAGCTTGAAATCGGCCGTCTTGAGCACCATGCGCGGGTCGGGTGCCCACCACAGTACCGGTTGGCCCTCGGTGTACCAGGGGAAGATGCCACGAGCATAGGCCTGCTCAAGCCGCTCCAACGTGAGCTGCCCCCCGATGGCCAGGAGGCCGCACAGATCGGAATCGGTGCCCAAGGCGTTCTCGACCGGCGGAAAGGGCGCATCACCTTCCAGCCAAACCAGGGGTGGCGTTCTTTCCATCGCGGGCGTTCAGGCGTAGGTCACCCAGCTGCGGCGGGGTTCATCTTCCAGGTGCGGCAGGGTGTTGAAGGCCAGCAATTCAAGCCGCTTGGGGGTGACCACCATCTCGGTGAGCGAGCTGTTGCGCAGCCGCATGTTGAGGTCGATGACGGTGGTGGCAGGCGCGCCCAACACGTGCGCCACCGCAGTGGATATCGGCCCGCCGCTGCTGACGATCAGCGCTGGCTGACCCACGTGATGCGCCTGCACATGCGCCAAGGCTTGCAGCACACCGTCACGAAAGTCGCGGTAGGCGGGCATGCCCTTGGGCGCGATGGTTCCTTCCATCCAGGCGGCAAGCGCCTGGCGCAGCCTTCGAAAATGCGCCTTGAAGCCCTCTGCCGTGTCGTGGGGCGGCAAAGGGTCTCCGCCGATGGCCTGCAGCAGTGCCAGGCTGTCGTACTCGTTCAGCCCAGGCCATGCTTGGGCTTCGATGCCGCTTGCACCCAGCCCCTTGGCCAATCCGTTCCAGGACTCCTGGTGCCGACGCAGTGTTCCCATCAGCACGGCGGCGGGTTGCACACGGCGCTGCTTCAGGGCTTGACCCAGGGCCTCGCATTGACGATGGCCGAGGTCGCTGAGCCGGTCATAGTCGTCGGCGCCGAAGGAGGCTTGGCCATGGCGCACCAGGTAGAGGGTTCCCATGGACGGCATTGTCGGTGCTGTTGGGCAGGCGGGCCACAATGTGGCTGCAGCCGGCATACGAAAGGAATCTTCATGGTACCGGGCGTCAAGGCCTTGATCTTCGATGTGTTCGGCACACTTGTCGACTGGCGTTCATCGGTGGCCCGTGAGGCGCAGCGTGTTTTGGCGCCACTGGGTGTTCAGGCCGACTGGCCAGCCTTCGCCGATGCCTGGCGGGGCGAGTACCAGGGCGCCATGGAAGAGGTGCGCAGTGGGCGGCTGCCGTTTTCCAAACTGGACGTGCTGCATCGGCGAAACCTGGACATCGTGCTGCAGCGACTGGGCGGCCTGGCCGGACAAACGCCCGATCCCGTCCGCCAGGAACTGAATTTGGCTTGGCATCGGCTGGACGCATGGCCCGACGTGGGGCCGGCCTTGGCCACGCTGCGAAACACTTACCGCCTGGCGCCCTGCTCCAACGGCAACATCTCCCTCATGGTGGACCTGGCGCGCCACAACGGTTGGCACTGGGACGCCATCCTGGGCGCTGAAGTGGCGGGCGACTACAAGCCCAAGCCCGTGGTGTACCAACGGGCCTGTGACGCGCTGGGGCTTGCACCGCAAGAGGTGATGATGGTGGCCGCGCACTCGGACGACCTGGCCGCTGCTGCGGCGTGCGGGCTGAAGACCGCCTTTGTGGCCCGCGTGGACGAGTACGGCGGCTTGCGTGTGGAGGCGGCGCCCACAGTGGCCGTTGATGTGTTCATGGGCACGGCGCTGAGCTCAACAGCGGGATACGCAACAGCGGGGTGAGCAAAAAGAAAAAGGGCTCCCGAAGGAGCCCTTGACCAAGAACTGAGTCGAAGAATCGATCAGAACTTGTAGCCAGCCGACACATAGAACGTGCGCAGGCGGCCATCGTGGTAGCGCGGGTCGAAGCCGACCATGTTGCCACCGTCGAGTTTCAGACTCAGCGGGGGCTTCTTGTTGAACAGATTCAAGATACCGCCGGTCACCGTCATCTGCTTGTTCAAGGCATACCTGGCCTGGTAGTCGAACAGCGAGTAGGCCGGTACATCCAGACCGGGGAAGTCCACGAAGGAGCCGAAGCCGCCGGTGGAAGTGGCCAGGCGCACCGTGCCCTCGCCCGCTTCAAACGCGCGGTCCTTGTAGCCTGGGCGGTACTTCCACACGAGGGTTTGCGACAACGGCCCGGTCTGCAGCGTGTTGGCCACGCGTGACAGAACGCGGAACGACACCGCTCCGTTGCTGCCGTACTTGCCCATGCTGTCTTCCTTGCCCGCGCCGAATCCCAGGTCATAGTAGGAGTCGATCAGGTAGGTGGCCACCCAGGTGGTGGTCAAGTTGCCGAAGGGCAGCTTGTTGCGCAGCGTGACATCGAAATCGAAGCCCTTGGCCACGTTCACCGCCGCATTGAAGGGCACATCGTTGAAGGTCAGGATGGGCAGACCGGTGGCGCCATCGGTGGTCACCGAGAACAGGCCGCGATACTGCGAGAACTTCGAGAAGGCCGTGGCCTCGGGAACCGCGGTGATCTGGTCCTTGATCTTCACCGACCAGTAGTCGATGCCGGCGGTCACTTGGTTGTTCGGCTCGAATCGGAACCCCAGGGTCGCCTGGTCCGATGTTTCGGGCTTCAGACCACCAGCGCCCGAGAAGGGGTTGCCGCCCGACTGCAGCTTGTACTGCGTCGGAATCGAGCGGCAGCCTGCAGCCAAGGGGTCTGGCGCCTTGGCCGGGCAGTCGTATTGGTTGCCCACCACACCGGCCTCGGTCAGCGGGCTGGTGATGTTGGACAGTGTGGGCGCGCGGAAGCCCGTACCGACCGAGCCGCGAACCAGCAATTCCTGTGTGGGCTGGAAGCGGAAGGCCAGCTTGTAGGTGGACTTCGAAGCGGAGTTACCCTGCACAGCCGGCTTGATGGGGTTCAGGTCAGCATCGAAGTTGGCGCTGTTGCGCACTGCGTCGTAGCTGTCGTAGCGCACGGCGGCGGTGGCCTCCAGCGTCTTGAGCAGCGGGATCTGCACTTCGAGGAACGCGCCCTTGGACTTGCGGCTGGAATCAAACGGCAGCGAACCCTGGCCCGAACCCACCGGGAAGTCGGCGTAGTTCGGCTGGAAGGCGTTGGGGCCCTGCGAGATGGGGCTGGGCGCCGAGGAATAGCCCTGTTTGCTGAAATCCGCCCCGAGGCCAGCGTAGGCCATGCCCGCAGGAGCCTTGAACAGCGGGCCCGAGCCGCGCAGGGACAGCACATCAAGGCTGGACTTGGAGGAGTCCACATCCCGCAGGATGGCCGGGGCGATGGCCGCGCGCGAGGCATCGGTGCCCTGGGCGAACGGATCCCAGGCGCCGCTGGCGATCAGCTGGTCCATCTTCAGGCGGCTGACATAACCGCCGCCGTAGGGGCTGTCCAGGTTGTTCGAGGACTTGGTGTAGTACGCGGAGAAATCAAATCCGGCCAATTGCCCGTCCACGCCCAACACGAGGTGCTTGCCCTTGGTGAGGTAATCGTTGGAGCGAAGGCCCGAGTCAATAAGGCGCATGCCATAGGCGGCTCGGCCCACGTTGGCCGGGTTCACGCCCAACTGGGTCAGGTAGGGCACCACATACCGGTTGTACAGGGTGCCGCCCACCGGCATCGCCAGGGGCTGCGCTGGCGGCGCGAAGCGACCGTACAGGGCCACATCGGAGAACATGCCTTCGGCAAACGCGCGCAAGTCCTTGCTGATCTTGAACGAGGCCGACCCGTACAGGTTGTTGCGCTTGGCTTCAGGTTGCGCTTCCACGGTGGAGGCATAGTCGAAGCGGCAGGTGTTGCCCAACTGGAAAGAGCCGGGGTGCGGGCCGCACTTCGTCCCGTTGAGGGCACCCGGGCTGTAGTTGGCCAGCAAAGAGCCCGTGCGGCTGTAGAGCTGGATGTTGGGCGGCGTGGCGTTGCCCGAGGTCTGATAGAAGAAGTAATTCGTGCCCTCATAGGTGAAGGGAAACACGCCGGTCTTGGAGAACTCTCGCTCCGAGGCCTTGATTTGCTGGTCCTTTTGGAAGCTCGCGCCCAGCAGTACGTTGAAGCCATCCTTGTCGAAATTGCCAAAGCCCTTGGACAGGCTCACGCTGTTCTGGTCACCACCAGCGGCCTGCGGACGCGACAACTTGATATCGATGCCGCCGTCGGCGGTATTGGACTTGGTGATGAAGTTCACCACGCCGGCGATGGCGTCCGAGCCGTACAGGGCCGACGCGCCATCGGCCAGGATTTCGATGCGCTCGATGGCCGACAGGGGCAGCTGCTCCAAGTTGACCGAAGAACCGGTGTTGTACGGCGCCACGCGCCGGCCGTTGAGCAGCACCAAGGTATACGCTGAACCCAGGTCGCGCAGCGAGGCCGTCGTCACGCCGCCACCACCGCCGTTGACGGAATTGGCCGAGGAGATGAAGCCCTGCATCGAGGGCAAGTTCTGAATGAGTTCCTGGGTGCTGGTGGCGCCGGACTTGTCGATCTCTTCACGGTTGATCGTGATCACCGGCAGCGCGCCCTCGGCGGCGATGCGCTTGATCGACGAACCCGTCACTTCCACGCGCTGGCTGCTCTGGGCCCACACGCTGGGTGCCGCCATGCTGCCGATCATCAGCAGGACGCCTGCTGCAACCCTGGTTCTCTTTTGCATTCCTCGCTCCTCAATTGGCAAAAAAAGTGGAACAACCGGCCCACGGCCGGCTCCCATTGACCTGCCGCCTCCTCACAGCCTCGGGCGACACTCGACGATTGTGAAACGATCGGTTGCCCCTCACGAAAAAACATCGCCTGACTGGGTCGACGAGCGGGGCGCCTGGGCCTCGATGGCGCCCATTGCAGAATGCCGCCCATCGCCAAAGCCTTGATTTGATTGCCGTTTTGTGACGCTTGGCGGGTCCTCCGCGGCCCGAGCAGATTGTTGCCATCGGGCAACAGCCCGACCGGGTGGTCTGCTCCCCGCCCCACGCTCAAGTGCGAGCGGCGATTGTTGCAGTCAGGCGACAGAAGGCCCTATGTCGTTGAGGTGTAACTCGAAGACTGCAAGCCTGCTAAACCTTATACCCAACGTTACAAACGCAATGTAACCCATTGAATAACAATTGAAACCCTGTTCATCTTGAACAAGAGGTTGAGGTTCACTTGGGGCG
>RFTU01000045.1 GCA_009923315.1 Betaproteobacteria bacterium
GGCGTCTTCTTCTTCCCCTTGCGACTGGTTCGCGTCGGCAGCGGCCTTGTAGGCGTGTGCACGGTTCATCAGCCCCTTGCTGGTGACGCAGGTCAGCAGCCAGTTGAGCTCGGGGATTTCGGGGATGTCGCTTTGCCGATAGAAGGTCACGCGCTCGGGGTCCAGGCCACAGGCCAACCACGTCGCGGCGATTTCCAAGCGCGAACGGGCCACGCGGGCCGGGTCGTCGCACTTGATCAGGGCGTGATAGTCCGCCAAAAACAAGAAGCTCTCAACACCGGCCTCGCGGCTGGCCGCCACGGCCGGCCGGATGGCGCCGACATAGTTGCCCAGGTGCGGCGTGCCCGTGGTGGTGACGCCGGTCAAAACGCGTTGGCTCATCCCAAGATTGTAGGAGGGGGCCTAAGGCCCTCACCGGTACACTGCCGCCCCTTGGTTCCCTCATGAGCATGCGCATCCTGGTCCTCATTTCTGGCCGTGGCAGCAACCTGGCCGCCCTGGTGGAGGCCGCCCATGCACAAGCCTGGCCGGCGCAGGTGGTGGGGGTCATCAGCAACCGGCCGCAAGCCGCCGGATTGCAATGGGCCCAAAGCCATGGTTTGCCCACGCAGGTGCTGGACCATCAAGCCTTTGCCTCCAGGGAGGCCTTTGACGCGGCCCTGCTGCAGGCCTGTTTGGCGCATCGCCCCGATGTGGTCGTGTTGGCCGGCTTCATGCGGGTCTTGGGCGAGGCCTTTGTGCAGCACTTCGAGGGCCGCTTGATCAACATTCACCCGTCTTTGCTGCCCGCCTTCACCGGCCTGCACACCCACCGGCGCGCCTTGCAAGCGGGCGTGAAGGTGGCCGGCGCCACCGCCCACTACGTCACACCCCGCTTGGACCATGGGCCTGTGATCGCGCAGGCCGTGGTGCCTGTGTTGCCGCGCGACACCGAGCACAGCCTGGCCGACCGAGTCCTGCGGGCCGAGCACCAACTGTTGCCCCTGGCCGTGGCTTGGCATGTTCGCGGTGAGCTGCAGCTGCACGAGGGCTGTGTGCACCACCGACAAGGCGCTGCGCAAACCTTGTTCTTCCCCGACGCCGACCTGACCCCTGCGATGGCCGTGCCTCAATAGCCCAACCCGATCGAGGCCCCTTATGCATCCCAAACAACAGGTCCAACTGGCCACCGAACTGCTGCAGCGGGTGCTGTTGCTGGTGCACCCGGCTGACCGCGAGGTCTCGGCCTTCTTTCGTGAAAACAAAGAGCTGGGCGCCAAAGACCGCGCCATCTTGGCCGAGACCACCTTTCGCGTGTTGCGTCAGCGCTTGGTGCTGCAGCACCTGGCGCAATCGGGGCAGGGCCCCCTGGCTCGGCGCTTGGTGTTGCTGGCCTGGCAGGGCAGCGACGCCTACCTGAAGGCCGCGGTGACCGAGGTGGAGTGGAACTGGCTGCAGCAGGTGCGCAACGTCTCGCTGGCCAACCTGCCCGAGCGGGTCAAGGCCAATATGCCACCGTGGTTGCTCGAGCGGCTTCAGGCCGTCTTGGGGCAGGAATGCGCCGCCTTTGTGCAGGCCATGGAAGGCTCGGCCCCCTTGGACCTGCGGGTCAACACCTTCAAGGCCAAGCGCGAAGCGGTGCAGGCGGCTTTCGAATCCCAGGGCTTTGTCTGCACCCCCACGCCGCATTCGCCCTGGGGGCTGCGGCTGCAAGGCAAGCCGGCCCTCAACCGCTTGGAGGTGTTTGCAAGAGGGGACGTGGAGGTCCAAGACGAGGGCAGCCAGCTGCTGGCGTTGCTCACCGATGCCCACCGCGGCGAGATGGTGGTGGATTTCTGCGCGGGTGCTGGGGGCAAGACCTTGGCCCTGGGGGCCTCGATGCGCAACACCGGCCGCTTGTATGCCTTTGACACCTCTGGGCACCGTTTGGCCGCGCTCAAGCCGCGCCTGGCGCGCAGCGGCCTGTCCAATGTGCACCCGGTGCAGATTGCACACGAGCGCGACGAGCGCATCAAGCGCCTGGCCGGCAAGATCGACCGGGTGCTGGTGGACGCGCCGTGTTCAGGCCTGGGAACGCTGCGGCGCAACCCCGACCTGAAGTGGCGCCAAAAACCCGAATCGGTGAGCGAATTGGCCGCGCTGCAACAGGCCATCCTGGCCAGTGCGTCGCGCCTGCTCAAGCCTGGTGGGCGACTGGTGTACGCCACCTGCAGCGTGCTGCCCGAGGAAAACGAAGCCACGGTGCAGGCCTTCTTGGCGGCCCACAGCGGCTTTGAGGCCCTGGATGCGGCAGAAGAACTCGCGCGTCTGAAGGTGCCCGAGGCGGCGTCCCTGTGCCAGGACGGCCAGCTGCGCCTGTGGCCCCAGCGCCACGGTACCGACGGCTTCTTTGCCGCGGTGCTGCGCCGGCGCGCCTAGACAGCCTGCAAACCCCCCTGCGCGGTAGAATGAGAGAGTCGCTTTTTGGACCGCTCATGGACATTTATCAGCTCTGGATGGGATTCGTGAACGTGATGGCCGACGGTTTGGCAGGCGCCAGCGCCTGGCAGACCCTGGCCTACACCTTGGTGGTCACGCACATCACGATCGCTTCGGTGACCATCTTCCTGCACCGCTCGCAGGCTCACCGTTCGCTGGATCTGGGCCCTGTGCCGTCCCACTTCTTCCGCTTTTGGCTGTGGATGACCACGGGCATGATCACCAAGGAATGGGTGGCCATCCACCGCAAGCACCACGCCAAGTGCGAGACCGAAGACGATCCCCACAGCCCCCAGACCCGTGGCATCCGCACCGTGTTGCTGGAAGGCTCGGAGCTGTACCGTGCCGAGGCCAAGGTTCAGGAGACCCTGTCCAAGTACGGCCACAACACGCCCGACGACTGGATTGAGCGCAACCTGTACACCCGCCACAGCGCCTTGGGGGTGTCCTTGATGCTGATCATCAACGTGTTGCTGTTCGGCGCCATCGGCGCTGCGGTTTGGGCCGTGCAGATGCTGTGGATTCCGATCACCGCAGCCGGCATCATCAATGGCATCGGCCACTGGTGGGGCTATCGCAACTTTGAGGCGGTGGACGCCTCCACCAACATTTCGCCGTGGGGCATCATCATCGGTGGTGAAGAACTGCACAACAACCACCACACCTACCCCACTTCGGCCAAGCTGTCGGTCAAGCCGCATGAGTTTGACATCGGCTGGCTCTACATCCGCATTCTGCAGGCCCTGGGGCAAGCCACGGTGCGCAAGACAGCGCCCGTGCTCAAGCTCGGCGAGGTGCGCCAGCAGGCCGACGGCAAGACCCTCGAGGCCCTGATCCACCATCGCTACGAGGTGATGGCCGACTACGCGGCTGCCCTCAAGCGAGCCTGCGGAGCCGAGCTGGACCGCCTGCGCGAGCAAGGCCGCAAGGGCAGCGAGAGCTGGAAGCAGATGCTGATCGCCCACCGCTGGTTGCCGCGCGACGATGAAAAGGTTCCCCAAGGCGTGAAGCCCCAAGTGGCCGTGGCCATGGCCTCCAGCCCGGTGCTGACCAAGCTCGTGGACATGCGCGAGGAATTGCGCCAACTGTGGACCCGCACCAATGTGTCGCGCGAACAGTTGGTCAGCGACCTGCAGGCCTGGTGCCAACGCGCCGAGGAAAGTGGCATTGCCGCCCTGCAAGAAATGTCGCTGCGGGTGAAGGCTGCGCGCGTTTAAAGACTGCATCCGAGGCCGCCCGCCTGAGCCCCTGCCGGGGCTGGCGCGGCGACACCAACAAAAATGCCCGCTCAATGAGCGGGCATTTTTGTTGCAAGGACCTTGAGCCTGAGGCCCAAGGCAGGCTGAATCACTTCAGCTTGGTTTCCTTGTACAGCACGTGCTTGCGTGCCTTGGGGTCGAACTTCATGAATTCGAGCTTGTTGGGCGTCGTCTTCTTGTTCTTGTTGGTGGTGTAGAAATGACCGGTGCCCGCAGAGGACTCCAGCTTGATCTTTTCGCGGCCGCCTTTGGTTGCCATGATGTGTCCTTTCCTTAGATCTGACCGCGCGCGCGCAGGTCGGCA
The DNA here is from genome assembly GCA_009923315.1 of Betaproteobacteria bacterium. Lineage (GTDB taxonomy): Bacteria > Pseudomonadota > Gammaproteobacteria > Burkholderiales > Burkholderiaceae_C > RFTU01. Next base: position 4,021 of record RFTU01000045.1, read on the forward strand.
AGCACCACGTCAATGCCCTTCTTGTCGATCAGGCGCAGCGCGGCATTGGACACGCGCAGACGCACCCAACGGTTTTCGCTTTCGACCCAGAAGCGACGGTACTGCAGGTTGGGCAGGAAACGACGCTTGGTCTTGTTGTTGGCGTGGGAGACATGGTTCCCCACCATGGGCTTCTTGCCCGTGACTTCACACACGCGTGCCATGTGGACACTCCAAACTTGAGTCAAACGGCCGCACTGGCGCACGGCCTCACCTCGCCATAAGGGTGGCGGTATCCCGAAGCGGCCACGAGCGTGGCGCGCAGCAAAGCCTTCAAGTGTAACCGATGAATCCAGCTCACGGCAAATCCGGCTGGATTCCCGAGCCACAGCAGGGTGTCAGCCTTCTTGCTCCAGGAAGCGCTGCGCGTCCAGCGCCGCCATGCAGCCCGTCCCGGCGCTGGTGATGGCCTGCCGGTACACATGGTCCTGCACGTCGCCGGCGGCGAACACACCGGGCACGCTGGTCATGGTGGCCATGCCCACCAGGCCCGATCGCGTCACGATGTAGCCGTCCTTCATCTCCAACTGGCCCTTGAAGATGTCGGTGTTGGGTTGATGACCGATGGCGATGAAGCAGCCTTGCAGCTTCAGGTCTTGACTCGATCCGTCCTGGGTGCTCTTGATGCGCACGCCGGTCACGCCGCTGGTGTCACCCAGCACTTCCTCCAGCGTGTTCCACAGATGCAGCACCATCTTGCCCTCGGCCACCTTCTGGTGCAGCTTGTCCACCATGATGGCTTCGGCGCGGAACTTGTCGCGACGGTGGATCAGGTGCACCTTGCTGGCGATGTTGGACAGGTAGAGGGCTTCCTCGACGGCTGTGTTGCCCCCGCCCACGACACACACCTCCTGGCCACGGTAGAAGAAGCCGTCGCACGTGGCGCAGCCGCTGACCCCTTTGCCCATGAAGGCGGTTTCGCTGGGCAGACCCAAGTACTTGGCGCTGGCGCCGGTGGCGATGATCAGCGCATCGCAGGTGTAGGTGCCGCTGTCGCCGGTCAGCCGGAAGGGGCGTTGCGAAAGGTCGACCGTGTGAATGTGGTCAAAGACGATCTGGGTGTTGAAGCGCTCGGCATGCTGCTGAAAGCGTTGCATCAGATCGGGCCCCTGGACCCCCATCACATCGGCGGGCCAGTTGTCAACTTCGGTGGTTGTCATCAATTGGCCACCCTGGGCCAGGCCGGTCACCAGCATGGGCTTGAGGTTGGCGCGGGCGGCGTAGATGGCCGCGGTGTAGCCGGCTGGGCCGGAGCCCAGGATCAGGACTTGGGCGTGGTGGGTTGAAGCAGTCATCACACGATTTTCTCATGGCGGACTTTTTCGGCCGGAAGCAAGGGTGAACCCCAGGTTCGCGCGACGAAAAGTGATCGAGTTGGCACGTTGTCGACAACGCGTTGCAATCGGGTTGGACCAGTCGTCACTCAGTGCCGATACACACCTCAACCAACCGATTCGGAAAGGGCCCTTCATGTCGATGTTGTCAAGTCTGGAACTCATCCGTCGCGTTCCGCTGTTTTCCTTGCTCACCCATGACCAGGCCCGCCAGGTCGCCGAAGGGGTGGTCAAGCGGCGCTTTCGCCGGGGGGAGGTCGTGGTGGAACAGGGTCGCAAGAGTGACGCGCTGTTCATCTTGCTCAACGGCAGGGCACGGGTGACGACCGCCGACGGCAAGGGCCGCGAGGTCATCCTGTCCGTCCTGGGGGCCGGTTCCTACGTCGGAGAGATGAGCCTCATCGACGGCAAGCCCCACTCGGCCACCGTCCGGACCGAGGTGCAGACCGATATGCTGATGCTGGGTCGTGGGGCGTTCTTGCGCTGCCTGCCCGACGGCTCCAACCTGGCCAGTCCCGTGATGCACGGTCTGGTCAAGCGGCTGAGGGCAGCCGACCGGCAGATCGAGTCACTGGCTCTGCTGGATGTGTATGGTCGGGTGGCGCGCGCGCTGGTGGAGCTGTCCGAGGAGGTGGGCCACCGCAGGCTCATCCGCGGCCGGGTTTCGCGGCAGGACCTGGCCAAGCACGTGGGGGCCTCTCGTGAAATGGTCAGCCGCGTGATGAAGAACCTCCATGAGCGCGGCTTCATCGAGCCGCAAGAAGACGGGTCCCTGTGGATCCGGGAGCCCGGTGCCGGCCCCCAGGCAGCCGCGGAGGCGCCACAATGTGGGCATGACCCTGCCCATGACCGCTACCAAAGAGCGTGACAGACGCCCTCGAGGCAGTGAGGCCGACCCCTCGAACGCCCGGCGTGTTCGTGGCGAAGCCACCGAATCAACGAGCCCATCGGCTTCACCGCCGCGCGCGCTGTGGTTGTTCCTGACGGCCGTCGTCTGGCTGTTGGCCGTCCTGGCGCTGGTCACCCACCACCCGGCCGACCCTGGTTTCACCACCAGCGGTCGCCAGGATGCGGTGTTCAACGCGGTGGGGCGTGTGGGCGCCTGGTTATCGGACGTTGCCCTGTTCCTATTGGGCTATTCGGTCTGGTGGGTTCCCCTGATCGTGGCGCGCCACTGGTTGTCCTTGTTGGCTTGGCGTCTGCGCGGGCTGCCGTCCGAGGAGCAGCTGGCACAGCCGGGGGACGCCCGCTCGACTTCGGCGCCTTGGGCGCGTGCCGCTGGGGTGGTGATGGTGCTCGCAGCCAGTACGGCTCTCGAATGGACGCGGCTGTATCAGGCCGAGCCGGGGATGCCCGGCCACGCCGGCGGTGTGCTGGGATACCTTCTGGGGCCCTGGTCCATGAAATGGCTCGGCTTCAATGGTTCGGGCGTCTTCTGGATCGCCACCTTGGTGGTGGGAGTGGCCTGGGCGTTCGGGTTCTCCTGGCTGCGTCTGGCTGAGCACATCGGCGCGCGGGTCGAGGGCCTGCGCGATCAGCGCCAGGCCCAGCGTGAGCATGCCGAGGACGTGCGCCTGGGCGAACAGGCCTTGCGTGAACGCATCGAGGATGTCCAGGTGGAGCGGCGCTTGGAGGAAGAGGAACATGTGCCGATCGTGATCGAGCCGCCGGTGATGGAAGTGCCGGTGTCCACCCGTGTGGCCAAGGAGCGCCAGAAGCCGCTGTTCCAGGAGTTGCACGACACGAAGTTGCCTCAGGTCGACCTGCTGGATTCGGCCCCCAACCGTCAGGAGACCGTGTCCCCCGAGACGCTGGAGATGACCTCGCGCCTGATCGAAAAGAAGCTGCGCGACTTTGGTGTGGACGTGCAGGTGGTGGCGGCTTCTCCTGGGCCGGTGATCACCCGTTACGAGATCGAACCGGCCACGGGCGTCAAGGGCTCGCAGGTGGTGAACCTGGCCAAAGACCTGGCGCGGTCGCTTTCCTTGGTCAGCATCCGCGTGGTGGAAACCATTCCGGGCAAGACCACCATGGCCCTGGAGTTGCCCAACGCCAAGCGACAGGTCATCAGGCTCACCGAGATCCTGGGCTCACAGGTGTATGCCGATGCGGGGTCGATGCTGACCATGGGCTTGGGCAAGGACATCGTGGGCCAACCCGTGGTGGCCGACCTGGCGAAGATGCCGCACTGCTTGGTGGCCGGCACCACCGGTTCGGGCAAGTCGGTGGGCATCAACGCGATGATCCTGAGCCTGCTCTACAAGGCTGAGGCACGCGATGTGCGACTCATCCTGATCGATCCCAAGATGCTGGAAATGAGCGTCTACGAGGGCATTCCACACCTGCTGTGTCCGGTGGTCACCGACATGAAGCAGGCGGCCCATGCGCTGAACTGGTGTGTGGGCGAGATGGAGCGTCGCTACAAGCTCATGAGCAAGATGGGCGTGCGCAACGTGGCCGGCTTCAACAAGAAGATCGAAGAGGCCGCCGCGCGGGAGGAGCACATTCCCAACCCCTTCTCGCTCACACCGGAGCAGCCCGAGCCGCTGCAGCGCCTGCCGTTTGTGGTGGTGGTCATCGACGAGTTGGCCGACCTGATGATGGTCGTGGGCAAGAAGATCGAAGAGTTGATCGCGCGCCTGGCACAAAAGGCACGCGCCTCGGGCATCCACCTGATTCTGGCCACGCAGCGGCCGAGCGTGGATGTGATCACGGGCCTGATCAAGGCCAACATCCCCACGCGACTGAGCTTTCAGGTCAGCAGCAAGATCGACAGCCGCACCATCCTGGATCAAATGGGCGCCGAAGCCCTGTTGGGCATGGGGGACATGCTCTACATGCCCAGCGGAACCGGCCTGCCCGTGCGGGTCCATGGGGCGTTCGTGAGCGACGACGAGGTGCACCGGGTGGTGGAGTTCCTCAAGAGCCAGGGTGAGCCCAATTACGTCGAGGGCATTCTCGAGGGCGGCACGTTGGAAGGCGAGGCGGGCGAACTCAGCGCCCTGGGCACCGGTGGCAACGGCGACGGCGAGAGCGATCCGCTGTACGACCAGGCCGTGGCCGTGGTGCTGGAACACAAGCGGGCGTCCATCTCGCTGGTGCAGCGTCATCTGCGCATCGGCTACAACCGCGCGGCTCGCTTGTTGGAGCAGATGGAAAAGTCGGGCCTGGTCTCGGCCATGGCCACCAACGGCAACCGCGACATCATCGTGCCGCGGCGCGAGGACTAGCGCCATGGCTGGAACGGGCACCGCGATGGCATTCGGCGCGCGGCGGCTGCACAGCTTGGCCCGGGCTGGGCTGATGCTCCTTTTGATCGGCCTGGCGCATCGGCCGGTGCACGCCGATGCCCTGGCCGCGCTCAATGCCTTCGTACGAGATGCCCGTACGGGCAGCGCCGAGTTCACCCAAAGCGTCACGTCGCCCGATGGTGCCAAGCGGCGAACCTCGAGCGGCACATTCGAGTTCTCTCGACCCAACCGCTTTCGCTTCAGCTACACCAAGCCCTTTGAGCAGCTGATCGTGGCCGATGGCCAGCGCCTGTGGATCTATGACCCGGACTTGAATCAGGTGGTCTCGCGCAAGCAAAGCACCGCGCTGGCCGCAACACCTGCTGCTCTTTTGGCCGGTACGCAGCTCGAGCGTGACTTCAACTTGAGCAACGAGCCCACGCGTGAGGGTCTGGAGTGGGTGAGGGCCGTACCCAAGCAGACCGAAGGGGGTTTCGAGAGCCTGCGCATCGGGTTTCGAAACGGCGAATTGGCCGCCGTGGAAATCCTGGACAACTTGGGACAGCGATCGCTTCTGCAGTTCAGGGCAGTCAAGCTGAATACGCCCTTGTCAGCCGACCGCATGGTGTTCACCGTGCCCCGGGGTGCGGATGTGATCCAGCAGTGAGTGATCTGTTCGAAAACACCTCGCCGCCGGGCATGGGCCCGGTGACGCCCGGCGCTGGTGCCGAAGCCGAAGCCGGAGCCGAAGCCGCATCAGGCCCTGTCCCGCCCTTGGCCGAACGCCTGCGGCCCAAGCGGCTTGAGGACGTGGTGGGCCAGCAGCACCTGATCGGCCCCGGCCGGCCGCTGCGACTGGCATTCGAAGCAGGCCGCCTTCATTCCTTCATTCTGTGGGGCCCACCGGGGGTGGGCAAAACCACCATCGCCCGCCTGGCCGCGCAGGTCACGCGCAGCCAGTTTCTGTTGCTGTCGGCCGTGAGTGCGGGCATCAAGGACATCCGTGCCGTGATCGATTCGGCACAGGCCCTGCGAGGCGCGCAAGGCCGCGGGACGGTCGTGTTCATCGATGAGATCCACGCATTCAGCAAGCCGCAGCAGGATGCGCTGCTCCCTCATGTGGAGTCTGGCTTGCTCGTTCTGATTGGCGGCACCACCGAACACCCAGGTCTGCAGGTGACCAATGCGCTGCTGTCCCGTACGCAGGTCTATGCGCTGGAGCCGCTGTCTCGTGAGGACTTCGCGGCGCTGGCCCAGCGCGCGGTGGCAGCCTTGGCGCTGCCGGGCTTCCGCTTGGACGAGGACGCATTGGACCTGCTGATGGCCTATGCCGATGGCGATGGGCGGCGATTCCTGAACCTGATGGAGCAGGTGTCGGTGGCCGCCCAAGCAGCAGGGCGGATGCGCGCACCGGTTGACGCTGGCTTTGTTCAAGCCAGTACCAGCCCCAGCCTGCGCCGCGCGGACGCGGCGGGGGACCACTACTACGAACAGATCAGTGCCTTCCACAAGAGCGTGCGCAGTTCGCAGCCCGATGCGGCGCTGTACTGGATGGCGCGCTTGCTCGATGGTGGTGTGGACCCACGTCAGGTGACGCGCCGCATGATCGCCATCGCCAGTGAGGACATTGGCAACGCGGACCCTCGCGCCTTGCAACTGGCGCTCCAGGCGGCCGAGGCGGTCGACCGATTGGGCTTGCCGGAAGGCGAGCTGGCCATGGCGCAGGCCGCGGTGTATCTGTCACTGGCGGCCAAGAGCAATGCGGCTGACGTCGCCTGGAAGCAGGCCAAGGCCTTCGTGCGCGAAACGGGTTCGCTACCGGTGCCGCTGCACCTGCGCAACGCGCCGTCGAAACTGCACAAGCAAATGGGGGATGGAGCCGGGTACCGCTATGCGCATGATGAGCCCCATGCCTACCCGGCAGGGATGAGCTGCCTGCCCGATGGCGTGCCGGCGCCCGGTTGGTACCAGCCCCAGGAGCGTGGCCTGGAGATCCAGCTGCGCGACAAGCTGAACTGGCTGCGCGCGCTTGATGAGGGCTCGGCGTCGGGCCAAGACGCGCCCGCCAGCGCGCGCTCAGGCCCCAAGGCGAAGGCGCAGGATGGACAAGCCTGAGCGCAGCGGCTTGTGGGCGGCGGTGCTCAGGCCTTGTCGGCCTCGGAGGTGAAAGAGTCGGCGTAGAACGACTCAGGTGGCAAGCCACACTGTGCGATGAAGTCCCGCCGCGCGGCTTCCACCATCACGGGTGCGCCGCACGCATAGACCTCATGTTCAGACAGGTCGGGCAGGTCGGCCATGACCGCCTGGTGCACGAAGCCGGTGCGGCCGCGCCAATCGGCATCGGGCTCGCTGAGCACCGGCACATAGCGCAAATGAGGCATTTGGGCCGCCACCTGCTGTGCCCATTCATGCAGGTACAGGTCGCGTGCCTGGCGGCAGCCCCAGTAGAGCACCGTGGGCCGATCGGCCTGCTTGAGTTGCAGGTGTTCGATCAGCGCCTTGATCGGCGCAAAGCCGGTACCCGAGGCCAGCAGCACGATGGGCTTGAGGACCTCCTCGCGCAACCAGAATGACCCATACGGACCTTCCACGCGCATGATGTCCTTTTCCTTGACGGTGCTGAAGAGCGCGTCGGTGAACACGCCGCCGGGCATGTGGCGGATGTGCAATTCGATCTGCGGCGGCTCACCCTTGAGGTGCGGTGCATTGGCCATGCTGTAGGCGCGGCGCTTTCCGTCGCGCAGGAGGAACTCCACATACTGACCAGCTTTGTACTGGAAGCTGGCGTTGGCCGGCAGTTGCAGGCGCATCACCATCACATCGGGGGCGGCCTTGGTGAGTGTGGCCACGCGCACCGGCATCTTGGTGATCGGGAACTCGCCGGCGCCGGCCACGCTGCGTGACTCGATCACGCAGTCGGTCTGCGGCGTGGCGCAGCAGGTGAGGATGAGGCCGGCCTGTTCTTCGTCCACCGAAAGGGCCTTGAGCTGGTGCGGGCCGTGGACGACACGGCCGCTGACCAATCGACTCTTGCATGAACCACAGGCGCCGTCACGGCATCCGTAGGGCAAGCCGATGCCTGCTGCGATCGCAGCCGGCAGGATGGCCTGGTCGCGTTCCACCTGGAAATGAAGGCCGGCGGGTTGGATATCGATCTTGAATGTCATGAGCGGGATTTTGCCGTGCCGTGCCATCATCTGGGTCATGAAGCGTCAACCAACCCTGCTGATGGTGGGCTGCGGTGATGTGGGCCTGCGGGTGCTGCGTGAACTGCGCCGCCGCCGCTCGGCCTGGCGGATCTTGGCCTTGACCTCCCGGCCTGACCGCCGGGCCGAACTGCGGGCTGCTGGAGCGGTACCCATCGTGGGCAACCTGGACGATGCGGCCACGCTGGGGCGGCTGGCCGGTCTGTGCGACGCCGTTCTCCATCTCGCGCCACCGCCCTTGCAGGGGCTCACCGATCCTCGAACCGCACACCTGCTGCAGGCGTTGTCGCGCCGCCGCGCGCCGCGGCGCTTGGTCTACATGAGTACCACCGGGGTGTATGGCGACTGCAAGGGGCAGTGGGTGCCCGAAACCCGGCCGGTGAACCCACAAAGCGATCGCGCGCGCCGGCGCGTCGATGCTGAACAAAGCGTCCGGGCATGGGCCCGGCGCACCGGAGGCTGCGCCACCGTTCTGCGTGTGCCGGGCATCTATGCCTTGGACCGGGAGGGCGGCGACCCTCGTGACCGCGTGCGGCGTGGCACGCCTGGCCTGGTGCGCGAGGAGGATGGCTACACCAATCACATTCAGGCCGATGACTTGGCTCTCATCGTGTTGGCTGCCCTGCACCGCGGTTTGCCGCAGCGTGTCTACAACAGCAGCGATGACGGTGACCGGTTGACCGGCGACCACTACGACCGTGTGGCCGACCTGTGTGGCTTGCCGCGCCCGCCCCGCGAGCAGGCCCGCACTTGCTTGTCGCCGATGCAGTTGTCCTTCTGGGGGGAGTCCAGGCGATTGCTGAACCACCGGATGAAACAGGAGTTGGGGGTGCGCCTTCGTTACCCGAGCGTGGATCATGCCCTTCAGGCGGGGCCTGCCACAGACTCCTTGCTGGTGGCTGCAAGCCGAAGCGAACCCTCGCTTGAGGATCGGCTCAGCGCCGACGCCGGCTGAAGGGCGCTCGGCCGCGCCAGTACTGGATCATCAGGAAGCCGCCCAACATCCCGCCTAGGTGGGCGAAATGAGCCACGCCAGAGGCACCGCTCAGGCCGAACAGCAATTCGAGGCCGCCGAACACCGCCACGAAGACTTTGGCCTTCATCGGGATGGGCGGAAACAGCGGCATGATGATGCGATTGGGAAACATCATGCCGAAGGCCAGCAGGAGACCGAACAGGGCGCCGGAGGCACCCACGGTGGGCTGATAGTGCGACGTCAGCAGGGCCCATCCCACCTGGACCAAGCCGGCCGACAACACGCTGGCGATGATGAATTGCAGGTAACGCTTGCCGCCCCACAGACGCTCGATTTCACCGCCGAACATCCACAGGCCCAGCATGTTGAAGAACAGGTGCACAGGGTCACCATGGAGCAGCCCATAGCTCAGCAGCTGCCAGGGGCCAAACTTGCCGCTGCCCGGCGGCCACAAGGCCAGGAACCCTTCAAACCAGGGCGGCAAGAGCAGTTGAGCGCAGAACATGCCCACGCACAGGAGCATCAAGGCCTTGGTGATGGCAGGGATGGGGGGCATCAAGAGTCCAAGCCAGTGGCGATGCATGGCTCAGCGCGGCCGCTGTAGGGCCGCCCCTGCGCCTGCAGGGGGTGGTGCCCGCGGCCAGACTCGAACTGGCACGCCTTGCGGCGGCGGATTTTGAATCCGCTACGTCTACCGATTTCGTCACGCGGGCTCGACAGCCTTTCATTATGGCACCGTCCCATTCGGAGTTGGTGAGGCCTGTGCGCCATCACCGGCAGCCTGCGAAAATGTCACTCGGGAGAGTCCATGAGCAACTACAAGACCCTGGAAGATGTGATCGGCGCCACGCCGCTGGTGCGCCTGCAAAGGATCGGTGCGGACGTGGCTCAGGCCCGCGGGAATGTGGTCCTGGGCAAGCTCGAAGGCCACAACCCGGCCGGTTCGGTGAAGGACCGCCCAGCCATCAGCATGATCCGGCGCGCCGAAGAGCGGGGCGACATCAAGCCCGGAGACACGCTGATCGAGGCCACGTCGGGCAACACCGGCATTGCCCTGGCAATGGCGGCGGCCATTCGGGGCTACCGCATGCTGCTGATCATGCCGGAGGACCTGTCGATTGAGCGGGCGCAAACCATGAAGGCCTTCGGGGCGGAACTCATCCTCACGCCCAAGGCGGGCGGCATGGAGGCCGCGCGCGACCTGGCCGACGAACTGCAGCGGCAGGGCAAGGGCCTGGTGTTGGATCAGTTCGCCAATGCCGACAACCCGCGGGTGCACTTCGAAACCACCGGCCCTGAAATCTGGCGAGATACCGAAGGTCGCATCACGCACTTCGTCAGCGCGATGGGCACCACCGGCACCATCACCGGCGTCAGCCGCTATCTCAAGCAGCAAAATCCTGATGTCCGTGTGATTGGCGCTCAGCCCAGCGAAGGCTCTCGAATTCCCGGCATCCGCAAGTGGCCTGCTCAGTATCTGCCCCGCATCTACGACCCTTCTGCGGTGGACGAACTCGTTTACGTCAGCCAGGCTGACGCTGAAGAGATGGCACGCCGATTGGCGCGCGAAGAGGGCTTGTTCGCTGGTATTTCTGCCGCCGGCGCCTGCTGGGCGGCGCTGGAGTTGTCGCGCCGCGTGACCAACGCCACCATCGTGTTCATCGTCTGCGACCGTGGGGACCGCTACCTGTCCACCGGCGTCTTCCCTGCTTGAGCGGCCCCCGTGCTCAATCCCCTGTCAGCTTGCCGTATGACCGAGCTCATTACAATGGAATGCTTGCCGATTGCACCACCATGGATACCACGCGCGAACTCGACACCCGCGGTCTGAACTGCCCGCTGCCCATCCTGAAGGCCAAGAAGACCTTGGCCGAAATGACCGCCGGTCAAACATTGAAAGTGATTGCCACGGACCCTGGTTCCATGCGTGACTTTCAGGCCTTTGCCAAGCAGACGGGCAATGAGCTGCTCGAACAGATGACCAACGGCGACGAATTCACCATCGTCTTGCGTCGGCGCTGATGCAAAGACCGGCGCTGCGCACCTCAGAGCTTCAAGCGGTCCAGGTAGTCCCGAAATCCAGCGCCTAGCGTGGGATGTTGCAGCGCCAACTCCACGTTGGCCTGCAGGAAGCCTTCCTTGCTGCCACAGTCATAGCGTTTGCCATGGTATCGGTAGGCCAATACCTTCTCCCGGCGTAGAAGGCCTGCGATGCCGTCGGTGAGTTGGACCTCTCCGCCCACGCCTTTGGGCTGCCGCATGATTTCGTCGAACACACCGGCGGTCAGGATGTAGCGCCCGGCCACGCCCAGGTTGGAAGGCGCGTCTTGCGGGGCGGGCTTTTCCACGATGCGTGTGACCTCCACCAAGCGCTCGTTGATGGCGCTGCCGTCCACGATACCGTAGCGCCCGGTGTGTTCTGCTGGCACCTCCTGCACCGCCAGGATGCTGGTGCGCCACTCTTGGAACTGTTCCACCATTTGGGCGAGCACCGGGGGATCGCCCACCATCAGGTCATCAGCCAATAGCACGGCAAAGGGTTCCTGGCCCACCAGGCGCCGACCGCACAGCACCGCATGGCCCAGGCCCAGGGCCTGCGCTTGGCGCACATAGACGCACTCCATGTCATCAGGCTTGACGCTGCGCACCACGGCCAGCAGCTCTTCTTTGCCGGCCTGTTCCAGAGCCACTTCCAGCTCGTAGGTCAGATCGAAGTGGTCTTCAATCGGACGCTTGTGGCGCCCGGTCACGAAGATCATTTCGCGCACACCGGCGGCGTAAGCCTCCTCCACGGCGTACTGGATCAGGGGCTTGTCGACGACCGGCAGCATTTCCTTGGGCTGCGCCTTGGTGGCCGGCAGGAAGCGCGTACCCAGGCCAGCGACGGGGAATATGGCTTTCTTGATGGGCATATCGGCTCTTGGGAGAGGTCAATGGTCAGCGCGGATGTTCATCGTCGTCAAGGCAGCGCTTCAGCGGCCGCCGGTGACGGGAGGATGCTGGGCCGTCGGTGGTGAAGGCTCGGCGCCAAGCGCATCATCCTAGCCGTAGCCGCTGCTTCCGCACCCGCTCCAGCGTCTGCGTGAACTCAGCCACCCGTTGGCGTTCCTGTTCCACGACGGTGGCGGGTGCGCGGGCAACAAAGCTCTGGCTGCCCAGCTTTCCCTGGGCCTTGGCGATTTCACCTTGCAGCCGTGCGATTTCCTTGTCCAGTCGCATCGTCTCGGCCGCTACATCGACCTCTACTTTGAGCGCCAGGCGCAGCTCACCCAACACCAACACTGGTGCGTTGCGGCTGGCTTCGTTGAAGGTCGGCTCGTCGGCGATGGGCTCTACGGCCGAGAGCTTGGCCAGCGCCCTGATCGCCGGTGCGGCTTTCGCGATGAAGTCCGGTTCACCTTGAACCAGCAAGGGCACGCGCTCCGCCGGCGACAGGCCCATCTCGCTGCGCAGGGAGCGGCAGGCACCCACCACCGCCTTGAGTTGCACCATCCAGGCGTCAGCCTTGGCGTCCACGCGCTCCAGCTGCGCCACGGGGTAGCCGGCAGTGGCCAGCGTGTCAGCGCTACTGGCCGCCTTGCGCCCAGCCACCACCGCCACCGTGTCCCACAACTCCGCCGTGATGAAGGGAGTGATGGGGTGCAGCAGGCGCAGCACGGTTTCCAGCACGCGGATCAGGGTGCGGCGTGTGGCACGCTGTTGCGCTTCGTTGCCGGAGGCCAGCTGCACCTTGGCGATCTCGAGGTACCAGTCGCAGTACTCGTCCCATACGTAGCCGTAGATGGCGTTGGCCACCAGGTCCAGTCGGTACTGTGCGAAGCCTTCGGCGACCGTGTGCTCCACACGCTGGAGCTCGCTGGTGATCCAGCGGTCGGCCTGCGAGAAGACGAGGTACTGGTGGAAGGGGCCGGCTTCCTTGACCAGCTGTCCCTGCTCGTAGATCGGGGCGGCGCACTCGGCTTTGGTGTGCTCCTGGAGTCCGCAGTCCTGCCCTTGGCAGTTCATCAGCACGAAGCGCGTGGCGTTCCACAGCTTGTTGCAGAAGTTGCGATAGCCCTCGCAGCGCTTGGAGTCGAAGTTCACGCTGCGCCCGAGACTGGCCATGGCCGCGAAAGTGAAGCGCAGCGCATCAGCCCCATAGGCAGGAATGCCTTGCGGGAACTCCTTTTCGGTGGCCTTGCGAACCTTGGGCGCCGTTTCAGGCTTGCGCAGGCCCTGGGTGCGCTTGTCCAGCAAGGGCGCCAACTCAATGCCGTCGATCAGGTCGACCGGGTCCAGCACATTGCCTTCGCTCTTGCTCATCTTCTTGCCTTGCGCATCGAGCACCAGGCCGTGGATGTACACGTCCCTGAAGGGGACCTTGCCGGTGAAGTGCTGGGTCATCATGATCATCCGGGCGACCCAAAAGAAGATGATGTCGTAGCCGGTGACGAGCACGGAGGAGGGAAGAAAGAGCTCCTGCTCGATGGTCTTGTCGGGCCATCCCAGGGTGGAGAAAGGCACCAGAGCTGAGGAATACCAGGTGTCCAAGACATCGGGATCGCGCTCGAGCGGGCCGGTATAGCCCGCTGCCTCAGCTTTTGTGCGCGCCTCCTCTTCAGAGCGTGCCACGAAGAGTTCACCCCCCGAGCCGTACCAGGCCGGAATCTGGTGGCCCCACCACAGCTGGCGGCTGATGCACCAGTCCTGGATGTTCTTCATCCATTGGTTGTAGGTGTTCACCCACTGCTCGGGCACGAAGCGCACCTGGCCGTTCTGAACAACCTCGATGGCCTCCTGCGCAATGCTCTTGCCGTTGGCTCCGGGCTTGGTCATGGCCACGAACCACTGGTCTGTCAGCATGGGCTCGATGACCTGGCCCGTGCGTGCGCAACGCGGCACCATCAGCTTGTGCTTCTTGGTTTCCACCAGCAGGCCCTGGGCCTCAAGCTGTGCCACCATGCGCTTGCGCGCCTCGAAGCGGTCCAGCCCGCGCAGCTCGACCGGGATCTCCTGTAGGTGGCCCACCACACGGGCCTCCAGGTCGAAGATGGTGATCATCGGTAGGTTGTGCCGCTGCGCCACTGCGTAGTCGTTGGTGTCGTGCGCGGGGGTCACCTTCACCACGCCGGTGCCGAACTCGCGGTCCACATACGCATCGGCGATGACCGGCACCAAGCGCCCGGTGATGGGTAAGCGCACCTGCTGTCCGATCAGTGCGGCGTACCGCTCATCCTCTGGATGCACCATCACCGCGGTGTCACCCAGTAGCGTTTCGGGCCGCGTGGTGGCCACGACCAGACTGGCGTCGCGGCCCTCGACCGGATAGCGGATATGCCAGAGGTGGCCTTCTTCCTCTTCGCTTTCAACCTCAAGGTCCGAGACGGCGGACTTCAGAATCGGATCCCAGCTCACCAGGCGCTTGCCGCGGTAGATGAGGCCTTCCTCATACAAGCGAACGAAGGTCTCCGTGACGACGCGCGAGAGCTTGTCGTCCATGGTGAAGTACTCGTGCTCCCAACTGACACTGGCACCCAGGCGGCGCATCTGGCGGGTGATGGTGGAGCCGCTTTGCTCCTTCCACTCCCAGACGCGGGCTACGAAATTCTTGCGACCCAGTTCATGGCGGCTCGTACCTTCTTGCTCGAGTTGACGCTCCACCACGATCTGGGTCGCGATGCCAGCGTGGTCGGTGCCCGGGACCCACAGCGTGTTGCACCCACTCATGCGGTGCTGGCGGGCCAACGCGTCCATGATGGTCTGGTTGAATGCGTGCCCCATGTGCAGCGTACCGGTCACATTCGGCGGCGGCAATTGGACGCAGAACGAGGGCTTGTTCGGGTCGGTAGTGGGGCCGTAGGTGCCCTGCTGCTCCCACAGCAAAGCCCAGCGCGCTTCGATGGCGGCTGGTTCGAAGGATTTGGCAAGCTCGGTCAT